>NZ_AMXF01000055.1 GCF_000310225.1 Thauera phenylacetica B4P
CGGCGTGGCGCGCCTGGCTGGCCGCAGGCGGCGCCAGGCCGGCGCTGGTCGCCGGCCACAGCCTGGGTGAATACTCGGCGCTGGTCGCCGCGGGCGCGCTGGCCTTCAAGGACGCCGTGCCGCTGGTGCGCTTCCGCGCCCAGGCCATGCAGGAGGCCGTGCCGGCGGGCGAGGGCGCGATGGCCGCGGTGATGGGCCTGGAGCCCGACGCGGTGCATGCCGCCTGCGCCGAGGCCGCGCAGGGCGAGGTCGTCGAGGCGGCGAACCTCAACGCCCCGGGCCAGATCGTCATCGCCGGCGCCAAGGCGGCGGTCGAGCGCGCGAGCGAGATCGCGAAGGCCAAGGGTGCCAAGCGCGCCGTGCTGCTGCCGGTCTCCGCTCCGTTCCATTGCGCGCTGATGCGGCCGGCCGCCGAGCGCCTCGCCGAGCGCCTCGCCGGCATCACCCTCGTAAAGCCCGGGATCGATGTCATCAACAACGTCGACGTCGCGGTCTACGACGATCCGGAGAAGATCCGCGATGCCCTGGTGCGCCAGGCCTATTCGCCGGTGCGCTGGATCGAGCTCGTGCAGGCCATGGCGGCGCGCGGGATGAGCCACGTCATCGAGTGCGGCCCGGGCAAGGTGCTCGCCGGCATGACCAAGCGCATCGCCAAGGAAGTCGAAGGAGGGTCGGCGCACGACGCGGCGAGCCTGGAACAAGCCATTGCGGCGGTGAGGTAAGACATGAGTTTCTCGCTCGAAGGCCAGGTCGCCCTGGTCACCGGCGCATCGCGCGGCATCGGCCGCGCGGTGGCGCTTGAACTCGGCCGCCTCGGCGCGACGGTGGTCGGTACCGCCACCTCCGAGTCGGGCGCGGCCGACATCGGCAAGGCGCTCGCCGAGGCCGGCATCCAGGGCGCCGGCATGGCGCTGAACGTGACCGACGCGGCGGCCTGCGAAGCCCTGGTCGGCGAGGTCGAGAAGCGCTTCGGCGCGGTCGGCATCCTGGTCAACAACGCCGGCATCACCCGCGACAACCTCGCCATGCGCATGAAGGACGAGGAGTGGGACGCGGTGGTGGACACCAACCTGCGCGCGGTCTTCCGCATGAGCAAGCTGGTCATGCGCGGCATGATGAAGGCTCGCAACGGCCGCATCATCAACATCACCTCGGTGGTGGCGAGCTCCGGCAACCCGGGCCAGGCCAACTACGCGGCGGCCAAGGCCGGCGTGGCGGGCATGACGCGCGCGCTGGCGCGCGAGCTCGGCAGCCGCAACATCACGGTCAATTGCGTTGCCCCCGGTTTCATCGACACCGACATGACGCGCGCGCTGCCCGAGGCCGCGCGCGACGCCCTGCTCGGCAACATCGCGCTGGGTCGTCTCGGCCGTCCGGACGAAATCGCCGGCGCCGTGGCGTTCCTCGCTTCCCCCGCTGCCGCCTACGTGACGGGCACCACCCTGCACGTCAATGGCGGCATGTATATGTCCTGATTCGCGTCGGGATAGCGGTTCTGCGGCGTTTTGGTAGAATACGCCGGCTTTTTACATTCACCTGTCACCCTCAGGAAGGAGTTGGTTCATGGAGAACATCGAACAGCGCGTCAAGAAGATCGTCGCTGAGCAACTTGGCGTGAACGAATCGGAGATCAAGACCGAGTCTTCGTTCGTCGATGATCTGGGCGCGGATTCGCTGGACACCGTGGAACTGGTCATGGCGCTGGAAGAAGAGTTCGAGTGCGAGATCCCGGACGAAGAGGCCGAGAAGATCACCACCGTCCAGCAGGCGATCGACTACGTCAACGCCCACCTCAAGAAGTAATCCAAGGCGCTTCCACAGCGCACCCTGTCCGGGTTACCGCGCATCGCGGCGGCAACCGGACAGGCTTGATTTTCCCCAACGATTTCAACGGAGTCGCCTGTGTCGCGTCGTAGAGTCGTCGTCACCGGTCTGGGCGTGATCTCGCCTGTCGGCAATACTGTTACCGAAGCCTGGTCCAACCTGATCGCCGGCAAGAGCGGCATCGGTCCGATCACCCGTTTCGACGCGAGCAACTTCGCCTCCCGCATCGCCGGCGAGGTGAAGGACTTCGACGTGTCCGTCTACCTGTCGCCCAAGGAAGCGCGCCGCATGGATGTCTTCATCCACTACGGCATGGCCGCGGGCATCCAGGCCATCCGCGACTCCGGCATCGAGGTCACAGAGGCGAACGCCGACCGCATCGGCATCAACATCGGCTCCGGGATCGGCGGCCTGCCGATGATCGAGGAGACGCATAACGACTTCCTCGCCGGCGGCCCGCGCAAGATCTCGCCCTTCTTCATTCCGGGCACCATCATCAACATGATCTCGGGCAACCTCTCGATCATGTTCGGCATGAAGGGGCCCAACCTCGCGGTCGTCACCGCCTGCACCACCGGTCTGCACGCGATCGGCATGGGTGCGCGCATGATCGGCTACGGCGACGCCGACGTCATGGTGTGCGGCGGCGCCGAGTCCACCGTGACCAACCTCGCCATCGGCGGCTTCGGCTCGGCCAAGGCGCTGTCGACCCGCAACGACGATCCCGCCACCGCCAGCCGGCCGTGGGACAAGGGGCGCGACGGCTTCGTGCTCGGCGAGGGCGCCGGCGTGATGGTGCTCGAGGAATACGAGCATGCCAAGCGCCGCGGCGCACGGATCTACGCCGAGGTGGCCGGCTTCGGCATGAGCGGCGACGCTTACCACATGACCGCGCCCGACACCGACGGTCCGCGCCGCAGCATGGTCAATGCGATGAAGGACGCCGGTGTCAATGGCGACGATGTGCATTACCTCAACGCGCACGGCACCTCGACCCCGCTCGGCGACAAGAACGAGACCGATGCGATCAAGCTGGCCTTCGGCGTGGATGTGGCGAAGAAGCTGGTGGTGAACTCCACCAAGTCGATGACCGGCCACCTGCTCGGCGGCGCCGGCGGTCTCGAGTCGGTCGTCACCGCCCTCGCGGTGTACCACCAGATCTCGCCGCCGACGATCAATCTCTTCGAGCAGGACCCCGAGTGCGACCTGGACTATTGCGCCAACGTCGCCCGCGAGATGAAGATCGACGTGGCCCTGAAGAACAACTTCGGCTTCGGCGGAACCAACGGCACCCTGGTGTTCCGCCGGGTGTGAGCCTCCTGCGCGGCGGCGCGGCATGCAGTTCCCGGTCGAACTGAAGCTGCGCGGCTCGAGGGCAATGAGAGCGTCGGTGTGGGTCGTGCATGTCGCGGCCGCACTGGCGCTTTTTCATGTCCCCGCTTTCCGCGAGTGGGGTGGGGGAGGCGCGGATCGGCTGATCGCCGCCTGCGCCTGGGGGCTGCTGCTGGCGTCGCTTTTTCGCGGCCTGCGCTCACAGGCCAGGCTGGAGGGTTGCACGGTGTGGCTGGAGCGCGAAGGTGCGCTCGAGCTGCTGAGCGAGCCGGAGGGGGCAGGGGGGCTGTACCGCGTGCACGCGGGTTCGCAGGTGGTGCTGCCGATGGCGGCGTGGTTCGTGCTGGTTCCGCTGGCGATGTCGGCGGGCGAGCACGCGCCATCGCGCACGCGCAGGCTCTTCCTCGTCCCCGACAATCTCTCCGCCGGCAGTTTCCGCCTGCTCAGGGTCTGGTTGCGCCACCGCTCCGGGCGGGTCCCGCAAGGGGAGGCCGTGCCCTGACGCGACCCTGCGCCGACGGTTCATGGCAGGGCGCGACGGCGCGGGTGTTCAGCGCTTGCGGGGCCGCGGCGCTTGAGGACGAAGGACGGTGTCGCGCGCCTTCGGCAGGGTCTCGGGATAGTCGCGCGAGTGGTGCAGGCCGCGGCTCTCCTTGCGCTTGAGCGCGCAGCGCACGATCAGGTCGGCCGTGGTCACCAGGTTGCGCAACTCGATCAGGTCGTTGCTGACGCGGAAGTTCGAGTAGAACTCGTCGATCTCGCGCGACAGCAGGCGGATGCGGTGCTGGGCCCGACGCAGGCGCTTGTTGGTGCGCACGATGCCGACGTAGTCCCACATGAAGCGGCGCAGCTCCGCCCAGTTGTGCGAGATCACCACCTCCTCGTCGGCGTCGGTGACCCGGCTGTCGTCCCAGTCCGGCAGTACCGGCGCAGGCGCCTTTTCCTTGGAGAGGATGTCCTCGGTCGCGGCCTCGCCGAAGACCAGGCACTCGAGCAGCGAGTTGCTCGCCAGGCGGTTGGCGCCGTGCAGTCCCGTGCATGCCGACTCGCCCACGGCGTAGAGCCCGGGCACGTCGGTGCGTGCGGCGAGGTCGGTCATGATGCCGCCGCAGGAGTAGTGCGCCGCAGGCACGACCGGGATCGGCTCACGGGTGATGTCGATGCCGAGCTCCAGACAGCGCGCGTGGATGTTGGGGAAGTGGCCGCGCAGCCAGTCGGCCGGCTTGTGGCTGATGTCGAGGTAGACGCAGTCGATGCCGCGCTTCTTCATCTCGAAGTCGATCGCGCGCGCGACGATGTCGCGCGGGGCGAGCTCCTCGCGCGGGTCGTGATCGGGCATGAAGCGGGTGCCGTCGGGCAGCTTCAGCAGGCCGCCTTCGCCGCGCACCGCCTCGGAGATCAGGAAGGACTTCGCCTGCGGGTGGTACAGGCAGGTCGGGTGGAACTGGATGAACTCCATGTTTCCCACCCGGCAGCCCGCGCGCCAGGCCATCGCGACGCCGTCGCCGGTGGCGACGTCGGGGTTGGTCGTATACAGGTACACCTTGCCGGTGCCGCCGGTGGCGATGACCGTGTTGCGTGCGGAGAAGGTGAGCACGCGCTCGCCCTCGATGTCGAGCACGTAGGCGCCGAGGCAGCCTGCGCCCGGCTGGCCGAGCTTGTCACCGGTGATCAGGTCGACCGCGATGTGATGCTCGTAGATGTCGATGTTCGGATGCCGCCGCACATGGTCGCCGAGCGTGGCCTGCACCGCGGCGCCGGTGGCGTCGGCGGCGTGGATGATGCGCCGATGCGAGTGGCCGCCCTCGCGCGTGAGGTGGTAACCGAGTTGGGAGTCCGCCTCGCGGGTGAAGGGTACGCCGCGGTCGATCAGCCATTCGATCGCGCGCTTGCCGTTCTCGACCACGAAGCGGGTCGACGTCGGGTTGCACAGGCCGGCGCCGGCGACGAAGGTGTCCTGGATATGGGCTTCGATGCTGTCGGTATTGTCGAGCACCGCGGCGATGCCGCCCTGCGCCCAGTTGCTCGCGCTGTCGGCGAGATCGCGCTTGGTCACGAGCGCCACGTGCAGGCGGTCCGCCAGACGAAGGGCCATCGACTGGCCGGCGGTGCCGCTGCCAAGAATGAGTACGTCGTACTGTTTCAGCAAGATGTCGCTCGGGCGGGATTTGCGGGAGGGGAAATATAGCATGCGGTGACAGGCCGCCGGGCGCGGGGGGCCGCGGCCTTGCGCGGACGAGCTTCCGTGTGCCTGAACTATTTCCACCTGCCCCTGTCAGTTCCAGTGTCTTCGATTTCTGCTGAGGTCGTGCCCCGCTCGCTTATAATCCGGGATCTTCAAATTTTTGAATTCCCCGGAATCAACAGGAACCCATGAGCGATCGGGAACTCGATCAGCAACTCGTCGAGCGTGTTCAACGCGGCGACAAACAGGCGTTCGGTCTGCTGGTATCCAAGTACCAGCGCAAGCTGAATCGGCTGTTGTCGAGGCTGATCCGCGACCAGGCAGAAGTCGAGGACGTGGCGCAAGAGACCTTCATCAAGGCCTATCGAGCGCTGGGTTCGTTTCGGGGTGACAGTGCTTTCTACACCTGGCTGTACCGCATCGGCATCAACACGGCGAAGAACTACCTGGTCTCCCAGGGCCGCAGGGCCCCGACTTCGACGAGTTTCGACTCTGAGGAAGCGGAGACCTTCGAGGACGGCGATCAGCTGCGCGACATCAACACGCCCGAGCGGCTGCTGATGACCCGCCAGATCGGCGAGACCGTGGAAGACGCGATGGCCGCACTGCCCGAGGAACTGAGGACGGCGATCATCCTTCGGGAGCTCGAAGGGCTCAGCTACGAGGAGATCGCCGGCATCATGGAATGCCCGATTGGGACGGTGCGCTCGCGGATCTTCCGTGCGCGCGAAGCGATAGCTGAACGTCTGCGGCCCCTGCTGGACACGGCCCCGGACAAACGTTGGTAGGTGCAAGCATGAAGGACAAAGTGTCGGCGCTGTTCGACGGAGATCTCGACGACCAGGGCATGCGTGCGGTGTTCGACGGCATGCGCAAGAATGCTTCGCTGCGAAGGGACTGGGACACCTATTGCCTGATCGGCGACAGCCTGCGTGGTGACGGCCCCGGTTCCGGCGATTTCGTCTCCCGTGTCATGGCAAGCCTGGAGGATGAGCCGACCTTGCTCGCTCCTCGCGCGCAGCCGGCGGCGGTGACGCAGCGCGGGCTGGTGCATCGCCTGATGCCGCTCGCGGCCTCGGTGATGGGCGTGGCGGCGGTGGGCCTGGTGGCGGCGAGCCTGTACAGGCAGGACGCGCCGGCGCCGCAGATGGCGGTTGCCGCTTCGCCGATCCAGCTCGTCAATTCCACGAAGGTGCGTCCGGTCGCCGCGCCGGCGGCCGATCCGATGCGCGAATATCTCTTCGCCCACCAGGGCCTAACCCGCGGCGGGCCGATGCCGGCCGGGGTGCAGTATGTCCGCACCGTTTCCGACACGCGCGAGGGCGGAGCTCGATGAGGTTGTTCCCCGTCATGCTCGGGTTCTGCGCGCTGCTCGCGCAGGGTCCGGCGTTCGCCGAGCATCCGACCGACCCCCTGTCCTGGCTGGGGCGCATCTCGAACGCGGGACAGCGCCTCAACTACGTCGGCACCTTCGTATACCAGTCCGGTGGCCACGTCGAGACCTCGCGCATCGCCCACCGGGTCGACGCCGCCGGCGAGCACGAGCGCCTCGAGGTGCTCGACGGCAGCCCGCGCGAGATCATCCGCCGCGGCGCCGAGGTGCGTTGCGTGCTGCCCGACGAGCGTACCGTGATCATCGACGAGGCCCAGGGCAGGCGGGCCTTCCCGGCGCGCCTGCCGGTGTCGCCGACCGGACTCGCCGAGAACTATCGCGTGCGCAAGGGCGAGGTGGGGCGCGTGGCCGGGCTGGAAGCCCAGGCCCTCGTGCTCGAACCCAAGGATGAACTCCGCTACGGCCATGTCCTGTGGGCCGACACGCAGTCGGGCCTGCTGCTCAAGTCGCGCACGCTGGACCATCACGGTGGCGTGATCGAGCAGTTCAGCTTCAGCGAGGTGCGCATCGGCGGCGAGGTGGATGACGCGCTGCTCGAGTCGCGTTTCGAGACCGGCGAAGGCTGGCGCATGCTCAACGCCCGTGGCAGCAACATGCCCGTGGAGGCGGCGGGCTGGGTGCTGGAGCCGGCGGTCCCGGGCTACACGCTCACCTCGGTGATGAAGCGTCCGCTGGGCCGCGAGCGTGGCGAAGCGGTGCATATGGTGTTCAGCGACGGGCTGGCGGCGATCTCGGTGTTCATCGAGCCGGTCGGCGAGGGCTCGAAGGCAGGTCTGGGGCCGCTGTCGAGCGGCGCAATCAACATCTTCAAGCGCGCGATCGACGGCCACCTGGTTACCGCGCTCGGCGAGGCGCCCGAGGCGGCGGTACGTCGCGTCGGCGAGAGCATCCGGCCGGAGGCACGATGATGGAAGCACGCGCCCGCATCCTGCGCATCGAGAATGGCCAGGCCTGGGTCAAGCTCAGCGGCAAGCAGGGTGGCTGCGGGCGTTGCGACGAGCCCGGCGGTTGCGGCTCGGTGCAGCTCTCACACGCCTTCGGCATGCCCAAGGACGAGTTCTCCATGCCGGTCGACACGCGCTTCGCGGTTGGCGATGCGGTGGTGATCCGCATCCCGGACGGTGCGCCCTTGCGAGCCGCGCTGGCGAGCTACGGGCTGGGGACGCTGTTGCTGCTGGTCGGTGCCGCGCTCGGCAGCCTGACGGGTGGTGCGCAACATGGCGACGCCTGGGGCCTGGCGGGGGCGGTGGCGGGGTTGGCGCTGGCGTGGGTAATCAACCGCGTCCTGCCGCGCAGCCGCAGTTGGCGCAACAGCCTGAGCATGGAGCTCTCGGTCGAGGAAGACTGCAGCCGCCGGCTGCGCGTCCTGCAATGAGCCTCGACCCTCGCCTGCGCGCGGCGCCCACGAGCGCGCTCGTCTTCCTGATCGGCCTGCTGCTGATGCTCGTCGCGCAGCCGACGCGTGCGGTCGACGGGGTCGTGCTGCCCGATTTCACCCGCCTGGTGGCGTCGCAGGGGGCTGCCGTGGTCAACATCAGCGCCACCCAGGCCGCCGCGCAGCCGCAGAAACAGCCCTTCCGCCTGCCCGAGCTCGATGAATCGGATCCGATGTTCGAGTTCTTCCGCAAGTTCATCCCGCGCATGCCCGAGTATCCGGGGGCGGAGCCCGACGACAAGTCGCTCGGCTCGGGCTTCATCATCAGCGCGGACGGCTACATCCTCACCAACGCGCACGTGGTCGAGGCCGCCGAGAGCATCGTGGTGCGTCTCGCCGACAAGCGCGAGTTCGACGCCACCGTGATCGGCGCCGACGCGCGCAGCGACGTCGCGCTGATCCGCATCGAGGCCAAGGCGCTGCCGCACGTCGTGCTCGGCGACCCCGAGGCGCTCGCGGTGGGCGAGTGGGTGCTCGCGATCGGCTCGCCCTTCGGCTTCGAGCAGTCCGTGACCGCCGGCATCGTCAGCGCCAAGGGGCGCAGCCTGCCCGACGAGAACTTCGTGCCCTTCATCCAGACCGACGTGGCGATCAATCCGGGCAACTCCGGCGGGCCGCTGTTCAACCTGCGTGGCGAGGTGGTCGGCATCAACTCGCAGATCTACAGCCGCACCGGCGGTTTCATGGGCCTGTCTTTCGCGATCCCGATCGACGTGGCGATGGATGTTCAGCAGCAACTGCGCGAGAAGGGCAGGGTGGAGCGCGGGCGCATCGGCGTCTCCATCCAGGAGGTCACCCGCGACCTCGCCGACAGCTTCGGCCTGCCGCGCCCGGCCGGGGCGCTGGTCAGCAGCGTGGAGGCGGGCGGCCCGGCGGCGCTCGGCGGCATCGTGCAGGGCGACGTCATCGTGCGCTTCAACGAGCGCAGCATCGAGAGTTCGGCGGATCTGCCGCGCATCGTCGCGGCGGCGCGCCCGGGCAGCAAGGTCGAGGTGACCATCTACCGCGACGGTGCGCCGCGCGCGCTGAGCGTGACGCTCGGCGAGTGGCGCGACCCCGAGGAAGAGGTCGAGCCCGAGACGCTCGGCTCGGCTGCGGGGGCGACCAATCGCCTCGGCCTCGAGCTCGCCGCACCGACGGCGCAGCAGCGGCGCGAGCGCTCGATCACCCACGGGCTGCTCGTGCAGCGCGCGGAGGGGCCCGCGGCGCGTGCCGAGATCGTCGCCGGCGACCTCGTGCTGGCGATCGTCACGGAGGGGCGCCAGCTCGCGCTCGATCGTGTCGAGGACTTCGAGCGCGCGGTCGCCGCGCTCCAGCCCGGGCAGCAGGTCACCGTGCTGGTCGGGCGCGGCGAGGCTTCGTCCTACGTCAGCCTGCGCGCCGAAAAGTGAGCTGTCCGGCAGTGGAACAGCGCTTCACCGTGATGAGCCGGGAGTGGTGCCACCTGTGCCACGACCTCGTGGACGCCTTGCGCCCGCTGGCCGACGCGGCCGGCTGGGACATCGAGGTCATCGACGTCGACCAGCACCCCGATCTCGAGGCGCGCTGGGGCGAGTGGGTCCCGGTGCTGCTGCACGGCGAACACGAACTTTGCCACTATCACCTCGACGAGGCCGCCGTACGCGCTTATCTGGGCGGTTTTCCGCTAGAATCGCGGGCCTGACGCGCTGGACCGAACCCGGCCAGCGACCAACCGAATCCTTTCCGAAACGGGTGCTGAAAGGCACCTTTTTCGTTTCAAATGAAGCACATCCGAAACTTCTCCATCATCGCCCACATCGACCACGGCAAATCGACCCTGGCCGACCGACTCATCCACTTCTGCGGCGGCCTGTCCGAGCGCGAGATGGAGGAGCAGGTCCTCGACTCGATGGACATCGAGCGCGAGCGTGGCATCACGATCAAGGCGCAGACCGCAGCCCTGCACTACAAGGCGAAGGACGGCCAGGTCTACAACCTGAACCTGATCGATACGCCGGGGCACGTCGACTTTTCCTATGAGGTCAGCCGCTCGCTCGCCGCCTGCGAGGGCGCGCTGCTGGTGGTCGATGCCTCGCAGGGCGTCGAGGCGCAGACCGTGGCCAACTGCTACACCGCGCTCGACCTCGATGTCGAGGTGGTGCCGGTGCTCAATAAGATCGACCTGCCCGCAGCCGACCCCGAGAATGCGCGCGGCGAGATCGAGGACGTGATCGGCGTCGATGCCTCCGAGGCCATCCTGTGTTCAGCCAAGACCGGCCTGGGCGTGGAGGAGGTGCTCGAGGCCATCGTGGCCCGCGTGCCGCCGCCCAAGGGCGAGCCCGACGGGCCGCTGAAGGCGCTGATCATCGACTCCTGGTTCGACAACTACGTCGGCGTGGTGATGCTGGTGCGCGTGGTCGATGGCGAGCTCAAGCCCAAGGACCGCATCCTGCTGATGTCGAACGGTTTGCAGTATCCGTGCGACCAGGTGGGGGTGTTTACGCCGCACTCGGTCAGCCGCGACGCGCTGCGCGCGGGCGAGGTCGGCTTCGTCATCGCCGGCATCAAGGAAATCGAGGCGGCCAAGGTGGGCGACACCATCACGCTCGCCAACAAGCCCGCAAGTGCGGCGCTTCCCGGCTTCAAGGAGATCAAGCCGCAGGTGTTCGCCGGCCTGTATCCGGTGGAGTCCTCCGAGTACGACCAGCTGCGCGACTCGCTCGAGAAGTTGCGCCTGAACGACTCCTCGCTGCAGTTCGAACCGGAAGTCTCGCAGGCCCTCGGCTTCGGCTTCCGCTGCGGCTTCCTCGGCCTGCTGCACATGGACATCGTGCAGGAGCGCCTCGAGCGCGAGTTCGACATGGACCTGATCACCACCGCGCCGACGGTGGTGTACGAGGTGGTGCTCAACGACAACTCGATCATCCGCATCGAGAACCCGGCCAAGCTGCCCGAGCCGGGCAAGTACCAGGAGATCCGCGAGCCGATCATCACCGCGACGATCTTCATGCCGCAGGACTACGTCGGCCCGGTGATCACGCTGTGCAACCAGAAGCGCGGCAACCAGATCGACATGCGCTACCACGGCCGCCAGGTGCAGCTGATCTACGAGATGCCGATGAACGAGGTCGTGATGGACTTCTTCGACAAGCTCAAGTCGGTGTCGCGCGGCTACGCCTCGCTCGACTACGATTTCAAGGAGTACCGCACGGCCGACCTCGTCAAGCTCGACCTCATGGTGGGCGGCGAGAAGGTGGATGCCTTGTCGGTGATCGTGCACCGCGCGAGCGCGCAGTATCGCGGCCGCGAGCTCGCCGCCAAGCTGCGCGGCCTGATCCCGCGCCAGATGTTCGACGTGCCGGTGCAGGCGGCGATCGGCGCGCACATCATCGCGCGCGAGACCATCAAGGCCTTGCGCAAGAACGTGCTCGCCAAGTGCTACGGCGGCGACATCTCGCGCAAGAAGAAGCTGCTCGAGAAGCAGAAGGAAGGCAAGAAGCGCATGAAGCAGGTCGGCAACGTCGAGATCCCGCAGGAAGCCTTCCTCGCCGTGCTGCGCACCGACGAAGGCAAGTGATCGACGCCGGCCCGCAGCGGGCCGGCCCACGACGGAAACCGCATGAATTTTGCCCTGATCCTGTTCCTGTTGCTGATCGCCACCGGCGTGCTGTGGTTCCTCGACCGCTTCCACGCGCGCAAGCTGCGCCCGGCCGGCACGCCCGACCCGTGGTGGGTCGAGTACGGTGCGAGCTTCTTCCCGGTGATCCTGATCGTGTTCGGCCTGCGCTCCTTCGTGGTCGAGCCCTTCAAGATCCCTTCGGGCTCGATGATCCCGACCCTGCTGGTGGGCGACTTCATCCTGGTCAATAAGTGGACCTACGGGATCCGCCTGCCGGTGATCAACCAGAAGGTCGTCGCGGTGAACGATCCGCAGCGCGGCGACGTGATGGTGTTCCGCTACCCGGCCGATCCGTCGATGGACTACATCAAGCGCGTGGTCGGCCTGCCCGGCGACCGTGTCGAGTACATCGACAAGCGCCTCGTCATCAACGGCGAGGCGGTGCCGATCCGCGAGGACGGCAGCTACCTGCATCCCGACCGCCTGTACTACTCGCCGAAATACGTCGAGAAGCTCGGCGAGGTCGAGCACTCGGTGCTGATCGAGCGCGACGCGCCGGCCTACGTGCCGCAGGTGCTCAACTTCCCCGGTCGCGAGCATTGCACCTACGTGCATGCGGGCGTGCGCTGCACCGTGCCCGCGGGCCACTACTTCGTGCTCGGCGACAACCGCGACGCCAGCAGCGACAGCCGGGTCTGGGGCTTCGTGCCCGAGCAGAACATCGTCGGCCGCGCCTTCTTCATCTGGTTCAACTTCGGCGACATGAAGCGGATCGGCGGCTTCGACTGAATGGAGGCAGGGATGAAGATGCATTCGCAGCGCGGGCTCACGCTGCTCGGTGTGCTGGTGACCGGCGTGCTCGCGGCCTTCGTGCTGGTGGTCGGTTTCCGTACGGTGCCGGTCGTCAACGAGTACTTCGCGATCAAGCGCATCCTCGGCGTGCTCGCTGACGAGGCGGACAAGGGCGCCAGCCTGATCGAGCTGCGCCGTGGCTTCGATCGTCGCGGACAGATCGACGACATCCACAGCGTGAGCGGCACGGACCTGAATATCGACAAGTCGGGCCCGCGGACGGTGGTCGAGGTCGAGTACACCCGCAAGGTGCCGCTGCTGGCCAACGTCAGCCTGTCGATCGACCTGAATCCGAGCAGCGCGTCGCGCTGACCCGACGATGCCGGACCGACTTCAGGCGCGCCTGGGCCATGCGTTTGCCGACCGGCGCCTTCTTGAAGAGGCGCTGACCCACCGCAGCTTCGGGCAGCCCAACAACGAGCGCTTCGAGTTTCTCGGCGACGCCATCCTCGACTGCGTGGTGTCGATCGCGCTGTTCGGGCGCTTCGGCGAGCTGCGCGAGGGCGAGCTGTCGCGGGTGCGCGCCTCGCTGGTGCGCCAGGACACGCTGCACCGCCTCGCGCTCGAGCTCGAGCTCGGAGACTGTCTGCGCCTGGGCGAGGGCGAACTCAAGTCGGGCGGCAGCCGGCGCCCGTCCATCCTCGCCGATGCGCTCGAGGCGCTGTTTGCGGCGGTCTACCTCGATGCGGGCTTCGAGGCTGCGAAGGGAGTGATCGATCGGCTCTACGCGCCCTTGATCGCCGAGGTCGATCCGTGCAAGCCGAGCAAGGACCCCAAGACGGCGCTGCAGGAGTGGCTGCAGGCGCGCCGCATCCCGGTGCCCACCTACACCATGGTCGAGATCGTCGGCGAAGCCCACGCACAGGAGTTCGAGGTCGCCTGCGAGATCCCCAAACTTGCGGTACGCACGCTGGGCCGCGGCCCGAGCCGGCGCATCGCCGAACAACAGTCGGCCGAGCTCGCGCTCGCCGCGGTGAGAAAGAAATGAGCGACGCGCCCCAGAACCCCCCCAGCGAAGTGCCCACGGGCGAGGACGGCTTTCGTGCCGGCTTCGTCGCCATCGTCGGCCGCCCCAACGTCGGCAAGTCGACCCTGCTCAACCGCCTCATCGGCCAGAAGATCAGCATCGTGTCCAGCAAGGCGCAGACCACCCGCCACCGCGTCACCGGCATCCTCACCGAGGCGGGCGCGCAGTTCGTGTTCGTCGACACGCCGGGTTTCCAGACCCACCACCGCAACGCGCTCAACCGTTCGATGAACCGCACGGTGTCGCAGGTGCTCGCCGACGTCGACTTGGTGTTCTTCGTCATCGAGGCGGGCCGCTTCACCGAGGACGACCGCAAGGTGCTGGCGGTGATCCCGGAGGCCTCGAAGGTGATCCTGGTCATCAACAAGGTCGACCAGCTGAAGGACAAGACCCGCCTGCTGCCCTTCATCGCCCAGGTGCGCGAGGCACGCGACTTTACCGAGATCGTGCCGCTGTCGGCCGAGAAGGGGCGCAACGTCGACGAGCTGGTCAAGGCCGCCACGCCCTTGCTCCCCGTCGGCACGCCGATGTTCGAGGAAGACGAGATCACCGACCGCAGCGAGCGCTTCCTGGCCTCCGAGTTCCTGCGCGAGAAGCTCTTCCGCCTGCTCGGCGACGAGCTGCCCTACGGCATCGCGGTCGAGATCGAGAAGTTCGAGGTGGAAGGCAACCTGCGCCGCATTTACGCCGCGGTGATCGTGGATAAGCCCGGTCACAAGTCCATGGTCATCGGCCGCGGCGGCGAGAAGCTCAAGCGCATCTCCAGCGAGGCCCGCGTCGAGCTCGAGAAGCTCTTCGACGGCAAGGTCTTCCTCGAGGTCTGGGTCAAGGTCAAGAGCGGCTGGGCCGACGACGAGCGCGCGCTGAAGAGCCTCGGCTACGAGTAATCCGGACCCCGGGTCATGGCGGCAGCCAAGCAGCGCGTCGAGCAGCAGCCGGCCTGGGTGCTGCACACCTACCCCTGGCGCGAGACCAGCCTCATCGTCGAGATCTTCGCGCGCGAACACGGCCGCGTCGCCCTGGTCGCCAAGGGCGCGCGCCGCCCGCACTCGCAGCTGCGCGGCGTGCTGCTCGCCTTCCAGCCGCTGTGGATGGACTGGTCGGGCGGTGGCGAGGTCAAGACCCTGGTGCGCGCCGAGTGGCAGGGCGGCCAGCCGCTGCTGATCGGGCGCGCGCTGATCTGCGGCTACTACCTCAACGAGCTGCTGGTGCGCCTGACCGCGCGCGAGGACCCCCACCCGCGGCTCTTCGACGCCTACGCCGAGGCGGTGCGCGCGCTCGGCCGCGGCGAGCCCGAGTCGCCCATCCTGCGCCGCTTCGAGCTCGCCCTGCTGCAGGAGCTCGGCTACGAGGCGGGGCTCGATCATGAGGCGGACAGCGGCCAGCCGGTGCGGCCCGACGGGCGCTACCTTTATATAATCGAACGCGGGCCGCTGCGGCTGGAGACGCTGGAGGAAGAGGGCGTCGCCCTGGACCCCGCCGCGCTCGGCGAGCAGCCGCTGCTCTCCGGCCAGACCCTGCTCGACATGGCGGCCGGAGACTTCTCGCGTGCGGAGACGCTGGCCCAGTCCAAGCAGCTGCTGCGCATGCTGATCAACCACACCCTGGGCGGCCAGCCGCTGCAGTCGCGCCGGGTACTCAAGGAACTGCAGGAGCTCTGATGATCGAACTCGGCGTCAACATCGACCACGTCGCCACGCTGCGCCAGGCGCGCCGCACCTGGGAGCCCGACCCGGTGTGGGCCGCGGTGGAGGCCCACCTCGGTGGCGCCGACGGCATCACCATCCACCTGCGTGAGGACCGTCGCCACATCAACGACGAGGACGTACGCCGGCTCGCCGAGCTCACCCAGGTCAAGCTCAACCTCGAGATGGCCGCCACCGACGAGATGGTCGCGATCGCCTGCCGCACGAAGCCGCAGATGGCGATGCTGGTGCCCGAGGGCCGCCACGAGATCACCACCGAGGGCGGGCTCGACGTGCTGTCGCAGGAGGCTCGGCTGCAGGACGTGATCGCTCGCCTGGCCGACGCCGGCATCGTCACCAGCGTGTTCATCGACGCCGAGCCCGCGCAGATCGAGGCCGCCGCCCGCATCGGCGCGCGCGTGTGCGAGATCCACACCGGCCCCTACGCCCACGCCTTCCACGCCGCCGGCCGCGACGCCGATGCCCCCGCGGTGCTCGCCGAACTCGACAAGATCCGCACGGCGGGCGAGGCGGTGCGCAGCCTCGGCATGCGTTTCAACGCCGGCCATGCGCTCAACTACTACAACGTCGAACCGATCGCCCGCCTGCACGGCATCCGCGAGCTGCACATCGGGCATTCGATCGTCAGCCGCGCGGTGTTCGTGGGCCTGCGCGCGGCGGTCGCCGAGATGAAGCGGCTGATGCGCGAAGCGGCGCAGGGCGCCTGAGGAAGCGCGATGCGCGCGCCGCGCTGTTGTCCCCTTGCACCCGCCAACAGCGCAACGCGCCGGCGTCCCCCTGTAGGAGCGGCGCAAGCCGCGAACACGGCGCCCGGATCCACGCCACCGCCCGGACTGGGTGCCGCATTCGCGGCTTCCGCCGCTCCTACAAGGGCGCGGGCGGGCCGCTGTGCGAGCGCACAAGCATGATCCACGGCATCGGTACGGATCTCGTGCAACTGCGGCGGATGCGCGCGGCGCTCGAGCGCCACGGCGAGCGCTTCGCGCTGCGCATCCTGGCCGCGAGCGAGGTCGAGGCCTGGCGTGCGCACCGCGACCCGGCGCGCTTCCTTGCCAAGCGCTTCGCGGCCAAGGAAGCCTTCGGCAAGGCGCTCGGCACCGGTGTCGCCGTGCCCGCCACGCTGCACGCGGTCGCCGTCGGCCACGACGCCCGCGGCAAGCCCGAATACCGCTACGACGAGCGCCTCGCCGCACACATGCACGACAACGGACTGCGCGCCCACCTCAGCATCAGCGACGAGGACGAACACATCGTCGCGTTCGCGCTGATCGAGCGCTGCGGTGATTAGCGGCTTCATTCGTCGCGAAGGATGCGGTGAATGAGCGCTCGTCCCTTCAAAAGCGAGATGTCCACGATGAACCCAAGCACCAGGCGCCCGCGTGGCCCCGTCATGATCGACGTCGCCGGCACCGCGCTGACCGACGAGGAGCGCGAGCGCCTGCTCGACCCGCTGGTCGGTGGCGTGATCCTGTTCGCGCGCAACTACACCGATTCCGACCAGCTGCGCGCGCTTACCGCCGACATCCGCGCGCTGCGCGACCCGGCGCTGATCATCGCG
Source organism: Thauera phenylacetica B4P (assembly GCF_000310225.1). Lineage (GTDB taxonomy): Bacteria > Pseudomonadota > Gammaproteobacteria > Burkholderiales > Rhodocyclaceae > Thauera > Thauera phenylacetica. The sequence continues at coordinate 16,893 of NZ_AMXF01000055.1, forward strand.
GTCGACCATGAGGGCGGCCGGGTGCAGCGCTTCCGCACCGACGGCTTCACGCGGCTGCCGTCGATGCGCAGCCTGGGCGCGCTGTGGGGGCAGGACCACCTGGCGGCGCTAGAGGGCGCGCGTGCCATCGGCTTCGTGCTCGCGGCCGAGCTGCGCGCGCACGGTGTCGACCTCAGCTTCACCCCAGTGCTCGACCTCGACTACGGCTGCTGCCGCGCCATCGGCAACCGCGCCTTCCATCGCGACCCGCAGGTGGTCGCCGCGCTCGCCCAGGCGCTGGTGGCCGGCATGGCCGAGGCGGGCATGGGCGCGGTCGGCAAGCACTTCCCCGGCCACGGCTTCGTCGAGGCCGACTCGCACCACGACGTGCCGGTGGATGAGCGCGACTTCGACACCGTGTGGAACGAGGACATCGCCCCCTACCGCCACCGCCTCGGCCGCCAGCTCGCCGGCGTGATGCCCGCGCACGTGATCTACCCCAACGCCGACCCCAGCCCGGAACCCCAGCCCGCCGGCTTCTCGCCCTTCTGGCTCGGGGACGTGCTGCGCGACCGGCTCGGCTTCCAGGGGGTGATCTTCAGCGACGACCTCAACATGGAAGGCGCCCGCGTCGCCGGCGACATCGTCGGCCGTGCGAAAGCCGCCTGGGCCGCCGGCTGCGACATGCTGCTGGTGTGCAACCGCCCGGACCTCGCCGCCGAGCTGCTCGACCGCTGGGCGCCCGAGCCCGACACCGCCAAGCTCGCGCGACTCGCTGCGATCGTGCCGACCGCTCCGCAGCCCGCCTGGCTCGCCGACCCCTTCGCGCTCGAGCTGCACACCGCCTACCTTCAGGCGCGCGAACGCGTCGCCGCCATCCCCGACGACAGCGGTACCGCGCCGACCATGACCGCGGCCACCATCGGCGAGCAACGTACCGAAGTTCTGCGCAATGCCTGAGCCGTCGACCGAGGTGCGAGCCTTCGACCCCAAGCCCTTCCTGCGCACCCTCACCGAGGAGCCCGGCGTCTATCGCATGATCGGCGCCGACGACAGGGTGCTCTACGTCGGCAAGGCCAAGAACCTCAAGCGCCGCGTCTCCAGCTACTTCCAGAAGACCGTCTCCAGCCCGCGCATCGCCATGATGGTGGCGCAGGTGCTGCGCGTGGACATCACCGCCACCCGCTCCGAGGCCGAGGCGCTGATCCTCGAGAACAACCTCATCAAGAGCCTCGCGCCGCGCTACAACATCCTCTTCCGCGACGACAAGACCTACCCCTACATCGAGCTCTCCGCCGACGAATTCCCGCGCCTGGCCTACCACCGCGGCGCCTTCAGCAAGGGCGCGCGCTACTTCGGCCCCTTTCCCAACGCCTGGGCGGTGCGCGAGAGCATCCACCTGCTGCAGAAGACCTTCCAGCTCCGAACCTGCGAGAACACCGTCTTCGCCAACCGCTCGCGCCCCTGCCTGCTGCACCAGATCAAGCGCTGCACCGCGCCCTGCGTCGGGCTGATCGAGCCTGCGGCCTACGCCGCGGATGTGAAGCTCGCCACCCGCTTCCTCGACGGCCAGGCGAGCGAAGTGATCGACGACCTCACGAATCGCATGCAGGCGGCCGCCGAGCGCCTCGCCTTCGAGGAAGCCGCCGCCTGCCGCGACCAGGTGCGCGTGCTGCAGGCCGTGCTGCACAAGCAGTTCGTCGACAGCCGCAAGGACGAGGACGTCGACGTGCTGGCCGCGATCGAGGCCGACAGCCTCACCTGCGTGAACATCGCCATGGTGCGCGGCGGCCGCCACCTCGGCGACCGCCCGCAGTTCCCCAGCGGTGCGGCGGTGTCGGACGCGATGGACAGCCTGCTCGCCTTCGTCGAGCAGCACTACAGCCAGCACCCCATCCCGGCGCGCATCCTGGTCAATCTGCCGCCCGAGGCGGTCAAGGAGACACTCGCCGAGATCACCGAGCGCCCGCCGGGCGTGGTGTCGCCGCGCTTCGAGGCGGAAAAGGCGTGGATGGAGATGGCGGAGAAGAACGCCCACCTCGCCATCCAGGCACGCGCGCGCGACACCGGGCGCATCGAGCAGCGCCTGGAGGCTTTGCGCAGCGCGCTCGACCTGGACGAGGCGCCGCAGCGCATCGAGTGCTTCGATATCAGCCACACCATGGGCGAGGCCACGGTGGCGTCCTGCGTGGTGTGCGAGGCGGGCGCCATGAAGCGCGCCGAATACCGCCGCTACAACATCACCGGCATCACCGGCGGCGACGACTTCGCCGCGATGCGCCAGGCACTGGAACGGCGCTACGGCAAGATCGCGGCCGGGGAGGGCGTGTGTCCCGACCTCATCCTGATCGACGGCGGCAAGGGCCAGGTGAGTGCCGCGCGCGCGATCCTCGCCGAGGTGGGGCTGGAGGCGGTGGCGATGGTGGGTGTCGCCAAGGGCGAGGGGCGCAAGGCGGGGCTGGAGACGCTGATCTTCCCGGATGGGCGCGAAGGCCTCGCGCTCGGCGGCGAGTCGGCCGCGCTGCACCTGATCGTGGAGATCCGCGACGAGGCGCACCGCTTCGCCATCACCGGCCACCGCGCCAGGCGCGGCAAGGCGCGGGTGGGCTCGAAGCTGGAGGACATCCCCGGCGTGGGGCCGTCGCGCCGCCGCAACCTGCTCGCCGCCTTTGGCGGGCTGGACGGCGTGCGCGAGGCGACGGTGGAGGACCTGTGCCGGGTGGAGGGCGTCAGCCGCAAGCTCGCGGAGCAGATCCACGCCGCGCTGCGCTGATTGGGTCGTGCCTGCCCCGAGCGCGTTGCGGTCATGGCTGCACGACTGTTCGCGGCTTCCGCCGCTCCTACCGGAAAACCGTGCCGTACAGGCCCCTGTAGGAGCGGCGGAAGCCGCGAACGGTTGCTGCAGTAGCTCTTGTCAACCTGTCAGCGCTTCCTTGACCCATGCGTTGGCCTGCTTGGCGTCGAAGCTGGTGCCGTACTTCGCCTTCAGCGCGCCCATCACGGCCCCCATCTGCTTCGGCGAACGGTCGGCGAGGCCGGCGACGGTTTCAGCGATGAAGGCCTTCACCTCGGCCTCGCCGGCCATCGGCGGCAGGTAGGCGGTGAGGATGGCGGACTCCTGTTCCAGCGCGACGCGGCGCTCGGCGTCCTTGATCACGCCGAGCGCCTCCTGGTTGTTCTTGAGGAACTTGCGGATCGTCTGCTGCACCTCGTCGTCGGTGCTCTCGCGGTTGCCGGCGTTCTTGCCCACCATCTCGGCTTCGCCGATCAGGGTGCTGAGCAGGGTCGCACGCATGCCGTCGGCGGCCTTGCGTGCGAGCATCGAGTCTTTCTTCAGTTGGGCCAGCAGGCTCATGCGCTTCTCCAGGGAATCTCGGGGTCGGGCGAGGTGCCCGTCGGGGCCGAAGTCTAGCGCAGCCGGCGCGCCTTCCGGAGGCTTTGCGCGCCGGGACTAAGGAGCTCGGGGCAGGTTTCAGGGCCGATCGACGCGGTGGATCTTGTCCGCGTTCATCTTCGCCGACCAAGGCAGGCCGCTGTTCTGCCAGCCGTTCTGCAGGCGGAAGCCCGCCTGTGGGCCCTCCTTGAGCGCGCCACCCTGGAAGCCGTTGACCACGAAGCGGGCGTTCGGGAAGCCGTTCTCGCGCAGGAAGGCGGCGCTCGGCTCGCCGCGCTCGCTGCCCGAGCGGCACATGGTGATGATCTCGGCGTCGGCGCTCAGGCCGCGCCTGGCGAGCTGCAGCTTCACGTGGTTGATGAAGTCGGGGTTGCGGTAGAGGCGGAAGACACCCTTCTCGGCGTTCCACTGCGTGCGATCGACCATCATGAAGGGCACGTTCGCGTGCACCGCGTCGGAGAAGCCGACGAACATGATCTCGACTGGGTCGCGCACGTCGATGAAGAGCACGTTCTTCTCGTTGTTCTGGATCTTGGCGTAGGTGTCCTGCGCCGAGATGCCGAGGTCGGCCGCGTTCGCGGCGAGGCTGGCGAAGCCGAGGGCGGCGGCGATCAGCAGGCGTTTCATGGGGAGGCTCCTTTCGAGGTCGGATGGAAACGAAACGCCCCGCCGGGCGGCAAGCCGTGGCAGGGCGTGGCGGCGGGGCTCAGGCGCGGCGCATCATCGCCGCGACGGGCCAGGCCAGCGCACCGCCCACGGCACCGAAGGCGGCGGCGTAGAGGAGGAGGTTGCCCCAGTCCACCCAGTAGCCCATGTTGGCGAAGGACGACTGCGTCATGCCGGGGGTGACGAAGAAGGTGATCGCCGTGACCACGACCGCGATCGCGATCGCCGGCTTCAGGGCCGCGCCCCAGTCCGCGCGACCGCGCGCGGCGGCGACGGCCATCAGCGCCAGCCACAGCAGCGCGGTGCCGATCACCACCGGCAGGTATTGCAGCCCCAGTTCGTAGAGGATGTTCAGCGTCAGCCAGATCTCGTACATGTCTCGTCTCCCTTATACCCGGCCCTTGGCCACCGCCATGTAGGCGGGCTTGAGCAGGCGGATCTTCATCACCCAGGCGAAGTAGCTGTCCTGCAGCGGATCGATCGCCGGCAGCGAGGGCACCAGGCGGTTCTCGTAGTCGAACTCGATCAGCAGCGCGGCGCCCTCGCGCACCAGCAGCGGGCAGGAAGTGTAGCCGTCGAAGCGCTGCGAGGGTTCGCGGCCGGCGATGACGTCGATGAGGTTCTGCACCACCAGCGGCGTGCTCTTCTTGACCGTCGCGGCGGTCTTGCCCTTGCCGGTGCCGTTGATGTCGCCGATGCCGAACACGTTGGGGAAGCGCCGATGGCGCAGCGTCTCCTTGTCCACTTCCAGCCAGCCACCCGCGGTGAAGGGGCCTTCCTTCCAGGACAGCGGGCTGTTCTTGACCGAGTCGGGGGCACGCATCGGCGGGACCACGTGGATGAAGTCGTAGTCGTGCTGGGTGCGTTCGCCCTCGGGGCTGGCGAAGGTGGCGCGGCGGGCGCCGATGTCTACCGCGACCAGCTTGCTGAGGAAATGCACCGGCACGTCGAGCTTCTTCCAGCGCTCGAGCACTTCCTGGTTGATGCGTGGCACGCTGAAGATGTTGTCGAGCGCGGAGTGGAAGCTCACCTGCGACTGGTCGCGCGTGCCGGCCTGGCGGAGGCGGTCGACCAGCATGAAGGTCATCTTGAGCGGCGCGCCGGCGCACTTGAGCGGTGTGGATGGCAGGGTCATCAGCGCCTTGCCGCCCTTCTGGCGGAACGCGTCCATCGCCTGCCAGGTGGCCTGCGCCGCCTGCGGGCTGGGGTACACGCTGGTGAGCCCGTTGCGTCCGATCGCGGCGACGTCCATGCCCTCGATCAGCCCGAAGTCCATGTGCAGGCCGGTGGCGACGACCAGGTAGTCGTACTCGATGCGCCGGCCGCCGTCGGTGACCACCGCGTTCTTCTCGGCGTCGAACTCGGCGACCATCTCGCGCACCCACTCCACGCCGGGCGGGATCAGGTCGACGTTGCGGTCGCTGACCTTCTCCACCGGCCACACGCCGGTCGCGACCAGGGTGTAGCCGGGCTGGTAGTTGTGGATCTCCTTGCGATCGACGATGGTGATCCTGGCGCCGTCGAGCTCGCGCGCGAGCCGATTGGCGGCGGCCACGCCGGCCAGGCCGCTGCCGGC
>NZ_AMXF01000056.1 GCF_000310225.1 Thauera phenylacetica B4P
CTGGCCCGAGCCCGCGGCGAGCCCGCCCTGGGAGGCCGCGCGCGACCACCTGCGCGACGGACTCTCCGGCCACGCGCCGCTGCGCGCCGAGGCGCGCGACGCCGGCCAGTACCGCTTCGCCTCGCCCTTCGTGGCGCTCGGCGACGAGGCCGCGCAGTACGCCGACTTCGCGCTGCACAGCTTCACGCCGGGGCGGCCGGTGCTCGAGGCCCTGCTCGCGCTGTCGGCGCGCATCCACGCCGACTTCCGCTTCGACCCCGCGGCGACCTGCATCGCCACCCCGGTGGCCGAGGTCTTCGCGGCGCGGCGCGGCGTGTGCCAGGACTTCTCCCACCTGATGATCGCCTGCCTGCGCGCGCTCGGCCTGGCGGCGCGCTACGTCTCCGGCTACCTGCTCACCGAGCCGCCCCCCGGCCAGCCACGCCTGATCGGCGCCGACGCCTCGCACGCCTGGGTGGCGCTGTGGTGCCCAGGGCTGGGCTGGATCGACATCGACCCGACCAACGACCTGCAGCCGGGCAGCGGCCACATCACGCTGGCCTGGGGGCGGGACTACGGCGACGTGTGCCCGCTGCGCGGCGTCATCCTCGGCGGTGGCGGACATTGCGTGGAGGTGGCGGTGACGGTGACGCCGGTGGAGGACGATGCGTCCGCGCGGCGGGGCGGGCGCCCGCGACATGCCGCCGGCGCACCAGATTGATGCGTCGCAGACCACCGTGGTGCGCGCCGGCGCCGTGGCCGTGCGCGACTCGCACGCCCGACCCCGTTGCCGGCGCGGTCTTGCACGCTTCAGGGGATTGGCACGCTTTCTGCTGTGAGTCCTGCGAGGGAGTCGATAAACCATCCGCGCAGAGCACGCCATGAACGCCGCCAAGCCTTTCGATGAGATGCACGCCGCCGACGGCACGATCCGTACGCACTACCAGCCCTACAGCGACTGGCTCGGGCGCACCCCGCGCGAGCTGATCGCGCGCAAGCGCAAGGAGGCCGACCTCGCCTTCCACCGCGTCGGCATCACCTTCAACGTCTATGGCGCCGACGGTGGCAAGGAGCGCCTGATCCCCTTCGACCTGCTGCCGCGCGTCATCCCGGGCGACGAATGGCGCGCACTCGAGGCCGGCCTGCGCCAGCGCGTGCGCGCACTCAACGCCTTCCTCGCCGACATCTACCACGACCGCGAGATCCTGCGCGCCGGCCGCATCCCCGCCGACCAGGTCCTGAACAACGCCCAGTTCCGCCCCGAGATGCAGGGCGTGCACGTGCCCGGCGGGCTGTACGCGATGATCGCCGGCATCGACCTGGTGCGCGCCGCGGGCGCCGACGGCAAGGGCGAGTACTACGTGCTGGAGGACAACCTGCGCGTGCCCTCGGGGGTGAGCTACCTGCTGGAGAACCGCAAGATGATGATGCGGCTCTTCCCCGACCTGTTCTCGCGCTACGACGTGCAGCCGGTCGAGCATTACCCCGACCTGCTGCTCGAGACGCTGCGCGCGGTGGCGCCGGCCGGCGTGCTCGACCCCACCGCGGTGCTGCTGACCCCGGGCGCCTTCAACAGCGCCTACTTCGAGCACAGCTTCCTCGCCCAGCAGATGGGCGTCGAGCTGGTCGAGGGCCAGGACCTCTTCGTCAAGGACGACACGGTGTTCATGCGTACAACGCAGGGGCCGCGGCGGGTGGATGTGATCTACCGGCGCCTGGACGACGACTTCCTCGACCCCGAGGTCTTCCGGCCCGACTCGATGCTCGGCGTGCCCGGGCTGATGTCGGCCTATCGCGCCGGCCGCGTGACGCTGGCCAACGCGGTCGGCACCGGGGTGGCCGACGACAAGTCGATCTACCCCTACGTGCCCGAGATGGTGCGCTTCTACCTCGGCGAGGAGCCGGTCCTCAACAACGTGCCGACCTGGATGCTGCGCGAGCCCGACGACCTCGCCTACACGCTCGCCCACCTGCCCGAGCTGGTGGTCAAGGAGGTCCATGGCGCCGGCGGCTACGGGATGCTGGTGGGGCCGGCGGCGACGAAGGCCGAGATCGAGGAGTTCCGTCAGCGCATCCTCGCCGCGCCGGAGAAATACATCGCGCAGCCGACGCTGGCCCTGTCGACCTGCCCGACCTTCGTCGACGCCGGCATCGCGCCGCGCCACATCGACCTGCGCCCCTTCGTGCTTTCGGGCGGACGCGAGATCCGCATGGTGCCCGGCGGCCTCACCCGCGTCGCGCTCAAGGCGGGCTCGCTGGTGGTCAATTCCTCGCAGGGCGGGGGCACCAAGGACACCTGGGTGGTGGGCTGAAGCGCCATGTTCGCGCCTGCCGGCGCTCCTACAGGGGCAGGCGCGACTGCGACGTCGCGACGTTTTTGTAGGAGCGCCGGCAGGCGCGAACGCGGCGTCGCAAACGCCCCCCGGCGCCCGCCCCGCCGCGACGTTTTTGTAGGAGCGCCGGCAGGCGCGAACATGGCGGCGCAGACGCCCCCAGGCGCCCGACCCGCCGCGACGTTTATGTAGAAGCGCCGGCAGGCGCGAATGCAGCAATGAAAGCGCGTACGAGCGCCGGGTTCGTCCCCCGCCGCCGCGCGATTGCCAAGGAGAACCCTCATGCTGAGCCGAACCGCAGACCACCTCTACTGGATGGCGCGCTACACCGAGCGCGCCGAGAACACCGTGCGCATGCTCGACGTGTCCTACCGCATGTCGCTGCTGCCCGGCGCCAACGGTGGCGACACCGAGAGCTGGTCGGCCATCCTCGACATCAGCGAGCTGTCGGAGGCCTTCGCGCGCACCGGCCGGCCGCTGTCCGCCTGCGACGTCATCGAGTTCGTCGTGCTCGACCGCGACAACCCCTCCAGCGTGTGGAACTGCCTGCGCGCCGCGCGCGAGAACGCGCATGCGGTGCGTGGCACGCTGACCGCCGAGATGTGGGAGACCACCAACGCCACCTGGCTCGAGATCCGCGACATGACGCCGCAGAAGCTGCGCGCCACCGACCTGGGCGAATTCTTCGAATGGGTGAAGTTCCGCTCTCACCTGCTGCGCGGGGTGACCTTCGGCACCATGCTGCACGACGAAGCCTTCAAGTTCGTTCGCCTGGGCACCTTCCTCGAGCGCGCCGACAACACCGCCCGCCTGCTCGACGTGAAGTACCACAGCCTGCTGCCCAAGGCCGAGGGGCTCACCAGCTCGACCGATTTCTACCAGTGGGGTGCGTTGCTGCGTTCGGTGTCGGCCTTCGAGACCTACCGCCACGTCTACCGTGACGTGATCACGCCCTACAAGGTGGCCGAGCTGCTGATCCTCAACGCCGACATGCCGCGCTCGCTGCATGCCTGCCTCGACGAGATCAACGGCATCCTCGGCGAGGTCGCCAGCATCCACTCGGCCGAGGCCGCGCGCCAGGCCGGCGAGCTGCACGCGACGCTGCACTACGGGCGCATGGACGACATCTTCGATGCCGGCCTGCATCCCTGGCTGGAGCGCTTCCTGGTGCGCGTCAACCGCCTGGGCGACAGCATCGGCGAGAACTTTCTGGTTCCGGTCGCAGCATGACCGGCGCGCAAGGCCTTCCGGCCCCGACGAGGACCCGGAACAATAAACCGACTGGATCGAACCCATGACCTATTGCGTCGCCATGTGCCTCGACGAGGGGCTGGTCTGCCTGTCCGACTCGCGCACCAACGCGGGCGTGGACCACATCAACACCTTTCGCAAGATGACCGTGTTCGAGCGCGCCGGCGATCGCGTGCTGGTGCTGATGAGCGCGGGCAACCTCGCCATCACCCAGGCGGTGATCAGCCTCTTGCGCGAGCACGCCGCGGTGCAGGACCGCGACAGCCTGTGGAACGCGCCCACGCTCTTCGAGTGCGCGCGCCTGGTCGGCGAGACCATCCGCGGCGTGCATCGCCAGGACGCCGAGGCCCTGAAGCAGTTCGGCGTGGATTTCAACGCCAGCTTCATCCTCGCCGGCCAGATCGGCGACGAGCCGCCGCGCCTGTTCAACATCTACGCCGCGGGCAATTTCATCGAGGCCTCGGCCGACACGCCCTACTTCCAGATCGGCGAGTCGAAGTACGGCAAGCCGATCGTGGACCGCATCGTGACCTGCAAGACCTCGCTCGACGAGGCCGCCAAGTGCGCGCTGATCTCGATGGACTCCACCATCCGCTCCAACCTGTCGGTGGGCCTGCCGCTCGACCTGCTGATCTACCGCCGCGACGAGCTGCGCGTCGCCCGCCACCTCAGCGTGGATTGGGACAACCCCTATTTCGACATGATCCACAAGGAGTGGGGCGCCAGCCTGCGCAAGGTCTTCAACGCGCTGCCCGACCCCGACTGGTCGCGCTGGCCGGGAGAGGATCAGCTGCCGCCGTGCGTGGAGGTGGTGTCGTCCTGATGGGGCCGCGGCGTGCACAGCGCACGTGCCTCGTCCGCCCCCAGGCTGCGACCCGGCCAGGGGATCAGGCCGGGCACGCGGGCGCGGTAGCGCGCGTAGGCCTCGCCGTGGAAGGCGAGCAGCTTCTCCTCCTCGAGCAGCGAGCCCACCCACAGGTAGAGCGTGATGCACAGTGCGCTCGTCAGCCGCGCCTCGTCCATTTCGCGCGTCCACAGGATCAGCAGCCCGAGGCTGTACCAGGGGTGGCGGACGTGGCGGTGCAGCGGCGACAGCGCGAGGCCGCCGGGGTCCTCGGCGGCGCGCTCGCGCGTGCGCCATTGCGTGCTGCCGTAGAACACGCCCATGTCGTAGTAGCGCGTCGACCACAGGAAGCCGGCCACCGCGGCCAGCGCCAGCGCGTTCGACAGCCAGGCCCAGCCGCCGTCCCACGACCACAGCAGCGGCCCGCGCCAGGCGAAGGTGAGCCACAGCGGCGGCACCAGCAGCAGCACCGCGAGCAGGTTGAAGCCGAGCCGGTAGGCCGGCGCCAGGCGCGGCCAGCGCGCGGCGACCACGCGCTTGAGCCACAGCGAGGCGAGCACGGAGTGCAGCGCGGCGTAGGCCAGCCAGCACAGCACCAGGCTGGCGATCTGCGTGCCGGAAAGGCTCATCGACGGGGCTCCGGGAAAGAGGGCAAGTGCATGATTCTGGAACGATTCCAAAAGAACTTGCATTGTTTTTTGTTGCAGTGCACCATGGTGTCGCAAGGTCATCACGCCGAGTCGGCACCCAGGTGTCGTTCACCGCAAGGAGTACACCATGAACGTCTCGCCCGAGAAAATGCTTTCCGCCTTCCGCAGCACTGCGGAAATCCGCGTCCACGAGCTCGCCATCGCGAGCGACAGCCTGCTCTCCGGGGTCGAGCACCTGACCGCGCTCAACCTCAACACCGGTCGCGCGCTGCTCGACGAGGCCATCGCCGTCACCCAGGCCGCCGCGTCCGCGCGCGAGCCGCGCACCCTGGTCGAGCTCCAGGTCGGCTCGATCACCCCGGTGCTGCGCCACGGCCACGCCTGGCTCACCACCGCCGGCACGGTCGCCGGCCAGGCCCAGTCCGACGCGCTGCGCCTGCTCGAGGCGGGCATGTCGCAATGGCTGCAGGGCGTGATCCTCACCCTCGAGCTGCTCCACCGCAGCGCCCCCGCGGGCTCCGCGCTCACGGTGCAGGCCCTGCGCTCGGTGGTCGCCAACGCCTCGTCCGCCTACGACGGTGCCACCCGCGCAGCCGCCCACGCCACTGCCACCGCGCGCACCCACGCTGACCAGGCCGCCAGCGCCGCGCTCGAGGCCCTCGACCGCAGCACCAGCGCCACGGTCTCGCTCATCCGCAGCGCGGCTTGAGCCGGGCGGCCCCCGAGGCAGGGGGCCGCGCGGTGGAAGGTGGGGCGGCACTTGCGCGTGCAAGCGCGGAAGGGAATGGCGGCGGCCGCGCTGCAGGTATGCCTGCGGTGCAGCGTGCGCCCGAGATGATGAGCGCCTGACCGATGACTGATCTTGCCGCCCTGAAGCCCCGCATCCTGGCGAACCTTGAGAGCGGCAGGCGCCTCAGCGTACCCCCTGAACTGCGCGACCACCTCGAACGCATCACGGAGATGGTTGCGGAGCACTACCGGGCACATCACGGCGAGGTGGTGCTCTGGGGAAAAATCGACCACTACCGCTATCACGACGGCCGCGGAACGGTGTATCGGATCAGCCCGGACGGGCGGCTGCTTGATGAATCAGGGGCGGCAAGGGTAGGTTTAGAACGTCGCGCAGAGCTGTCTGTCGGAGTCGTTTTCTGAACCGTCACTGCTTGATCGGTCGTCATGCTTGCATGCGGACTCTGCGAGGGCATGCGGATCGAACGGGACGGGTTTGTACGGCTCAACGTGCTCGATGGCCTCGTGCAGGCCACGCTTGATGCTCTCGAATGCGGTTTTCATGCCGGTCAGGCTGCGTGCTCTTGCTTTGGCTCGAAGCGAATCACCAACCTCTGCCCGCAGGCGTCCGCGTACTTGCGCAAGGTCGCCAGGGATGGAGCATGTTTGCGGCTGCCGATGCTGCCTTCGATTCGTGCCACGACAGGCTGCGACACCCCCATGCGCTCGGCAAGCTCGGTCTGCGTCAGGCCGGCGCGGGTGCGGGCGCGCAGCAGCTCGGCAAGGGCTGCAAACTCATCGGCCATGCCCTCGTAGGCTTCACGGAATGCCGGGTCGCGCTTGCCCGCTTCCTCTGCGAAGGTGCGTGGATCGAAGGCAACTGGGTTGTATTTCTCGCTCATGGGCGGACCTCCTTCATACGGCGGCGTGCGGTGTCCAATGCACGCTGCGGGGTTTGCTCGGTCTTCTTGATGAAGCCATGCAGGATGACGATGCGCTTGCCGACGACAGTGCAGAACAAGGCGCGTCCGATGCCTTCCTGCCCCTTGGCGCGAATCTCGAACAGCCCATCACCCATTACGCGGGTGTAGGGCATGCCAAGGTTCGGGCCGTGTTCGGTGATGCGTTCCGCAATCCGGGTGAAGCTCGCGAGAATGCCGCCGGGCCACTCCATCACCTCAGCTTCAACGGCTTCGTTGAAGAACTCGATACGGTCGCCCATGGAGTAGATATAGCTTGCATGTTATAAGCAATCAATGGGGACAGCCAGTCATGCCACCGCGCGCTGCCCCAGCCGGACCACGTTCGAGGGCGTGCGCTCGGCTTGGCGGATGGCCTCTAGCCTTGCCTCCCAGGCCACCAGCGCGGCGCGCTTCTCGTCGGTGTAGGCGTGCCGGTCGTAGTGCGCGGCCTGCACTCCACTGATGCCGTGGGATAGCAGTTGCGCGCGGGTGTCCTTGCTGATGCCCAGGGCGGCGAGCATGGTTTCCACGGTGCGGCGAATGTCACGCACATTGAAGGGCTCGCCACCGATGCCGGCGCACACTTCGGCGGCGCTCAGGGTGCGGTCGCCTCGTTGCACGGCGATTGCCGGGGTGGCGTCGACGGGGTTGTGCTCGATGCCGAAGGGAATCAGGTCGGCAGGAAGGGCGGAATCGAAGGGTGCCGCGCTTCAAGACGCTTGATGCTGCTGCGTCGTTTCTGATGAAGGAGGGCGTGAGTACGTTCGTGGTGAGTTCAGTGCCCGATGCCAAGCTGCCCCGAGCGGAGCGGCGTTGAGTCGGAGTCCAGTTCGCTGGGCTGGACGAACAGCAACCAAACGGCAACCGAACGCCCAAAAGCAAACAGGCCAGTTCGCGAGAACTGGCCCAAGTGCTTGTATTCGTTGGTGGGGGCACTAGGACTCGAACCTAGGACCAATTGATTAAGAGTCAACTGCTCTACCAACTGAGCTATACCCCCATTGCCTTGCGGCGGATCGGATTGGCGCCCGATCGAAGAGCGAGCATCATACGCGCGCGCCTTGCGCAGCGCAACATATTTTGCGCCTGGGGGACTGCGGAGAGGTTCGTGCAGGAGCGGCGGCGGCCGCGAATGGGGTGGTGCGAGGATCGACGCGGGTGCAGGTTTCGACCGCTGCATTCGCCCCTGCACGAGCAGTCGCGCATCCCGGACCCCATGCAGGAGCGACGGTGCTCAGCCCAGAATGCGCCCCGCGCGGCGGCGGGTGCCGACGCCGGGGAGGGCGCCGAGGCCGCGCGAGCCGTGGGCGTGGCAGATCGCGCAGGCGAGCGCGTCGGCGGCGTCGGGGCCGGGGCTGGCGTCGAGGGCGAGCAGGCGCTGCACCATGTGCTGCACCTGCTCCTTGTGCGCCTTGCCGTAGCCGACCACCGACTGCTTCACCTGCAGCGCGGTGTATTCGGCCACCGGCAGGTCGCAGGACACCGCTCCGCAGATCACCGCGCCGCGCGCCTGGCCGAGCAGCAGGGTGGACTGCGGGTTGACGTTGACGAAGACCTTCTCGACCGCCACCACATCCGGCTGGTAGGTGGCGATGACCTCGCGCACGCCGTCGAGCAGGGTCTTCAGCCGCCCGGGCAGCTCGCCGTCCTGGGTCTTGATGCAGCCGCTGGCGACGTAGCGCAGCTGGGTACCGAGCTGGTCCACCAGGCCGAAGCCGGTGATGCGCAGCCCGGGGTCGAGGCCGAGGATGCGGGTGACGACGTGCGCGCTCGCGGCAACGCTCAAATCTTCACCGCGGTGCCGCTGACGCACACCATCAGCATGCCGTTGTCGGCGCCGAGGACTTCGTAGTCGACGTCGATGCCGATCACCGCGTTGGCGCCGAGCTTTTGCGCGGCCTCTTCCATCTCCTCCATCGCGATGCGGCGCGCGTCGGCGAGGGTGCGCTCGTAGCTGCCGGCGCGGCCGCCGACCACGTTGCGGATCGAGGCGAACATGTCCTTGAACAGGTTGGCGCCGATGATGGCCTCGCCGTTGACCACGCCGAGGTACTGGCGGATCGGCTGGCCGTCGAGGCTCTGGGTGGTCGTCATCAACATGGCATTCTCCTTCGGGGTGGGGAAGAGCCCCGATTCTAGCCCTTGCGCGCCAGCCACACACCCGACACGGCGATGACCATGCCGGCGGTCGCCAGCGCGGAGAGGGTCTCGCCGAACATCGCCCAGGCGATCAGCGCGGTGGCCGGCGGGGTCAGGTAGAAGAGGCTCGCCACGTTGACCGCGCTGCCGCTGCGGATCAGCAGGTTGAGCAGGCTGATCGCGCCGATCGACAGCACCAGCACCAGCCAGCCCAGCGCGAAGACGAAGTCGCCGGTCCACTCGATTTCCATCGTCTCGGTCTGGCTGGCGACGAGCAGCGTGACCACCAGGCTGGGCAGGAACTGCATCACCGAGCCGGTGCGCAGGTCGAAGCGCGGGCAGAAGCGCTTCTGGTACAGGGTGCCGGCGGTGATGCCGAGCAGCGCCGCCAGCGCGGGGACGAGCATATGGACCAGCGCATCGCCATCGACCCCATCCACGCTCGCCTTGCTGCCGACCACCAGCGCCACGCCGCCGAAGCCGAGCGCGAGCCCGGCCCACTGCCGCGCCGAGACCCGTTCGCCGAGCAGCGCGCCGGCGAGCGCCGCCGTGAGCAGCGGCTGCATGCCCACCACCAGCGCCGAGATGCCCGCCGGCAGGCCGCGGTGGATCGACATGAACACGCCGCCCAGGTACAGCGCCTGCACCAGCAGGCCGGTGACGCCGATGTGCAGCGCCTCGCGCGGGCTGGCCGGCCAGGGCGCGCGCATCGCCAGCGCGAGCACGCTCATCAGTACGATCACCAGCACGTAGCGCGAGACCAGGAAGGTGAGCGGCTCGGCGTAGGGGAGGCCGTACTTGGCGCCGATGAAGCCGGTGCTCCACAGCAGCACGAAGAGCAGCGGCGTCAGGCGGGTGAGCAGGGGCGGGGTCGGCATCGTGTCGGGTCCATCAAACAAAAAAGCGGCGCCGGGCGCCGCTTTTCTGGGGCAGATCGGGGAGCTTACTCGTCGATCTCGGCGGAGGTGTAAACCTCCTGCACGTCATCCAGGCCTTCGAGCGCGTCGAGCAGCTTCTGCATGCGCACGGCCTCGTCGCCGGCGAGCTCGATGACGTTCTCGGGCTTCATCGTGACCTCGCCGAACTCGGCGCTGAAGCCGGCCTTCTCCAGCGCTTCCTTGATGGTGGTGAACTCCCACGGCCCGGTGATCACCTCGATCGAGCCGTCGTCGTTGGTGACCACGTCCTCGGCGCCGGCCTCGAGCGCCGCTTCCATCAGCGCGTCCTCGCTGGTGCCGGGGGCGAACAGCAGCTGGCCGCAGTGCTTGAACTGGAAGGACACGCAGCCGTCGGTGCCCATGTTGCCGCCGTACTTGGAGAAGGCGTGGCGCACGTCGGCCACGGTGCGGGTCTTGTTGTCGGTGAGGCAGTCGACCATGACGGCCGAGCCGCCGATGCCGTAGCCCTCGTAGCGGATCTCTTCGTAGCTCACGCCCTCGAGCTCGCCCGTGCCCTTCTTGATCGCGTTGTCGATCTTGTCCTTGGGCATGTTGACGCCCTTGGCCTTGTCCACCGCCAGGCGCAGGCGCGGGTTGAAGCCCGGGTCACCCCCGCCCATCTTGGCGGCGACTGTGATCTCCTTCGCCAGCTTGGAGAACGCCGCACCGCGCTTTTCGTCCTGACGACCCTTGCGGTGCTGGATGTTGGCCCATTTCGAGTGACCCGCCATATTGAAACCTCTGTGCTGCCCGAGCGATTGAAGAGGCGCGCATTATAGCGCCCGCCCGTCGCGTGCGCCGCGCCCCTGGTTCCTGTAGGAGCGGCGGCAGCCGCGAAGACGGCGGTGCGGCGACGACGGGCGTTGTCGTGCGCGGAGGCGACGGGCGTCGTCGTGCGCGGAGGCGCCGTACGGGCCTGCGTGCCGGGCTGCTAAACTCGGTGCATTCCGAACCGATTCCCGAGGAGCATGAAATGGCCGACCCGATGCTGATCGCACGCGCGCACGACAAGGACGCGTTCAAGGACATCTGCCTCCTGCCGCGCCTGGCCAACCGCCACGGCCTCATCACCGGCGCCACCGGCACCGGCAAGACGGTGACCCTGCAGAAGCTCGCCGAGTCCTTCGCCAACATCGGCGTGCCGGTGTTCGTCGCCGACATCAAGGGCGACCTCTCCGGCGTCGGCGCCGCGGGCAACCAGTCCGACAAGCTGATGCAGCGCCTGGCCGCCATCGGCATCGACGAATACACCCCGCGTGCCAACACCGTGGTGTTCTGGGACGTGTTCGGCGAGCAGGGCCACCCGGTGCGCGCCACCGTCTCCGACATGGGGCCGCTGCTGATCGCGCGCCTGCTCAACCTCAACGACACCCAGACCGGCGTGCTGACGCTGGTGTTCAAGATCGCCGACGACAACGGCATGCTGCTGCTCGACCTCAAGGACTTGCGCGCGATGGTCCAGTACGTGGGCGAGAGCGCGAAGACCTTCACTACCGAGTACGGCAACATCTCCACCGCCTCGATCGGCGCCATCCAGCGCAACCTGCTCGGGCTCGAAGAGCAGGGCGGCGACGTGTTCTTCGGCGAGCCGATGCTCGACATCAATGACCTGATGCAGACCGGCGCCGACGGCCGCGGCGTGATCAACGTGCTGGCGGCGGACAAGCTCTACCACTCGCCCAAGCTGTATTCCACCTTCCTGCTGTGGATGCTGTCCGAGCTCTTCGAGCAGCTGCCCGAGGTCGGCGACCCGGACAAGCCGAAGATGGTGTTCTTCTTCGACGAGGCGCACCTGCTCTTCAACGACGCTCCCAAGGCGCTGATCGAGAAGATCGAGCAGGTCGTGCGCCTGATCCGCTCCAAGGGCGTGGGCGTGTATTTCGTCACCCAGAACCCGCTCGACGTGCCCGAGACCGTGCTCGGCCAGCTCGGCAACCGCGTCCAGCATGCGCTGCGCGCCTTCACCCCGCGCGACCAGAAGGCGGTGAAGACGGCCGCCGACACCATGCGCCCCAACCCCGCCTTCGATGCGGTGGCGGCGATCACCGAGCTGGGCGTGGGCGAGGCGCTGATTTCCTTCCTCGACGAGAAGGGCCGTCCGCAGATCACCGAGCGCTGCAACGTCATCGCGCCCGATTCGCGCCTCGGCCCGCTGCAGCCCGCCGAACGCCAGGCCGCGATCACCGGCTCGGTGATCTACGGCCACTACGAGAAGGCGGTCGATCGCGAGTCGGCCTATGAGCTGCTCAAGGCCAGCGCGGCCACCAAGGCCGCGGTCGAGGCCGGGCGCGAGGCGGCGAAGGAGGTCGGCGGCGAGGAGACCGGCAGCATGGTGAGCGACATCCTCTTCGGCGCCACCGGCCCGCGCGGCGGCAAGCGCGACGGCCTGGTGCAGATCGCCGCCAAGACGGTGACCCGCACCATCGGCAGCAGCCTCGGGCGGCAGATCGTGCGCGGGATATTGGGCTCGCTGCTGGGCGGGCGGCGCTGAGGTCGCGAGGGCGGCCGCGCACCCGGGGCTCCGCAGCGTCGATGGTTCATGCAAGAGCGCCGCAAGGCGCGAAGCGGCGGTTCAGGGGCTCTCCCGCAAACATGCGCCGCCTGCACACCAGCCCCTCACCCCTCACCCCTCACCCCTCACGCCTCGCGCCTCACGGAAAACACCGCATCTGCCCCTGCACCACCACGCAGCTGCGGTTGCGGCCGGCCTGCTTGGCGCGGTAGAGGGCGCGGTCGGCGGCGTTGACGAGCGCATCGGTCTCGGTCATGCCGACCTCGCGGGTGGCCACGCCGATGCTCACCGAGGTCTGGATCTCGGCGTCGCCGGCCTGGATGCGCAGGCGCTCGACCATGCGGCGCAGGCGCTCGGCGGCCTGGATCGCGGCCTTGAGGTCGGTGTTCGAGCAGATCACGAGGAACTCCTCGCCGCCCATGCGGCACACGCTGTCATCCTTGCGCGCCGACTGCTGGATGGCCTGGGCGACGTCGCGCAGCACGGTGTCGCCCACCGCGTGGCCGTGGCTGTCGTTGACGCGCTTGAAGTGGTCGATGTCCAGCATCATCACCGACAGCGGCTGCTCGAAGCGGCTGGCGGCGGCCCAGGCCTTGGCGAGCGCGTTCATGCCCGAGCGCCGGTTGGGCAGGTTGGTGAGCAGGTCGGTCATCGCCGCGTGGGCGAGGCGGCGGTTGCTGATCGCCAGCTCGGCGGCGAACTGCTTGAGCTGGGCGCGGTCGCGCTCCCAGGCGTCGAGCAGCTGCACGTAGTGCCTGGCCGCGCGCAGGCGGGCGCGCAGGGTGCGCACGTTGACCGGCTTCACCAGGAAGTCGTCCACGCCGGCCTCGAAGGCCTCGCTGACTTCGTCCTCGGTCTCCAGCCCGGTGAGCATGATCAGGTAGATCGTCTGCCCCCACTCGGTCGCGCGCAGCGCGCGCGCGAGGTCTAGGCCGTCCATGCCCGGCATCATCCAGTCGGTGATGACGATCTGGGGCTGGGTCTCGACCGCCAGCGCGAGCGCCTCGTGGCCGTTGTTGGCGCACACCACCGAGTGGCCGAGCGCGCCTGCGAGCACGCCCTCCATCATGCAGCGCGTGGTGGGGTCGTCGTCGACCAGCAGCACGCGCAGTGCCGACGCTCCGCCGGCGCCCTCGTCGCGCATCGCGTGCGCCGCCGACATGTGCGCGAAAGACGGCAGGGCCGAGGCCGGCACGCGCAGCAGATCACCCCACTCGCGCCACTGCAGCACCAGGTCGTCCACCGTGGCGCCGAGCTGCTCGGCGTCCAGCCCGATCTTGCCGCCGAGCAGCAGCAGCTCGGCCGTGCAGGCGTTGCGCTCGTTCTCGCCAGCGAGGCCGAGGTCGGCGACGCGGCGGGCGAGGTAGAACAGGTGCACCAGCTGGTAGGGCCGCGAGCCGGGCGAGAAGCCGGAGCGCTCGGGCTCCTCGTGGTGGTAGATCGGCTCGATCAGCGCGCCGGGGATGCCCCACTCGCCGAGCAGGGCGGCGGTGAGCTCGTTGTGGTCGGTCTGCAGGTGTTCCTGCTCGAGGGCGACCAGGTTGCGCACGGCACCGTCCTGGCAGTCGAGCAGGCGGCCGTACTCCATCGGATAGACGGTGGCGAGCGAGAGCCGGCCCACCTGGGCGAGCAGGCCGCAGGCGAACAGCTCCTCGCTCGAGCCGGCGCCGGTCATGTTGCTGAAGCGCTGCATCGCCAGCCCCATCAGCAGCGAGTGCGACCAGAAGCCCTGGTAGTCGAACTGCCCGCAGGGGCCGTTCTGGTACTGGTCCACCAGCGAGAAGCCGAGCGCGAGGTTGCGCACCGTGCCCATGCCCAGGCGCATGATCGCCTCGGTCACCGAGGCCACCGGCCGGGTGGCGCCGTGCGCCGCGGAGTTGGCCTGGCGGATCAGCCGGCTGGCCAGCGCCGGGTCGGTCTGCGCGATGCGCGCCACCTCGGCGATGGTCGCGTCGTCCTTGCGGCACAGTTCGAGGATCGCCAGCGCGACACCTTTCGGGCTGGGCAGTTCACCGTTCAGCGGCATGTGTTCGAGGGTTTTCATCTGGGGTACGGCGGAGCGCGGGACCAGTCTGATAAGATACTCCATCGGGGCAGGAATCAAGATGAAGGATCGGAGCCGGGAGCGCAAAAGGTCGTGAGTGTTCGTCGTTTCAAGCTGGCCGCGCTCGGCCTTGGCGTGCTGCTCGCGTTCCGGCCGGCCGCGGGCGTCGCGCAGGACGACCTCACCGTGCTGCCCTTCGAGGAGTTGCTGCTGCGCGATTACGTCTCCGCGTCGCGGCTCGCGCGCCAGGTGAGCGACTCGCCCGCAGCGGTCTCCATCGTCACCGCAGACGACATCCGAGC
The DNA here is from genome assembly GCF_000310225.1 of Thauera phenylacetica B4P. Lineage (GTDB taxonomy): Bacteria > Pseudomonadota > Gammaproteobacteria > Burkholderiales > Rhodocyclaceae > Thauera > Thauera phenylacetica. Next base: position 14,684 of record NZ_AMXF01000056.1, read on the forward strand.
CTACGGCTACCGTACGCTGGCCGACGTCATCAACGGCATGCGCGGGCTGTACACGACCGACGAGCGCACCTACCACTACATGGGCGGGCGCAGCTTCGGCGACGTCGAGGACTACGCCGGCCGGGTCATGCTGCTGATCGACGGCTATGCGGTGCAGGACAACCTCTTCGACCAGGCCTACATCGACGAGTCCGGGCTGATCGAGCTGGACCTGGTCGAGCGCGTCGAGTACGTCCCCGGCACCGGCTCGGTCACCTACGGCAACAACGCGCTGCTCGGCATCCTCAACGTCGTCACCCGGCGCGGGCGCGACTTCGACGGCGCGCGCGTGGCCGCCGAGATCTCCAGCCGCGGCGCCAGCCGCCAGCGCGCCACCTGGGGCAAGCGCCTCGACAATGGCGCCGAGGTGCTGCTCTCGGCCTCCACGCTCGACGTCGACGGGCGCAACCTGTACTTCCCCGCCTACGACACGCCCGCGACCAACCATGGCGTGGCCGAGGGGCTGGACGGCGAGCGCAACCAGCGGGTGTTCGGAAAGCTGTCGTGGGGGGGATGGACGGTGCAGGCGGCGTGGGTGGAGCGGGAGAAGAACGTTCCCACGAATCCCTCCGCATACACCGCCTTCAACACGCCTTTCCCGACGCGTGACGAGAGCGCCTTCCTCGGCGTGCGTCACGAGACCGACCTCGGCCTGCAGCTGTACTCCTCGTCCAGCCTGATGCTGGGGCGCTACGCCTACGGCAATCGGCGCGAGTACGCCCTGAACGAGGACGGCGTATACGACGAGGGTGAGCAGTACGGCGTGCGCGACTACGAGGGCGCGTGGTGGCGCTTCGACCAGAAGTTCGTCGGGCGCTGGTTCGTCGATCACACCCTGGTGTTCGGCGCGGAGCTGCGCGACGATCACCGCCAGTCCTTCCACCGCCGCTTCCTGTCGCCGGCTGGCGAGGTGATGGATCGCGACGATGGCGAGCGCTCCCGCCGCACGTTCAGCCTCTACATCGCCGACGACTACCGCCTGAACGAGCAATGGACGCTCAACCTCGGCGTACGCCACGACGACGCCGACGACCTCGACGCCAACCTCAGCCCGCGCGTGGCGCTGATCTGGCAGCCCGACCCGGCAACCACCTGGAAGGCTTCGTACAGCGAGGCCTTCAAGATGCCCAACGCCAACGACCGCTGGACGTCCGAGGACACCGCGGTGCCCGAGTACGTCGCCGCCACCGAGCTCGTGCTGCAGCGCCAGCTCGCGCCGCACACGCGCTTCACCGGCGCGCTGTACCGCTACCGCCGCAGCGACCTGCCCATCGAGAACGTTGATGGGGACGAGGTCCCCGAGGGAAGCAGCCGCGCGCACGGCGTCGAGGCCGAGGTCGAGCACCTGTGGGAGCGCGGGGCGCGCGTGCGCGCCAGCCTGGCCTGGCAGCGCTCGCGCGATGTTTACGGCCGCGACGCGGTCAACTCGCCCGACCTGCTCGGCAAGCTCGCCTACACCTTCCTGCTGCCGGGCGAGGCGCTGCGCGCCGGCTTCGAGGCGCAGTACCTCGGCCCGCGGCTGACCCGCGAGCGGCGAATGCTCGGCGGGCACGCGCTCGCCCACCTCACCCTGTCCACCGAACGTGACTGGCACGGCCTGTCGGCCTCGCTGAGCGTGCGCAACCTGTTCGATCGCGAGTACGAGACGGTGTCGGGCTTCGACTGGCGGCCTGCGAGCGGCGTCGCGCAGGACGGCCTGCGCATGGACGGGCGCAGCGTCTGGCTGCAGATCGGGTACGCGCTTTGAGCGTGCGCGTCCTCGTCTGCCTGTTCGCGCTGTGGGCTTCGCCGAGTGTGTTCGCGCAGGCGCTGCCCGAGCTCGATCTCAAGGCCACCTACGCCTACAACTTCGCCGCGCTCACGCACTGGCCGCCGACGGCGCGCACGAGTTTCAACTTCTGCGTCTTCGGCGACGAGGGCCTGGCCGAGGCGATGCGCCGGCTGGAGGGCAAGACCCTGCACGGACGCGGCGTGACGGTGGCGCGCCTGGGGGCGCTGTCGGCGATCCGCGACTGCGACCTGCTCTACGTCGGCGCGGACGAGGCCCCCAGCCTGCCGCGCATCGTCGAGCTGCTCGGCGACGCGCCGGTGCTGACCGTGACCGACGCGCCCCAGCCCCAGCCCGCGGCGGTGGTGATCGTCGCCGAGGGCAGCCGCCTGGCCTTCGAGGTCGATGTCGAGCGCTGCCATCGCGCGGGCCTCAAGCCGGGTTCGGCCCTGCTCGGCCTCGCGCGCAACCTGCGGCGGCCGGCCGGGTGAGCATCGGCGGGCAAACCTGTGCGATGGCTTGCCGCGAGCCCTCCCCGCCCCGGGCTCAGCCGACGCGATCGAGCGCGCCGATGGTCCACCCGCGCGCCGCGATCGACTCGATCTCCGTCGCCACCACCGGGCGGCTGAACAGGTAGCCCTGCAGGCTGTCGGCCTCCAGCCCGGCGAGCAGGGCCGCCTGGGCCGCGGTCTCCACGCCCTCGGCGGTGATGCGGAAGCCGAGGTGGCGGGCGAGCGCGAGGATGGCGCGTACGATGGCGAGGTTGTCGGCGTCGTCGGGCAGGCCGGTGACGAAGCTGCGGTCGATCTTCAGCCGGCCCAGCGGCAGGCGCTTGAGGTAGCTCAGCGAGGAGTAGCCGGTGCCGAAGTCGTCGAGCGCGATGCCGATGCCGAGCCCGCGCAGCGCGGCCAGCGTGGCGCGGGTGCGCGCGTCGTCCTCCATCAGCGCGCCCTCGGTGATCTCGAGCTCCAGCAGGCCGGGCGGCAGGCCGCTGCGATCGAGCGCCTCGCACACGCGCTCGAGCAGGTCGGGGGCGCGGAACTGCATCGGCGACAGGTTCACTGCCACCCGCAGCCGAAGGCCGCGCCGCATCCAGGCCGCGGCGTCGTGGCAGGCGCGCAGCAGCACGCGGGCGCCGATCCCGGCGATGAGCCCGCACTCCTCGGCGAAGGGGATGAAGTCGAGCGGTGGCACCAGGCTGCCGTCCGCACGCCGCCAGCGCACCAGCGCCTCGACCGCGTCGATGCGCCCGCCGCGCGCGTCCACCTGGGGCTGGTACATCACGATGAACTCGTCGAGCTCGAGCGCGCGGCGCAGCCCGGCCTCGAGCTCGACGCGATGCACCGCCTCGGCGGTGAGCTCGGGGTTGTAGTAGCGGCAGCCGTTGCGCCCGTGCGCCTTGGCGTCGTACATCGCGGTGTCGGCGTGCTTGATCAGCATGGCGGCGTCGTGGCCGTCCTCGGGGTAGAGCGCGATGCCGATGCTGGTGGTGATCGCCAGGCGCTGGCCCGCCACCATATAGGGTGCGCTCATGTTGGCGCGGATGCGCTCGGCGATCGGCAGCGCGTCCTCGGCCTTGTCGATGCGCGGCAGCAGCACGGTGAACTCGTCGCCGCCGAGGCGGGCGAACTCCGCGCTCTCGAGCGTCTCGGCGCCGTGGGAGATGAAGTCGCCCGGCCGCGTGATGTGGCGCAGGCGCTCCGCCGCCTCCTGCAGCAGGGCGTCGCCGGCGGCGTGGCCGAGGGTGTCGTTGACGCTCTTGAAGCGGTCGAGGTCGAGGAAGAGGATGGCCAGGCACTGGCCGGTCTGGCGCGCACGGGCGATCTCGCGCTCGAGGCGCTCGATGAAGCCGCGGCGGTTGGCCAGCCCGGTGAGGCTGTCGTAGTAGGCGAGGCGATGGATGCGGCGCTCGTATTCCTTGCGCTCGGTGATGTCGCGCAGCAGGCACAGCGCCTCGCTGCCGTCGATCGAGCTCAGCCGGGCCTCGTGGTGGCTGGGACGGTCGTCCGTGCAGGCGAGCTGAAACTCGACGGTGCGCGGCTTGCCGCTGCGCCGGGCCTCGTCCAGCGCGCGCTCGAGGATGGCGCTCACCGCCGGCGGATAGGCCGCGGCGAGCGTCTGCCCCGGCGTCGGCGCGCAGCAGGCGTCCATGCCCGGATCGGTGCGCACCTCGACGATGTGGTTGCGGCCGTCGATGCGCACCAGGGTGTCGGGCAGCGCGTCGAGCATCGCCGCGTTGCGCGCGTTGGCGCCACGCAGGGCGGCGGCGGCGCGGGTCGCGCGCAGCACGTAGCGCACGCGGTGGCCGAGCAGCGCCCAGGTGATCGGCTTGCTGATGAAGTCGGTGGCGCCGGCCTTGAAGGCGGCCTCGATCGACGCGGTGTCGTCCATGCCCGTCACCATCAGGATCGGCAGCTCCTCGCCGCCGCGTCGGCGCAGCTCGCGGCACACCGCGTAGCCGTCCAGGCGCGGCATGTCCACGTCGAGCAGCACCATGTCGAAGGGCGCCTGGGCGAAGGCCTGCACGGCCTCCTCGCCGTCGGCGGCCAGCGTGACGGCGAAGCCCGCGCGCACGAGCGCGGCCTGCATCAGCAGGGCGGTGGTCAGGTCGTCATCGGCGACCAGGATGCGGACTTCGCTCATGGCCCGATCTCCTCGCGCAGCGCACGGAGTTCCGCGCAGGCGCGCGCGAAGGCGTGGCGCAGTTCGTCGAGGCGTGCGCGCGCCGCTTCGATGCTGCCGTCGCGGCCGAGGCCCTCGAAATCGCGCAGCAGGGCGTAGAGCCGCTTCGCGCCGACGTTGCCCGAGCTCGACTTGAGGCTGTGTGCGGCGCGGCGCAGGCCCTCGCCGTCGCCGGCGGCGGCGGCCTCTTCGATCTGGGTGAAGCTCTTGCCGCAGGTGTCGAGGTATACGCCGAGGATGCGATCGGCGAGCGCCAGCCCGCCCGCGGGGTCGAGCTCGCGGAACTGCTCGAGGAAGCCGCGATCGATGGCGGCCTCGTCCTCCTCGGCCTGCGCCGCGTCCATGGCGCCGGCCTGCCCCGCCGAGTCGATCGTGTCCGCCGTGGCTGCCGCGCCCATCCAGCGCCGCAGCACCTCCTGCAGCTGGTCGAGGGAGTATGGCTTGGCGAGGAAGTCGTCCATGCCGGCGGCGAGGCAGCGCTCGCGGTTGCCCTCCATCACGTTGGCGGTGAGGGCGATGATGGGGACGCGCTGCGCCGAGGCGCGCGCGCGGATCGCCGCGCTGGCTTCGTAGCCGTCCATCACCGGCATGTGGCAGTCCATCAGGATCAGGTCGAAGGTTTCGGTCCCGGCGAGGTGCACCGCCTCCTCGCCGTTGGCCGAGAACGCCACCGTGAGGCCGAGCTTGGCGAGCATGGCCTCGCCGACCTGCTGGTTGACCGGGTTGTCCTCGGCCAGCAGCACCCGGCCGGCGAGCGCGACCGGGGCGGCCGTCGGCATGCGAGCGTCGGCGCCGGCGTCGCGCGGGCCGCGCAGGGCGCTGCAGATCACCTCGTGCAGCTCGGCCTGGCGGATGGGCTTGTGCACGCAGCGCAGGATGCCGGCACGCTCGCGCTCGCGCACGCTGGCGCTGGCGTAGCTCGAGGTCAGCACCACCAGGCGGGTGCCGGCCAGCGCCGGGTTGGCACGGATCGCGCCGGCGAGCTGCAGTCCGTCGGTGCGCGGCATGTGCATGTCGAGCACGGCGAGCTGGAAGGCCTCGCCCGCCGCGTGCGCGCGCTCCAGCAGCGCGAGCGCGGACTCGGCGTCGGCGGCGCACGTCACCTTCATGTTCCAGCCCTGCAGCTGGCGCTGGAGGATCTCGCGGTTGGTGGCGTTGTCGTCGACCACCAGCGCGCGCACCCCGGCGACCACGACGTCGCAGCGCAGGGCCTCGGGCGTGCTAGCCCCCTTGGGCAGGCGCAGCTCGACGTGGAAGGAGGCGCCGTAGCCGGGCTCGCTGCTCACGCCGATCGCGCCGTCCATCAGTCCGACGAGGCGACGGCAGATCGCCAGGCCGAGCCCGGTGCCGCCGTACTGGCGCGTGGTCGAGCCGTCGAGCTGGGAGAACTGCTCGAAGATCTTCTCCTGCGCCTGCGCGGGGATGCCGATGCCGGTGTCCTCGACGCTGATGCGCAGCCGGCAGTGGGTCGCGTCCTCGTCGAGCAGGGCGGCGCGCACCACGATCTCGCCATGCTCGGTGAACTTGATCGCGTTGTTGAGCAGGTTGCCCACCACCTGGCGCAGGCGGAAGGGGTCGCCGCGCACGCTGCGGCGGGTGTCCGGCGGCAGGTCGGCGAGCAGCTCCAGGCCCTTCTTCTCGGCGGGCTGCGCGAACATCGCCAGCGTGGTCTCGAGCGCGTCGCCGAGCTCGAACTCGACCTCCTCGAGCTCCAGGTGGCCGGATTCGATCTTCGAGAAGTCGAGGATGTCGTTGATGATCCCGAGCAGGTGGCGGCCGGAGTTCTCCACCGCCTCGGCGAAGTGGCGCTGGTCATGGGTGAGGCCGCTGTCGAGGAGCAGCTCGGTCATGCCGAGCACGCCGTTCATCGGGGTGCGGATCTCGTGGCTCATGGTGGCGAGGAAGTCGCTCTTGGCCTGGCTGGCGGCCTCTGCGGCCTCCTTGGCGCGCAGCAGCTCCTCGGTGCGCGCGGCGACCTCGTCCTCGAGGTGGTCGCGGTGGGCGGCCAGGCGCGCGTCGCGCTCGGCGATCTGGCCGAGCATGCGGTTGAAGCCGCTCGCCAGCGAGTCGAGCTCGGTGATGCGGCTCGGCTCGGCGCGCGCGCCGTAGTCCTCGGTGTGGGCGACGCGCTCCATCAGCGCCGACAGGGTGGTCAGCGGGCGCAGCACCACGCCGTTGAGCCGCCGCAGCATGCGCGTGGCCAGCCACAGCGCGAGCAAGGCGGCGATGACGGTGATCGAGGTGTGGGCGAGGACCTGGGTGTAGAGCGGCTTCATGTCCAGGTCGAGGTCGAGCACCCCGACCACGTTGCCGTTCTCCACGATCGGCTGGGTCAGGTGCAGCGTGCCGAGGCCGAAATGCGCGTGCTCGGCGGACAGGCTCGGGCTCTCGCGGCCCTCGGCGTGGAATTGGCCGTAGCGCGCGAACTCGGCCTGCTGGGTATCGAAGATCGCCGCGCCGCGCACGTCGGGCAGGCGCTCGAGGGTGGCGAGCACGCGCGCGGCCGCGTCGTTGTCGAGGAACATGAGGCTGGCGGCGGCGTTGTCGGCGAGCACGCGCGCCATCACGCGGCTGTTGCTCTCGAGCGCGAGCGCGCTGATCACGAGGCTGCCGAGGGTGATCACCAGGGCGAGCAGGCCGACGGCGAGGCCGAGCGCATGCTGGTTGACCCGGCGCAGCTTTTCGCCGAGCGGCATGCGGAGGTCGGGGGAGGGGGCGTGCAGGTTCATTGCCTGACCTCGGTGGCGAGGTTGAGGAGCCGGGCGCTCAGGCCCAGGCCTTGGCGACGCGCGGCGGCGAGGTTGGCGGCGAAGCTGATGCGGCCGCTGGCGCTGTCCATGTTCAGCATCACGCCGGCGTCGAGCGCGCCCGGGCTGTCGGCCACGGTGAGCGCGGCGCGGCCTTCGATGCGGTCGAGCACGCGGGCGAGGTTGCCGATCATGCCGCGGGCCACGAAGACCATCTGGCAGTCGTCGAGCGCATCGACGCTGTTGACGCGTGCCACGCGCAGCGCCCGCGTGCCCGCCTTGCGGGCGGTGGCGATCTGGTCGAGATGCGCGCCGAAGGGGTCGCCGCCGTACACGCACACCTCCAGGGTGTCGCCGACGCCCTCCGGCCAGGTGGTGAAGGTGGCGAAGTTGAGCAGGAAGGCGGCCTTCAGGCGGTATTCGTCGGCCGCTCCCTCGGCCGGCTGCGCGAGGCTCGCGGTCGCGGCGCCGAGCAGGACGGACGTGCATGCGAGCAGCCGGAGCAGCCGGAACGGCCACGGCAGCACGCGTGCGTGCGACCAGGGCGGCGGGCGGTGGGTGGGTGGG
>NZ_AMXF01000057.1 GCF_000310225.1 Thauera phenylacetica B4P
AGGCGCCCGCCGGCCCGACCAGCGCCGAAGGCGCCGGCGCGGAGGCCGCGCCCGAGGCCGAGCCCCTCGCCACGCCCACCCTGCGCGTGCGCGCCGAGCGCATCGACCGCTTCGTCAACCAGGCCGGCGAGATCGGCGTCGCGCGCAGCCGGGTCGAGGGCGAGCTGCGCAGCCTGCGGCGTTCGCTGCTCGACCTCACCGAGAACGTGATCCGCCTGCGCAACCAGCTGCGCGAGGTCGAGATCCAGGCCGAGGTGCAGATGCAGTCGCGCATCGCCCAGGCCGGCACCCAGCACACCGACTTCGATCCGCTCGAGCTCGACCGCTACACCCGCCTGCAGGAGCTCACGCGGATGATGGCCGAGAGCGTCAACGACGTGACAACCGTGCAGCAGGGGCTGCTGCACAACCTGGACGGCGCGGAGCTCGCGCTCGGCAGCCAGGCGCGCATGGCGCGCGAGCTGCAGCAAGGCCTGATGCAGGTCCGCATGCTGCCCTTCGACAGCCTCGCCAGCCGGCTCTACCGGGTGGTGCGCCAGAGCGCGCGCGAGCTCGGCAAGCGCGCAGCGCTCGACCTGCGTGGCGGCCGCATCGAGGTCGACCGCAGCGTGCTCGAGCAGATGGCCGCACCGCTCGAGCACCTGCTGCGCAACGCGGTCGCGCACGGCATCGAGGCCCCGGCCGCGCGCCTCGCGGCGGGCAAGGCCGAGACCGGCAACATCGAGCTGACGGTGCGTCAGGAAGGCAACGAGATCGCCATCGAGATCGCCGACGACGGCGCCGGCCTGGACCTCGAGCGCATCGCCGCGCAGGCGCGCGCGCGCGGCCTGCTCGGCGCCGAAGAGCGCGTCGACGAGCGCCGCCTGATCAACCTGATCTTCGTCTCCGGCTTCAGCACCGCGCGCGAGGTGTCCGCGGTGTCCGGCCGCGGCGTCGGCATGGACGTGGTGAAGGCCCAGACCGCGGCCGCCGGCGGCCGCGTCGAGGTCGCCAGCAGCCCGGGCGCCGGCACGCGCTTCTCGATCCGGCTGCCGCTCACCCTCGCGGTGACGCAGACCCTGCTGGTGGAGGCGCTCGGTCGCGGCTGGGCCGTGCCCGCCAACATGATCGTGCAGGCCATGGAGCTCAAGCCCGACGCGCTGCAGGCCATGCAGCAGGCGCACGGCACCGAATGGCAGGGCGAGCACTACCCCTACCGCTACCTGCCGCGCCTGCTCGGTGACCGCGAGGCGCGCCCGGCCGAGGCGCGCTACAGCTGGGTGCTGCTGCTGCGCGCGGGCGCGCAGACGCTGGCGCTGCATGTGGATGGGCTGCGCGGCAACCAGGAGGTCATCGTCAAGAACGCCGGCCCGCAGCTCACCCGCATCGTCGGCATGAGCGGCGCGACCGTGCTCGGCGACGGCGAGATCGTGCTGATCCTCAACCCGGTCGCGCTCGCCGCGCGTGCCGCCGCCCCCACCGACGAGGCGCATGCGGGGCTGTTCGGCCCCGCCGCCGAGGCGCCTCCGCCGCTGCACCTGCCGACGGTGATGGTGGTGGACGACTCGCTCACCGTGCGCAAGATCACCGGCCGCCTGCTCGAACGCGAGGGCTATCGCGTGATCACCGCCAAGGACGGCGTGGACGCGCTCGAGCAGCTGATCGACCTGAAGCCCGACGTGGTGCTCACCGACATCGAGATGCCGCGCATGGACGGCTTCGACCTCGTCCGCAACATCCGCGCCGACGCCCGCCTGCACGACCTGCCGGTGGTGGTGATCACCTCGCGCCTGGCGGAGAAGCACCGCCGCTACGCCGCCGAGGTCGGCGCCGACCACTATCTCGGCAAGCCCTACCAGGAGGAAGAGCTGCTCGCGCTGGTGGCGCGCTACGCGAGGGCGGGTGAGGCGTGAGGCGTCAGGTGTCAGGTGCAAGGCGTCGGGCGCAAGGAGCGAGAGGCGGCGGGGCGACTATTCGGCCAGCGCCCGCGCCATGCGCGCGAGCGCCTCGTCCAGGGTCGCGCGCGGGCAGCCGAAGTTGAGCCGGACGAAGCCGGGGGCGCCGAAGGCCGCGCCATCCGAGAGCCCGACGCCGGCGGCCTCGAAGAAGGCCGCCGGGTTGGCGATGCCGCGCGCGGCCATCATCGAGCGGCAGTCGATCCAGGCGAGATAGGTGGCCTCGGGACGCGTCGTCGCGAGGCCGGGCATCGCCGCGACGGCCTCCAGCACGCGCTCGCGGTTGCCGCGCAGGTAGGCGAGCAGCGCCTGGCGCCAGGGGTCGCCGTCGCGGTAGGCGGCCTCCGCGGCGACCATGCCGAGCACGTTCACATGCGGCACGACGCCGCGCATGGCGTGGCGGTAGCGTCGGCGCAGCGCGGGGTCGGGGATGATCGCGAAGGCGCAGTAGAGCGCCGGGATGTTCCAGGTCTTGGATGGCGCCATCAGCGTGATGGTGCGCCGCGCCGTGGCCTCGTCGAGCGCGGCGAGCGGGCGCTGCGGGCGGTCGGCGTCGAGCACCAGGCCGCAGTGGATCTCGTCGGAGCACACGAGCAGGTCGTGGCGCGCGGCGAAGTCGGCGAGGCGTTGCAGTTCGTCCGCGTCGAACACCCGGCCGACCGGGTTGTGCGGGCTGCACAGCAGCAGCAGGCGGGTCGAGGGCGTGCACGCGGCCTCGAGCGCATCCCAGTCCCACTGCCAGCGTCCGTCGCGCAGGACCATTTCGACGCGCTGCAGCACGCGGCCGGTGTTGGCGGGGGCGGTGAGGAAGGGCGGGTACACCGGGGTCGCGGTGAGCACGCCGTCGCCGGGCTCGCCGGCGATCGCGCAGGCGAGGTTGAAGCCGGCGACCACGCCCGGTAGCCACACCAGCCAGTCGGGGTCGATGGTCCAGCCGTGGTCGCGCTGCAGGCCCTCGACCACGGCGTCGATCAGGGAGGGCCAGGCGTCGGTATAGCCGAACACGCCGTGGTCGATGCGCCGGTGCAGGGCGTCGAGGACCGCGGGCGGGGCGGCGAAGTCCATGTCGGCGACCCACAGCGGCAGCACGTCCCGGCCGGCGTAGCGGCCCCACTTCTCGCTCGGCAGGCTGCGGCGGTCGATGAGGCGGTCGAAGTCGAAGGCGGCGTCGGTCATGGGTCTGCGTCCGGTGGGGGGTGATGGGCGTCATTGTCCCGCAATTGGCGGGGGCGGCGCAGGGCGGCACGGCTCCGATGCGGCCGCGGGAGCGGGATGGTGGGCTCCGCCTGCACTCGCGGCCCGTCGCTTCACTCCGGGCTACCCGCGGTGGAAGACGCCGCGGGGGCGGCGACGCAAACTCGTCGCTGCGCTCCTCGGACATGCGCCGCCTTGCTTCCCCCGCGACGCCCTCCACCGCGGCGCTCGTGAAGTTGGCGCCCGCCATCCCCCTCCCGCGGCCTTGCGTGGCGAATGGCCGGACGGCTTGTCCTACCCGCCCTGCGCGTCGTTCTTCACCACCCCGAAGCGTTGCAGCGTACGTTCGCGCGCGGAGGCGTGGTCCACGATCGGTCCCGGATAGTCGACACCGATCTTCGTCCGGCACGCGCTCTGGTCGATGCCGCCCATGGTCCACGGGGCGTGGATGAACTTGTCGGGCACGCGCGCGAGCTCGGGCAGGTAGCGGCGGATGAAGCGGCCCTCGGGGTCGAACTTTTCCGACTGGGTGACCGGGTTGAAGATGCGGAACCAGGGCTGCGCGTCGCAACCGGTCGAGGCCGCCCACTGCCAGCCGCCGTTGTTGGCGGCGAGGTCGTAGTCGTTGAGCTGTGCGGCAAAGTAGCGCTCGCCCAGGCGCCAGTCGACGCCGAGGTCCTTGGTGAGGAAGGAGGCGACGATCATGCGCAGGCGGTTGTGCATCCAGCCGGTCTGGTTGAGCTGGCGCATCGCGGCATCGACGATCGGGTAGCCGGTGCGCGCCTCGCACCAGGCGGCGAAGAGCTCCGGCGCCTCGTCCCACTTCACCGCGTCGTATTCGGGGCGGAAGGCGCGGTCCACCACCTGCGGGTGGTGCCACAGGATCTGGTGGTAGAAGTCGCGCCAGATCAGCTCCGACAGCCAGGTCTCGGCGCCCTCGCCGCCGCGCGCGCGGGCGTGGGCGGCGAGCTGGCGGATCGACACGGTGCCGAAGCGCAGATGCGTCGACAGGTAACTGACGCCCTTCACCGCCGGGAAGTCGCGCGCGCGCTTGTAGCGCTCGATGCGTGCGGCGAAGTCGTCGAACAGGCGCCTGCCGCCGCTCATGCCGACCGGCATGTTCAGCTCGGCGAGCCTGGTGGGCTCGAAGCCGATGTCGGCGAGGCCCGGCAGGGTCTCGCCGGCGGGCTTCGGCGCCAGGTGTGCGGCGTGCCTTTCCACGGGATACGCGCGCACCTGGAAGTCGTCGACCTTCTTCAGCCAGGCGTTCTTGTACGGCGTGAACACGCTGTAGGGCTTGCCCGCCTGGGTGAGCACCTCGTCGCGCTCGAAGATCACCTGGTCCTTGAAGTCCTCGTAGCCGATGCCGGCCTCGGCCAGCGCCTGCGCCACCCGGCTGTCGCGCACGATGGCGTCGGGCTCGTAGTCGCGGTTGGCAAAGACCTTGTCGACGCCGAGCGCGGCGGCCAGGCGCGGGATCTCGTCCTCGGCGCGACCGTGGCGCACGATCAGCCCGCCCCCGGTGCCGCCCGCGGCGCGCGCCATGGCGTCGAGCGCCGCATCGAGCTCGGCCAGGCTGGCGTGGATGAACTCGACGCGGCGGTCGCGGCGCGAGGGCAGCGCGTCGAGGATGGCGGTATCGAAGACGAAGGCGCAATGCACGCGGTCGGCGAAGCGCAGGGCATGGTAGAGCGCGGCGTGATCGAAGCTGCGCAGGTCGCGGCGGAACCAGACGAGGGCGGAAGGCATGCTTTTTGTCCAAGACAAAGATGCTCGATTATGGCCCATCCGTCGCCATACCACCCACTTCACGACGAACGCCTCAGTCCGGACGAGCGCGAGGTCGCGGGGCCGGGGTGGCGAGCGCCAACTTCAGGAGCGCCGAGGCGGAGGGCGTCGCGGGGGAAACAAGGCGACGCATGTCCGAGGAGCGCAGCGACGAGTTTGCGTCGCCGCCCCCGCGGCGTCCTCCACCGAGGGCAGCCGCGAGTGCAGCGAGGGGCCGCGAGTGCAGGCGGCCCCCGCCACCCCGGTCCCGCGACCGCATCGAGGCCGCGACACGCAACCGAGCCCACTCGAACGCCATCCCGCGCGCGCCCGCGCCAAGAAGCCCGACGATCGGCGTAGAATGCCGCGCATGGAAACGCCCACGGCCAACTTCACGCACCACTTCCTGATCGCCATGCCCAACATGGTCGATCCGCACTTCACGCGCACGCTCACCTACATCGCCGAACACAACGAACAGGGCGCGCTCGGCATCATCGTGAACCGGCCGATCGACATGACCCTCGCCAGCCTCTTCGAGCGCATCGAGGTTCCGCTCGAGGCCGCGGGCTTCGCCGCGCAGCCGGTGTATTTCGGCGGTCCGGTGCAGACCGACCGCGGCTTCGTGCTGCACCGCCCGCTCGGCGAGTGGCACTCCACGCTCAAGGTCACCGACGAGATCGGCCTCACCAGCAGCCGCGACGTGCTGCAGGCCATCGGCGCCGGGGGCGAACCCAGGGACGTCATCGTCACCCTCGGCTACGCCGGCTGGGCCGCCGGCCAGCTCGAGCAGGAGCTCCTCGACAACGCCTGGCTCACCGTCCCCGCCGACCTCGAGATCGTGTTCGAGCTGCCGCCCGAGGAGCGCCTCGTCGCCGCCATGCAGAAGCTCGGCATCGACTTCACCAACCTGAGCGATGTCGCCGGACATGCCTGAGGCGGCTGCGGCCGCCCCGTCCCTTGCGGACACCCGCGCCACCCCGCCCGGCCCGGACACTCTCCCCGCGCGCGGCACCGTCCTCGGCTTCGACTTCGGCCTCGCCCGCATCGGCGTCGCCAGCGGCGAGCTCGAGACCGGCCTGGCCAGCGCGCTCACCACGCTTCACGCCGAGGCGAACGACGAACGCTTCGCCGCCATCGCCCGGTTGATCGCCGAATGGCGCCCGGTCGCGCTGGTGGTCGGCATCCCCACCCACCTCGACGGCCGCGAGCACGAGCTCACCGCGCGCTGCCGCCGCTTCGCCAACCAGCTCCACGGCCGCCACGCCCTGCCGGTGTTCAGCGCCGACGAGCGCCTGTCCTCGGTCGCCGCCGAGGCCGAGCTCGCCGAGGCCGGCCGCAAGGGCTGGCGCGAACGCAAGGCGGTGCTCGACGCCGCCGCCGCCCGCATCCTCCTGCAAACCTTCCTGGACACACGACGCCATGAAAGACCTTGACGCCGAAGCCCTGTGCCGGCAGCTCGCCGAGCAGATCCGCCCCCACGTCTGCCCCGCCACCGCGCTCGTCGGCATCTACACCGGCGGCCTGTGGCTGGCCGAGCGCCTTCACGCCGAGCTCGGCATCGCCCAGCCGCTGGGCGCGATCGACGTCTCCTTCTACCGCGACGACTACGCCAGCAAGGGCCTGCACGCCAGCCCGAAGAAGACCGAGATCCCCTTCGACGTCGACGGCGCGCACGTGATCCTGGTCGACGACGTGCTCTACACCGGCCGCACCACCCGCGCCGCGCTCAACGAGCTGTTCGACTTCGGCCGCCCGGCCCGGGTCGAGCTCGCCGTGCTGGTCGATCGCGGTGGGCGCGAGCTGCCGGTCGCCGCGCGCTACTGCGCCCACACCCTCGCCGCACCGCTCGCGCGCGAGCAGAACCTGGAGCTGCAGCGCGACGAGGCCGGGCAGTTCGGCCTCAAGCTGACCCAGCGCGCCTGAGCCCGAACCGCCCCCTTTCCCCTTGCCCACCGCTGAATCCGAGGCACGCCCGATGCGAAACCCCCAGCTCAACCAGCACGGCGAACTGCAGCACCTGCTCACGCTCGACGGTCTGCCGCGCGACATCCTGAACGCCATCCTCGACACCGCCGCGCCCTTCACCGAGGTGGCCGAACGCGAGGTGAAGAAGCTGCCGCTGTTGCGCGGCAAGAGCGTGTTCAACCTCTTCTTCGAGAACTCCACGCGCACCCGCACCACCTTCGAGATCGCCGCCAAGCGCCTGTCGGCCGACGTGGTGAACCTCAACATCAACACCAGCTCGGCCGCCAAGGGCGAGAGCCTGCTCGACACCGTCGACAACCTGTGCGCGATGCAGGCCGACATGTTCGTGGTGCGTCACGCCGCCAGCGGCGCGCCGATGCTGATCGCCCAGCACCTGCAGAACACCGGGCGCGACCACATCCACGTGGTCAACGCCGGTGACGGCCGCCATGCGCACCCGACGCAGGGCCTGCTCGACATGTACACCATCCGCCACTTCAAGCGCGACTTCACCAACCTGACGGTGGCGATCGTCGGCGACGTGCTGCACTCGCGCGTGGCGCGCAGCCAGATCGCCGCGCTGACCACGCTCGGCGTGCCCGAAGTGCGCGTGATCGGGCCGAAGACCTTGCTGCCCACCGAGGTCGAGCGCCTCGGCGTGCGCGTGTTCCACGACATGCGCGAGGGCCTGAAGGGCGTGGACGTGGTGATGATGCTGCGCCTGCAGAACGAGCGCATGAACGGCGCGCTGCTGCCCACGCCGCAGGAGTACTACAAGATCTGGGGCCTCACCGCCGAGAAGCTGGCGCTCGCCAAGCCCGACGCGATCGTGATGCACCCCGGCCCCATGAACCGCGGCGTGGAGATCGACTCCGCGGTGGCCGACGGCGCGCAGGCGGTCATCCTGCCCCAGGTCACCTTCGGCATCGCCGTGCGCATGGCGGTGATGAGCATGCTCGGCAGCCGCTGAGGCCGCGGACAGCACAGGAACAAGGACTCACCACTGATGAACATCCTGATCTCCAACGGCCGCGTCGTCGATCCGGCCAACCGCGTCGACGCGGTGCACAACGTCTATGTCTCCGGCGGCAAGATCGTCGCCTTGGGCGCCGCCCCGGACGGTTTCGTCGCCGAACGCACGATCGACGCCAGCGGCCTGGTCGTCGCACCGGGCTTCATCGACCTCGCCGCGCGCCTGCGCGAACCTGGCTACGAATACCGCGCCACGCTCGAGTCCGAAATGGAAGCGGCGATGGCCGGCGGCGTCACCAGCCTGGCGATTCCGCCCGACACCGACCCGGTGCTCGACGAGCCCGGCCTGGTCGAGATGCTGACCTACCGCGCCAAGAAGCTGAACCGCGCCCACATCTACCCGGTCGGTGCGCTCACCCTCGGCCTCAAGGGCGAGCGCCTGTCGGAGATGGCCGAGCTGGTCGAGGCCGGCTGCGTCGCCTTCTCGCAGGCCAACGTGCCGGTGGTGGACAACACCGTGCTGATGCGCGCGCTGCAGTACGCCGCCACCTTCGGCTTCCGCGTCTGGCTGCAGCCGCTGGCGCCCTTCCTGTCGCGCGTGGGCCACGCCCACGACGGCGAGGTGGCGACCCGCCTCGGCCTGTCCGGCATCCCGGTCGCCGCCGAGACCGTGGCGCTGTTCACCTACCTCGAACTCGCGCGCGCCACCGGCGCCCGCCTGCACATCACCCGCCTGTCGTCCGCGGCGGGCCTCGCGCTCATCGACCAGGCGCGCGCCGACGGCATGGACGTGACCTGCGACGTGTCGATCAACCATGTACATCTGTGCGACATGGACATCGGCTATTTCGACCCCAACTGCCACCTGATCCCGCCGCTGCGCAGCCAGCGCGACCGCGAGGCGCTGGCCCGCGGCCTGGCCGAGGGCCGCATCAACGCGCTGTGCTCGGATCACACCCCGGTGGATGACGACGGCAAGCAGACGCCGTTCGCCGAATCCGAACCCGGCGCCACCGGCCTCGAGCTGCTGCTGCCGCTGACGCTGAAGTGGGCGGACAAGGCCGGACTGTCGCTGATCGACGGGCTCGCCCGCATCACCTCGGACGCGGCGAAGATCGTCGGCATCACCAAGGCCGGCCATCTGTCGGTGGGCGCGCGTGCGGACGTGTGCGTGTTCGACCCGGCGGCCCACGTCGTCGTCACCCGCGAAGGGCTCAAGAGCCAGGGCAAGAACACGCCCTTCCTCGGCATGGAACTCCCGGGGAAGGTGCACTACACACTGGTCGAGGGGCAGGTGATGTTCGAGGCTTGAGCGAACTGCAGAAAGCGCAAAACCCATGAAACGCAAGTGATCTCCGCGTATCACGCCAAATACTACGCACACGAACTGACTCGGCGCCACGACACTGACGGAATCAATCGCCTTTCCCAGTCGCTGTTCGATGCCAGCGTCGATCTGAACCCTCATCAGATCGACGCTGCGCTGTTTGCGCTGCGTAACCCGATCCAGCAAGGCGTGTTGCTGGCCGACGAGGTTGGCCTTGGCAAAACGATCGAAGCGGCGCTGGTGCTCTGCCAGTACTGGGCGGAACGCCGTCGGCGACTGCTGGTGATCTGCCCCGCAAGTCTGCGCAAACAATGGGCGCAAGAGTTGTGGGACAAGTTCGCGTTGCGAGCCACGGTGCTCGACGCCGTCAGCCTTCGCAAGCTTCGCGCAGGGACAGCGCTTTCCACCCTTGAAGGCCTCGCCGGCAAGCAGGTCGTCATCGTCTCCTACCAGTTCGCGGCCAGGCTCGAACTGGAAATGCGCGCGATTGCCTGGGACCTGGTGGTGATCGACGAAGCCCACAAGCTCCGCAACGCACATCGCGCCAACAACCGCACCGGCCAGACGCTGCGGCGAACCTTCAACGGTCGTCGAAAATTGCTCCTGACCGCAACGCCGCTGCAAAACTCGCTGATGGAGCTTTACGGGCTCTCCACCTTGCTCGACGAGCATCTGTTCGGCGACGAAGCCGCATTCCGCAAGCAGTTCATGTCCGCGAGCAACTCGCTCACGGCCTTGCGCGATCGATTGCAGACCTTTGCCAAGCGGACGCTGCGCAAGCAGGTACTCGAATACGTCCGCTACACCGACCGCCGGGCGGTGACGCAGCCCTTCAATCCGACCGACGACGAGCAAGCGCTTTACGAAGCCATCTCGGATTTTCTCGCCAAAGAGGATTCCTACGCCCTGCCGCGCCGGCAGCGTCACTTGACCGCCCTGATCCTGCGCAAGCTGCTCGCATCGAGTTCGCATGCGGTCGTAGCGACACTGAAGACCATCCGCGACCGGCTGGAAAAGATGCTCGCTGGAACCGGTGGTGTCGATGACGCACTGCTCGAAAAGCTGATCGTAGAGGACGACATCGAAGGCGATTACCTCGAGGAGTCGGGCGACACAGCCGAGTGCGACGAAGTGACGATCGACGGACCGCGAACCCTCGACCCCGCCGCAGTGCGCAGCGAGATCGCACAGATCACTGCCTTCATCGACGCAGCCGAGCGCATTCAAACCGATACCAAGGCACAGGCGCTGCTGACTGCACTTCAAGTCGGCTTCGACAAGATGGCCGCGTTGAACGCGCCCCGCAAGGCGATCCTCTTCACGGAATCCCGCCGCACCCAGGAGTACCTCTCCCGCTTTCTGTCCGCCAACGGATACGCAGGCAAACTCGTATCGTTCAGCGGCACCAACACGGGCGAAGACGCGACACGCATCTACCTGGAATGGCTGGAGGCCAGCAAGGGCAGCGATCGCATCACCGGATCGCCGCAGGTGGATCGCCGGACAGCGCTCATCGACCACTTCCGCCGCACCGACGGCAAGGGTGCCGACATCATGATCGCCACCGAAGCCGGCGCAGAAGGCATCAACCTGCAGTTCTGCGCGCTCATCATCAACTACGACCTGCCGTGGAACCCGCAGCGCATCGAGCAGCGGATCGGCCGCTGCCATCGTTACGGGCAGCGCTTCGACGTTGTGGTCATCAATTTCCTCAACACCCGCAATCAGGCCGATCAGCGTGTACTGGAACTGCTCACCGAGAAATTCAGCCTGTTCTCGGGCGTGTTCGGCGCATCGGACGAAGTGCTCGGCCGCATCGAGAGCGGCATCGACTTCGAACGCCGCATCCTGCAGATCTACGAAACCTGCCGCCATCCGGAAGACATCGAGGCGGCGTTTGCCGCCTTGCAGGCCGAACTGGAGTCGGATATCGACAGCCGCATGCGCGAGACGCGCGCGCAGTTGATCGAGCACTTCGACGAGGACGTTCACGACCGCCTGAGGCTGCGGCTGGACGAAGCCGAAGCCCGGCTGGACAAGATTGGCCGCTGGTTCTGGGGGGCGACGCGCCACGTCCTCGAACACGCTGCGCAGTACGGGACACACTTCGAGGAGGCCCACTATGCCTTCTCGCTCGTACGCTCGCCGATGCCCGAGGCGCCGGCCGGGCGCTATCAGTTGGTTCGCGGCGGCAAGCAGGCCGACATGCTCGCGCACGCATACCGCCTCAACCATCCATTGGGCGAATGGGTGCTCGATCAAGCAAGGAACGCCGAGACCCCACTCGCCGAGCTGGCTTTCGATTACTCGAGCAATCCAACGCGGATTTCCGTGATCGATCGACTGCGCGGCAAGTGCGGCTGGCTCACGCTCGAGCACTTGACCGTGACGAGCTTCGATGCCACCGAATCCTTGCTGTTCTCCGCCATGCTCGACGATGGGCAGACGCTTGATCAGGAAACCTGCGAGAAGCTCTTTTCCGTCCAGGCCGTCGGCAAGCCGACACGCGTCGGCGATAATCCCCCGCAACGGCTGGCGGCGAACGCCACGCGCCTGGCTCAAGCACGCATCGCCGAACTGCTGGAGGCGAATCAGCGACTCTTCAACGAAGAGCGCGAGAAGCTCGAGAAATGGGCCGATGACAAGCTGCTGGCGGCCGAGGAAGGTCTGCGCGACACCAAGGCGCACATCGCGCAGTTGAAGCGCGACGCGCGCAAGGCAACCACACTCGAAGCGCAATCCGCCATCCAGAACGAACTCCGCGAGCTGGAGCGCCGGCAACGACGACAGCGGCAGGACATCTTCGCGGTCGAGGACGAGATCACCGAACGCCGCGACGCCCTGATCGAGCAGCTCGAACGACGCCTCCAGCAGCACACCGAATCCCGAACCCTCTTCACCCTGCGCTTCAGGGTGGTTTGATCAAGACGAGAAGCTTCATGCCCGCCGAAACGAAAACCATCGAAAAGAAACAACGCCTGCTGAGCCTGCTGCGGGAAATGTTCCAGCTCGACCAGCCCGACCTCGATTTCGGCCTCTACCGCATCATGCATGCCAAGCGCGGCCAGCTCGAAGCCTTCCTCGAAACCGAATTCGACCAACTGATCGACAAGGTGTTTGCCGATCGCGGCGCGCGCCATGAAGACGACGCCAGAAAGGAATACGAGGCGGCACGCCAGCAGGCGGCCGAGTTCGGCGCCCCTGATCCCGATGCAATTCCCAAGGTGCAGCAGGCGCGCGCGCGCTACGACGTCATCCGCCTGAGCGGCGGCGAGAACGCCGAGATCTACGATCACCTCCATCGCTTCTTCTCGCGCTACTACGACCAGGGCGACTTCATGTCCCTGCGCCGCTATGGCAAGGGTGCGGCCGGCGGTGCGGAAACCTATGCCGTGCCCTACGACGGCGCCGAAGTCGTGTTGCACTGGGCGAACAAGGACCAGTACTACATCAAGACAACGGAGAACTTCGCCGCCTTCAGCTTCGACCCGCGCAAGGCCTTGCACAAGGACGAGCGCGGCGTAAGCCGCAGCCTGTTCGACGATGGCGACACGGGCGGAACGTCGCTCAAGGTGCACTTTCGCGTCGTCGAGGCCGCGGAGGGCGCCCACAACAACGTCAAGGCGAGCGACAAGGACGAGCGTTACTTCATCCTGGACACCGCCGAACCACTGGCATGGGAAGGCAGCGAATTGGTCGTCCGCATCAACTACCGCAGCGATCCGGCAAAGCCCCCGAAAGGCCAGAAACAGAAATGGCAGGCGACCCGCAACGAGCAACTGGTGCAGACCGTGCTCGACGCACTGAAAGGCTTGAACGGCAGCGGCAACCCGCTGGCCGGCGAGTACTTCGAGGTGCTGGCGCGCGAAATCGGCAAGGGCAAGGACAAGACGCAGCCCCTGCTCGCGCGGTATATCGGGCAGTACACCGCCACCAACACCATGGATTACTTCATCCACAAGGACGTCGGCGGCTTCCTGCGGCGCGAGCTGGATTTCTATCTGAAGAATGAAGTCTTCAAGCTCGACGACTTCGTCGGCGGCGAAGATGCCGACGTGCAGGCCGGGCTAAGCGACGCCCGCATGAAGGCCATGCGTGAAGCCCTGGAAAAGGCGCAGGCCATCCGCATCCTCTCCCTGCGCCTCATCGACTTCCTAGCCCAGCTCGAAGACTTCCAGAAGAAGCTGTGGCTGAAAAAGAAGTTCGTCGTCGAGACACACTACTGCATCACGCTGGATCGCATCCCGGAGAAGTTCTATCCCGAGATCGCGGCCAATGAGCGGCAGCGCGAGGAGTGGGTCAAGTTATTCGCAGTTGATGAGATCCAAGGGGACATGGCAACACTGGGATATTCGGCGCCGCTGACGGTTGAGTTCCTTAGAGACAATGCCTTTTTGGTGCTGGACACCGCACTGTTCTCCGATCAATTCAATCAAACACTCATCGAAGCCATCGAAGGACTGGACGAGCGCACGGGAGGCCTTCTCGTGCACGCAGAGAATAGTCACGCGCTGCGCTTGATGAACGGCAAACTACGCGAGCACATCCAGTGCATCTATATCGACCCACCCTACAACACCGGCTCGGATGGCTTTCGCTACAAAGACGCCTATCCCCACGCCTCATGGTTGTCGATGATCGATGAGCGTCTGCGCTTGGCGCACACACTGGCAGCGGAGAAAACCGCCCTTTTTGTGTCGCTCGACGACAACGAACAAGCCGTGTTCCGCCAAGCGGCCGATGCCGTCTGGGGGCGCGAAAATTTCGTCGCCACGGTGATTTGGCAGAAGATTTTCTCGCCAAAGAATTCGGCCCGGCACTTCTCTGAAGACCATGATTTCGTACTGGTGTATGCCCGGGATGGCGTGACCTGGACACCGCGCCTGCTGCCGCGCACAGCGGAAATGGAGGCGCGTTACAGCAACCCCGACAAGGACCCACGGGGTCCATGGACATCCGGTGACGTTTCCGCGCGCAACCCCTATAGCGAAGGCCGCTACGCGATCACCAGCCCTTCCGGGCGGCACATCCCCGGCCCGCCGCCCGGCACCTACTGGCGGGTATCCAGGACCCGGTTCGATGAACTGAACCGCGACGGACGCATCTGGTGGGGAGAAGACGGCGACAATATTCCTCGTCTTAAACGCTTCCTTTCCGAAGTCAAACAGGGGCGGGTCCCGCAAACCATCTGGCCCTACGCCGAGGTCGGCCACACTCAGGACGCCAAGAAGGAACTGCTCGCCTGCGTCAAGCTGGATGCCGAGGAAGTGGTTTTTCAGACGCCCAAACCCACCGCCTTGCTGCGCCGGGTATTGGCGCTGGCCACCCATCCTGAATCGTCAGATTGGGTATTGGATTTTTTTGCGGGCTCGGCCACAACAGCCCACGCGGTCATTCAGCAGAACCGGGAAGACCGTGGGCAGCGTCGTTATGCGTTGGTTGAGATGGAGGATTATTTCGATCAACTGGTGCTGCCGCGCGTCAAAAAGGCGATTTACGCCAGCGAGTGGGCCGATGGCAAGCCAATGGCACGCGATGGGATTTCGCACTGTTTCAAATATGTCCGACTCGAATCCTATGAAGATTGCCTGAACAACCTCGCGCTCAATACGCGCGACGAACATGTTTGCAAGCAGGGCGACGCGGCTCTCCAGCGCGATTACCTGCTGCGTTACATGCTCGAGGTCGAAACCCACGGTAGCCAAAGCCTGCTCAACGTCGCCCAGTTCCGCGACCCGACGGCGTATCGACTGGAGATCAAGAAGCCTGGCTCCGACGAGCGCGAGCAGCGCAATGTCGACCTGATCGAGACCTTCAACTGGCTGATCGGCCTGCACGTCGACAAACTGCACGCCGGCCGGCGCTTCACGGCGAGCTTCGTGCGCAAGCCCGATCCGCTGCTGCCGCAGGATGCACACACGCGCCTGCAGGCCACGGCTCTGACCGAGGCGGACGATGGCACGTGGTGGTTCCGCCCCGTGGAGGGTTACGTGCGCACCCGGCCGGGTGACGACCTGCACCGCCAGAGCGTGCTGGTGCTGTGGCGTACGCTCACCGACGACCCCGAGCAGGACGCGGCGGCGCTCGAAGCCTTCCTGTCGCAGAAGATGAAGTGGAATCCCACGCGACGCGAGGACAAGACGCTCTACGACCTCATCTACATCAACGGCACGCACAACTTGCCGAATCTTGGCAAGTACGGCGAGGTGCGACTGCTCGAAGAGGAATTCCACCGCCGGATGTGGTCCGGAGAGGAGAGCTGATATGTCGCTGCTCAACAAGCTGACCGTCAACGGGTTCAAATCCATCGATAGCTGCGAACTGGAACTGCAGCGCCTCAACGTCGTGATTGGCCCGAACGGCGCCGGAAAGTCGAACCTGATCGGCGTCTTTCGCTTCCTCAATTCCGTGCTGTCGAAACAGTTGCAGCTCTACGTCGGCGAACATGGTGGGCCGGACCGCCTCCTGCACCACGGCGAGAAGACCACGCCGAAGATGTCCTTCCGTTTCGACTTCGGGAGCAACGCGTACAGCTTCTGTCTGAAGCCCGCGGTCGGCGACACCATGGTCTTCGACTGGGAGACGATTTACTACCACGATGTGCGCTACTACTCGCGCCCATGGAGTCTTCAGATCGGCGCAGGACACAAGGAAACAGCGCTGCATGAAGCGGCCAATACCGCAGGACAGGGCAAACGCGTTGCAGAGCACGTCTTGGAAGGCGTGCAGGGCTGGGTGGTCTATCACTTCCACGACACATCGAGTTCGGCCCCGGCGAAGAAGACGCAGGACATCGACGACAACCGGACCTTCCGCTCCGATGCGGCCAACCTCGCCGCATTCTTGTACTGGATGAAGCTGACGCATCCTACCGAGTACCGGCACGTCGTCGAGCATGTGCAGTTGGTCGCGCCGTTTTTCGACGACTTCACGCTCGAACCGTCGCGCACCAACCCGAACAAGATCAAGCTGGAATGGAGACAGAAGGGCTCGGACGCCTATTTCGACGGCTTTTCGCTGTCGGACGGCACGCTCAGGTTCATCTGCCTCGCCGTGCTGCTGCTGCAGCCGTCTCTGCCGTCGCTGATCCTGCTCGATGAGCCGGAGCTTGGCCTGCACCCCTTCGCCATCACGATCCTGTCCGAGATGATCGAGGCTGCAGCCCGGCGCAGTCAGGTAATCCTGGCGACGCAGTCGGTCACGCTGCTCAACCAGTTCTCGCCCGAGGCGATCATCATCGCCGACAACGATGGCCTGCGTACCCATTTCCGTCGCCTGACGGAGCAGGACTTGTCGAGCTGGATGAACGACTACAGCGTGGGCGACCTATGGGAAAAGAACATCATCGGGGGGCGGCCCTGATGACTCGTCTGCTGATTCTGGTGGAGGGCCAGTCCGAGGAGGTCTTCGCCAAGCGAACGCTGGCGCCCCACCTCGCCGCCTTTGGCGTCTATGCCAGCGTCACTGTCTTGCGGACCAAGCGGATCATGAGCGGTGGCGCGTTTCGGGGTGGGGTGACGAGCTATGCCAAGATCCGGCAGAACCTCCTGGAACTGCTGGGCGACAGGAACGCCCGCGTGACGACCTTGCTGGATTTCTATGGACTGCCGGAGGACTTCCCCGGGCGTGCAGCCGTCCTGGCGACACCCGGTTTGACGGCGCACGACAAGGCGATTCGCCTGCAACAAGCGTTTGCGGACGACATCGACCAGGCGCGCTTCATGCCCTTTCTCGCCCTGCACGAGTTCGAGGCCTGGCTGTTCAGCAGACCGGAAGCCGTCGCCGAACATTTCGGCAATCCGGCATTGGCTGCGGCACTGTCGGCCATCGTGCAACAGGCAGGGACACCGGAAGAGATCAACAACGATCCGGCGACACACCCGTCCGCACGCATCGAGCGCCTGATCCCGAGCTTCAAGAAGACTTCGGACGGCCCCACCATCCTCCACAAGACGACGCTCACCACCGTGCGCACAGCCTGCCCGCACTTCGGCGAATGGCTGACAACCCTTGAAGGGCTGGGCGAGCCGACAGAGAACCTGTCTGCGGTCGCCTGATCGGAATACGCAATCACATGGCAACCACCAAGAAGAACGCCAAGACGGCCGGCACGGTGAAGAAGGCGAAAGGCTCGGCGAAGACTGCCGACCCTTTCATTTTCAAGCTGGTGCTCAACGCCTGGATGATCGAGCAGTTCGGCGTCGATCCGCTGACAGAGCACAAGGACACCGACGGGCGCAGCATCCCGCCGATCCGGCGTCTGGCCCATACGATCATCGACGAAGACAAGGAAGGGTTGCACGAGGATGGGCGCCACCGCTTCTTCCGCGAGCTGAATGCCAACTGGCCGGCGTCGGCGAAGGTGTCGGCGGCCGAGCTTGCGGCCTACGAAGACAATATCCTCGCGCACACGAAGACACTGAACGACCGCCGACAGGCTGGCGGCGAGCGCCGCATCGTGTGGAAGTATTTCCAGTGGTTATCGCTGATCTTCACCGAACGCTACCTGGATCTATTCTTCCACCAGCCCGCACAACTGCTCGATTCGCTCAACGAATTCCTGCTGCGCTTCAACGCGTGGAGAACGGCGGCGAGGCTGCCGACGACGGTGGAGCCTTTCACGGTCGCCGACCTCAACCGCCTGTGTTTCCAGAATGCGACCGGCAGCGGCAAGACGTTCTTGATGCACGCCAACGTTCTCCAGTTCCGCCATTACGCGAAGTTGTCGAACCGCGAGAACGAGTTCTCGCGCTCGGTACTGATCACTCCGAACGAATCGCTGACCGAGCAGCATCTGCGGGAACTGGGGCAGAACGGAATTGCATCACAGCGCTTTCGCGCGGACCTGCTCGGCTCACCGGACCTTGGACGGGTGGACGTCATCGAGATCACCAAGCTGGGCGAAGTTCGGCGCGAGAACACGGTGGCCGTCTCCGAGTTCGGCGACAACAACCTGCTGCTGGTCGACGAGGGCCACCGCGGACTGGGCAGCGAAGAGGAGACCGGCTGGCTGAAACGGCGTGAGGCAATCGCGGCGCGCGGTTTCGTCTTCGAGTATTCCGCCACTTTCGCCCAGGCCGTGGCAGCGGCTGGCAGCGAGTCGATCACCCAGACCTACGCGAAGAGCGTGCTGTTCGATTACTCGTACCGCTACTTTTACGAGGACGGTTTCGGCAAGGACTACAGCATTCTCAACCTGGCGAAGGAAGGCGCCGACACGCGCCGATACCTGACCGCCTGCTTGCTGGCCTACTTCCAGCAGTTGCGCCTGTACGACCGCGATACGCTGGCCTTGCGCCCCTTCAACCTGGAGAAACCGCTGTGGGTCTTTGTCGGCGGCAGTGTCAGCAAACCGGGCGGCGCGAATCAGGACGAGAAGGCGGCAATCGCGGACGTGGCAAGGATCGTCCTGTTCCTCGGCGAGTTTGTAGCCGACCCGGCGACCAGCAAGAAAGACATCCAGCTCTTGCTGACACAGTCCGGCGCGGCCAATGGCATGATCGATGCGGACGGCAATGACATCTTCGCGAGCTGCTTCCCTGTCCTGCAGAACATGCTCGGTGCTGGCGGGACGGTAGACGAGATCTACGGCTCGATCCTTGGTGAGGTCTTTCAGGCGCGCTCAGGTGGCATTCTTCGCATCACACGCATCAAGGGCGACAGCGGCGAGATCCACCTGCGCGTCGGCCATGCCGAACGCCCATTCGGGTTGATCAATGTCGGCGACGCCAAGGGGCTGGCAGACCACATCGGCGAACGGATTCCGGCCGAAAAGGTGGAGATCACCAGTAGCGAGTTCGATGACAGGCCGCTGTTTTCGGGGGCATCCGACAGCCAGTCGCCCGTCAACATCCTCATCGGTGCGAAGAAGTTCATCGAGGGCTGGGATTGCTGGCGCGTTTCCACCCTCGGGCTGATGCACGTCGGCAAGTCTGAAGGATCGCAGATCATCCAGTTGTTCGGCCGCGGCGTGCGCCTGAAAGGCTTCGACTGGAGCCTCAAACGCAGCAGCCGCTGCACCCGCATCAACGTTCCGAGGCCTGCCAACATCCATTGGCTGGAGACCTTGCAGGTGTTCGGCATCGAAGCCGAGTTCATGCAACGGTTCCGCGATTACCTCGCCGCAGAGGGGCTGCCCGGCAACGAGCGCCAGGAAGTGATCGAGGTGCCGATGCACACCACGCGGAACTTCGGTACCCGGCTGAAGGTGCTTCGCCCAAAGCGAAAGAAGGACAACGGCAGGGAATACGACTTCAAGCTCGACGCGCCGCTGCCCATCCTCAGATTGCCGCTACCCGCCAAGGTCATCGCGCGCCAGATCGAGCTCGACTGGTATCCGCGTATCGAGGCCCTTGCGGTCGGCAAAGCGAATGTTTCGGAAGCAACGGCAAAACAGACACAACTGTTCAAGGGCCATCAGCTCGCGCTGATCGACTGGGACGCGGTGTTCTTCGAGTTGGAAGCCTTCAAGCGCGTGCGCCGGTTCGAGAACCTGCTGGTCCACCGCGACGATCTGCCGAAGCTTTTCACCGACGGCCACGGTGCGTGGTATCGCCTGTATGCGCCAGACACCCTCATGCAGCCTCGCGCGTGGGCGGAAGTGCGGCAATGGCAGTTGATTGTCACAACCTTGCTCAAGCGACTGATGGAGGCGCTTTTCAATCACCAGGTCGATGCCTTCTTCGAGCAGCGGCTCGAATACCGCGAACTCACCGCAGCCGACGATAACCTGCCCAAGCAGGACGATCACTGGAAGATCATGGTCGATGCCAACGAGTCGACGCTGATCTCGGACCTGAAGCAACTCGCTGCGGACGTAGAAACGTTGGCACGATCGATCAAGGACTCCAGCGCTACGACGCGCTTGCACGACAAATCGCGGCCGGGCGGCCTGCCTCCCGACGCTCTACTGGGTGGCATCCACCTCTATTCGCCACTGCTGCACATGCCGGACGGCGCTGGACCAACGTCGCGCATCAAGATCAGCCCGGTTGCCCTGAAAGACAGCGAATTCGATTTCGTCAGGGATCTGCACGCCCACCTTCTCGAAAATCAATCTGCCTTTGCGGGTAAGGAGTTCTTCCTTCTACGCAACAAGGCGCGAGGCGGGGGTATCGGCTTCTTCGAGGCGGGTAGTTTCTACCCTGACTTCATCTTGTGGATCATCGACGGCGACAGACAGCAGATCGTCTTCATCGAACCACATGGCCTGATTCACGAAGGAATCACCAGTCCGAAAGTGCAATTCTGCAAGGTCATCAAGGACATCGAAAAGCGATTGGGCGACGACAAGGTCAGCCTTTCAAGCTTCATCGTCTCTCCGACTCAGCTCAGCTCATTGCAGAGGAATTTCGGCTTGCACAGCCTGGAAGAGTTTCTCGAGATCAATATCCTCTTCATGAAGAACGATTCAGCATACGTGGGACGGCTGCTTGAAAAGGCATGCATGCCATGACGTAACGTCACTGCTCTGCCCAATTCAAAACACAGAGGTCAGCCGATCCTGGATTGGCGGCGCGACCGACGCGCCGTGGGAGCGGGCTTGCCCGCGAACTTCCAGCCCCGAACGCTCAGCCCACGAACAGCAGCGGCGCAAAACCGTTGCGGGCGCCGGCGAGCACCATCAGCACGATCTGCAGCACCAGCAGCAGCACGAGCGGCGACAGGTCGACGTTGGCGATGGTCGGCACCACACGGCGGAACGGCCGCAGGAAGGGCGCCGCGATCGCATTGAGCATGGGCGCCAGCGGCGAATGCGGGCTCACCCACGACAGCAGCGCCGAGCCGAGCACGACCGCGAACAGCAGATACACCATCATGCGCACCAGCTCGATCAGGCCCACCCCCGCCAAGCCGGCGATCACCGCAGCGGTGTTGCCGCTGAATACCGCGCCGCGCAGGCTGAGCTCAAAGGCCACCAGCAGCACCTGCACCACCCAGGCCGGCAGCAGGCTCGCCATGTCGAGGCCGAACACGCCGGGAATGACGCGGCGCAGCGGGCGAACGATCCAGTCGGTGGTGCTGACCACGAA
The DNA here is from genome assembly GCF_000310225.1 of Thauera phenylacetica B4P. Lineage (GTDB taxonomy): Bacteria > Pseudomonadota > Gammaproteobacteria > Burkholderiales > Rhodocyclaceae > Thauera > Thauera phenylacetica. Next base: position 21,195 of record NZ_AMXF01000057.1, read on the forward strand.
CTGGCCGATCTGGTTACGGAACGAGATGCGCTGCCACTGCATGTAGAAGCGCGCCAGCAGCATCAGCGTGATGAAGCCGGCGGCAGCGTTGATGACCAGCAGGAGGATGTTGGCGAGCATGGCTCAGTCCCGGCCGAGTTGTGCGCCGAGTTCGCGGCCGCGATCCTCGGCGGCCTTCACCGCGGCAACCAGTTCGTCGTGCCAGCCGGACGCCGCCAGGCTGGCGAGCGCGGCCTCGGTGGTGCCGCCCTTGGAGGTGACCTTCTGGCGCAGCACGGCGGGCGAATCTTCTGAACTGGCGGCCAGCTTCGCCGCACCCAGCGCGGTGTCGATCGCCAGCCGGCGCGCGCCCGCCT
>NZ_AMXF01000058.1 GCF_000310225.1 Thauera phenylacetica B4P
CGCCGCCTCCGCGGCTGCGCCGGCCGTGGGCCCCGAGCTGGCCGGAGACAGCGTGGAGGCGCTCGCCGACACGCTGGCGCGTGCCGAGCGCAAGGCCTTGCTCGCCGCGCTGCAGGCCTGCGGCGGCAACCGTCGCCTGGCGGCCAGCCGGCTGGGGATCTCGCGCGCCGGCTTCTACGCCAAGCTGCAGCAGCACGGCATCCAGCGCTGAGCCCTGAGCTCGGAGCGTAGTGTCCAGTAATCTGGAAAATCACCTTGGGATTCTTCCAGATTACTGGACATGTCTGTAAACGTGGACATGATTATCGGCGGCGGAACTCCCGGCGCGACAATGACAAAAAACTATAAACAATATCGATACGTCAATGCCTTCAACGCATCGGGCGCTAGGGAGCGCCTCCGATCGGCGCCGCCTGTCCCCCGTGCGCGCTCCTGGCACGTGTCCTGCTAAGTGAGGTACAGCCAGCCGCCGCAGCCGCGGCCGGTCCCGCTAACCAGAACACGATTGGAGGAGAAGCCCCATGGGCACCCTAGGCATCCTGTTGTCCCTCGTACTGCTGATGTACCTTGCCTACCGCGGCATCAGCGTCCTGTTGCTGGCGCCGCTGCTGGCGCTGTTCGCCGTGCTGATGTCGGGCGAGGCGGCGATGCTGCTGCCGACCTACACCCAGGTCTTCATGAAGGCCATGGGCGGCTACGTGATCCAGTTTTTCCCGCTCTTCCTGCTCGGTGCGCTGTTCGGCAAGATGATGGACGACTCGGGCTCGGCGCGCGCGATCGCGCACGCCATCGTCGCCAAGGTCGGGAGCCAGCGCGCAATCCTGGCGATCGTGCTCGCCTGCGGCATCCTGACCTATGGCGGCGTGTCGCTGTTCGTGGTGGCGTTCGCGGTGTATCCGATCGGCGCCGCGCTGTTCCGCGAGGCCGGTATCCCCAAGCGGCTGATTCCCGCCGCCATCGCGCTCGGCTCCTTCACCTTCACGATGACCGCGCTGCCCGGCACGCCGGCGATCCAGAACGCGATCCCCAGCCCCTTCTTCGGCACCGACGCCTTTGCCGCGCCCGGCCTCGGCCTGATCGGCGGCCTGATCATGTTCGGCCTCGGCACCTGGTGGCTGAGCGCCCAGGCGAAGAAGCTGATGGCCCGCGGCGAAGGCTACGGTCACCACAGCGGCGAGCCGGACAGCGAGCCGGCGGATGCGCCGCGTCCGGGCTTCTGGATCGCGCTGCTGCCGATCCTGGTGGTGATCGGCCTCAACTTCCTGATGGCCAAGCAGGTGCTGCCCAACCTCGACACCAGCTACCTCGCCAAGCCGGAGTTCGGCGGCCTGCAGGATGCGCGCTCGCTGATCGGCATCTGGGCGATCATCGTCGCGCTGTCGGTCTCGATCCTGCTCCTGGTGGTGCTGCACTGGACGCGCTGGGCCAACCTGATGAAGACGGTCAACGAGGGCTCGTTCGGTTCGATGCTGCCCATCCTCAACACCGCCACCGAGGTGGGCTACGGCACCGTGATCGCCTCGCTCGCCGGCTTCGTGGTGATCCGCGACCTGGTGCTGGGCATCGCTCCGGGCAATCCGCTCATCTCGGAGGCGGTCGCGGTGAACGTGCTCGCCGGCATCACCGGCTCGGCCTCGGGCGGCATGTCGATCGCGCTCAAGACCCTGGGTGCGGAATATCTCGCCATGGCCACCGCCGCCGGCATCAGCCCCGAGCTGCTGCACCGCATCGCCACCATGGCCTCGGGCTGCATGGACTCCCTGCCGCACAACGGCGCGGTGATCTCGCTGCTGGCCATCTGCCGCCTGACCCATCGCGAGTCCTATGGCTTCATCGCGATGAACACGGTGGTATTCCCGCTTGTCGCGCTGGTGGTGGTGATCACCCTCGGCACGCTGTTCGGCAGCTTCTGACCGTCGCCCACAGGAGATCCGCATGAGTACGACCACCCATCCGATGGCCGCCTCGCTGCGCGCGGCCGACACCGGCAAGATCGTGTCGGCGCGCGAGGCGGTGCGCCTGATCCGCAGCGGCGACACGGTCGCCACCGGCGGCTTTGTCGGCATCGGTTTCCCCGAGAGCATCGCGATCGCGCTCGAGGAGCGCTTCCTCGACGGTGGCGAAGCCGGTGCCGAGGGCCGCGGCGCGCCGCGCGACCTGACGCTCGTGTACGCCGCCGGTCAGGGCGACGGCAAGGACCGCGGCCTCAACCATCTAGGCCACGATGGCCTGGTAGCGCGCGTGATCGGCGGGCACTGGGGCCTGGTGCCCAAGCTGCAGGCGCTCGCGGTGGACAACCGCATCGAGGCCTGGAACCTGCCGCAGGGGGTGATCTCGCACCTGTTCCGCGACATCGCCGCGGGCAAGCCGGGCACGCTGACCCGGGTCGGCCTGGGCACCTTCGTCGACCCGCGCTTCGGCGGCGGCAAGCTCAACGCGCGCACCACCGCGGACCTGGTGCGGCTGATGCCGATCGACGGCGAGGACTACCTGTTCTACAAGGCCTTCCCGATCCACGTCGGCATCATCCGCGGCACCACCGCCGACCCCGACGGCAACGTCACCATGGAGAAGGAGGCGCTGACCCTGGAGGCGCGCGCGATCGCGATGGCGGCGCGCAACTCGGGCGGCATCGTCATCGTGCAGGTCGAGCGCATCGCCGAGCGCGGCTCGCTCAATCCGCGCCAGGTGCAGGTGCCGGGCGTGCTGGTCGACTGCGTGGTGGTGGCCGATCGCCCCGAGCACCACATGCAGACCTACAGCGAGCAGTACAACCCGGCCTTCGCCGGCGAGATCCGCGTGCCGATGTCGGCGGTCGGGGCCATGACGATGAGCGAGCGCAAGATCATCGCGCGCCGCGCGGCGATGGAGCTGAGCCCGGATGCGGTGGTGAACCTGGGCATCGGCATGCCCGAGGGGGTAGCCACCGTGGCCGCGGAGGAGCAGGTGATCGACCTCGTGACGCTTACCGCCGAGCCGGGCGTGATCGGCGGCATCCCCGCCGGCGGGCTGTCCTTCGGCGCGGCGGTCAACACCCAGGCGATCATCGACCAGCCCAGCCAGTTCGATTTCTACGACGGCGGCGGGCTGGACATCGCCTTCCTCGGCCTTGCCCAGGCCGACCGCGAGGGCAACCTCAATGTGTCCAAGTTCGGCCCGCGGCTGGCCGGAGCCGGTGGCTTCATCAACATCTCGCAGAACGCCAAGAGGGTGGTCTTCGTGGGCACCTTCAGCGCGGGCGGGCTGGAGGTCTCGGTGGAGGACGGTCGCCTGCGCATCGTCCGCGAGGGCGAGGCGAGGAAGTTCGTCGACGTGGTCGAACATCGCACGTTCAGCGGCAGCCAGGCAGCGAGGTGGAAGAAGGACGTGCTCTACGTCACCGAGCGCTGCGTCTTCCGCCTGTGCGAGGAAGGGCTGGAGCTGATCGAGATCGCCCCCGGGGTGGACCTGCAGCGCGACATCCTCGATCGCATGGATTTCGTGCCGCTCATGAGGCGTCCGCCTAGGCTGATGGATGCACGCATCTTCGCCGACGCGCCGATGGGCCTGCGGCGCGACCTGCTGGAGCTGCCGCTCGCACGCAGGCTCAGCTATGACGCGCGCCAGGGCGTGCTGTTCATCGACTTCGAGGGGCTCGTGGTGCGCAGCGCGGAGGACATCGCCGAGATCCGCGCCGCGGTCGAGGGCGTCGTAGCGCCGCTCGGGCGCAAGGTCGATGCGGTGGTGAACTACGACCGCTTCTCGATCGTGCCCGAGCTGGTGAACGCCTACGTCGATATGGTGAAGGGCCTGATGGACGCCCACTACCGCACGGTGACGCGCTATACCGGCAACAGCTTCCTGCGCATGAAGCTGGGGGAAGAACTCGAGAAGCGGCGCATCGCACCGCACTTCTACGAGAGTGCGAAGGAGGCGCGGCGCGGCCTCGGCACGGGCTGACTCATTCCCGTGCGGCCCGTGGCGCGCCCTTGGCCTCCAGCCACTGGCGCAGCGCCTCGGCGTTGTTGTGCGTGGTGTCGCGCGCGGCGTGCAGCAGGGTGAGGACGGGGTGCGCGGCGAGCAGGCCGTGCAGCGCGGCGAGCGCCGCTGCGGCTGCGGGCGCGCGCAGCTCGTCGGCGTAGCGGTGGCGGAATTCATCCCAGCGCGCGGGGTCGTGGGCGAACCACTTGCGCAGCTCGTTCGACGGCGCGAGCTCGCGCAGCCAGTGCTCGATGCGCGCGTTCTCGCGCGCGAGTCCGCGCGGCCACAGGCGATCGACCAGCACCCGGCAGCCGTCTTCGACTGCGGGCGGGTCGTACGCGCGGCGCACGCGGACCGTCATGGCCTGGTCAGATCGCCATGCCCTTTTCGTCGAACAGGCCCTCGAAGAGGATCGAGCTCAGGTAGCGCTCGCCCGAGTCGGGCAGGATCACCACGATGGTCTTGCCGGCGTTCTCGGGCTGCTGGGCGATGCGCGCCGCGGCGGCCACCGCCGCGCCGCAGGAGATGCCGGCGAGGATGCCCTCCTCGCGTGCCAGGCGGCGGGCGTAGAGCACGGCGTCCTCGTTCGTCACCTGCTCGACCGCGTCGATCAGCGACAGGTCGAGCACCTTGGGCACGAAGCCGGCGCCCAGGCCCTGGATCTTGTGCGGCGCGGGCGTGAGCGGCTGGCCGGCGAGGGTCTGGCTGATCACCGGGCTGGCCGTGGGCTCGACCGCGATCGACTGGATGTCCTTGCCGCGCACGCGCTTGATGTAGCGCGAGATGCCGGTGATGGTGCCGCCGGTGCCCACGCCCGACACCAGGATGTCGATGCCGCCGTCGGTGTCGTTCCAGATCTCCGGGCCGGTGGTGGTCTCGTGGATCGCCGGGTTGGCGGGGTTCTCGAACTGCTGCAACAGCACGTAGCGGCCGGGGTCGCTGTCGACGATCTCCCTGGCCTTGGCGATGGCGCCGTTCATGCCCTTGGGGCCTTCGGTCAGCACCAGCCTGGCGCCGTAGGCGACCAGCAGCTTGCGGCGCTCCACGCTCATGGTCTCGGGCATGGTCAGGGTCAGCGGGATGCCGCGCGCGGCGCACACGAAGGCGAGCGCGATGCCGGTGTTGCCGCTGGTGGGCTCGACGATCTCCTGGCCCGGGCCGAGGCGGCCATGGGCGATCGCGTCCTTGACCATCGCCGCGCCGATGCGGCACTTGACCGAATAGGCCGGGTTGCGGCCCTCGATCTTGGCCAGCACGGTGGCTTGCGCGCCGTCGAGCACGCGGTTCAGGCGCACGAGCGGGGTGCGGCCGATGGATTCTGCGTTGTCGGGGTACCAGGTGGACATCGGTTCTCTTCTCCTCGTTTGGGTGGGGCTCCGGAAGTATAGGCAAAGCGGGCGGCGCGGTCGCCCCGGATCGTCGGGCATCGGCCCGGACGGCGCTTGACGGCGGCGTGCGCGGGTGCGAGCTTGAAGCCCTTGCACGAGGTCCGGCACGCTGGAGGGGGCGATGAAGGAGAAGGAGCTGCGGCTCGCACTGGTGCTGTTCGGCGGCGTCTCGCTCGCGGTGTACCAGCACGGCATCAACCGCGAACTGCTCAACCTCGCGCGCGCCTCGCGCGCCTACCACCGCGTCGAGGGCCCGGCCGCCAAGCAGGCGCCCGGCCATGCCTACCCGGCGGGCGCGGGGGCCGACGCGTGGACCGCCGAGGTGTATTTCGACCTGCTCAAGCGCCTCGGCCGCACGGTGGACCTGCGCGTGCTGGTGGATGTGATCTCGGGCGCGTCGGCGGGGGCGATCAACGGCATCGCGCTCGCGCGGGCGCTGGCGCATGACCTCAGCCTGGCGCCGGTGACGCGGCTGTGGCTGGAGCGCGCCGACATGCAGCGCCTGATCGCCCCGGAGGCGCGCGCCGGGAGGTGGGACAAGTGGTACTTCCGCCCCCTGCTGCGGCCGCTGCTGGCGTGGGCGCGGCGAGAGGGCATGCTGGAGGCGCAGCCCGACCCCGAGACGCTCGAGCGCGCGCTCGCCTTCGTGCGTTCGCGCTGGTTCAGCCCGCCGCTCGACGGCACCCGGCTGAGCGCGGAGCTGCTCGACGGCCTGCTCGCGATGGAGACCGGCTCCGTGGCGGCCGGCTCGCTGCTGCCCTCGGGCACCTGCCTGTCGCTCGCGGTCACGGTGACCGACTTCCGCGGCATCGAGCGCGCGCTGTTCACCCACGATCCGCCGCTGCTGCGCGAGCGCGAGCACCGCCACCTGCTGCGCTTCGCCTGCGAGCATCGCCGGACCGGCGAGCTCGATAGCGACTTCGGCCTCGACAACGCGCCCTCGCTCGCCTTCGCGGCGCGCGCCTCGGCCTCCTACCCGGGCGCATTCCCGCCCGCCCGGCTGGGCGAGATGGACGCCCTGCTCGCCGCGCGCGGGCTGGCGTGGAGCTCGCGCGAGCGCTTCCTGGCGCGCAACTTCGCGCATTACCGCGCGAGCGGCATGGACCCCGAGGGGGTGGTGCTGCTCGACGGCAGCGTGCTCGACAACAAGCCCATCCTCGCCGCCGTCGGCTACATCCGCGTCCACCGTGCCTTCCGCGAGGTGGACCGGCGCCTGATCTTCATCGATCCGCACGCCGAGGCGCGCACCGGGCAGGGCGCCGGCGGCGAGGGCGGGGAGGGCGAGCCGGGCTGGTTCGAGGTCTTGCGCAGCGCCCTGTCCGACCTGCCGCGTCACCAGCCGATCCACCAGGAGCTCGCCGAGATCAGCCGCTACAACCGCCAGATCCGCCGCCTCAAGGCGATGATCGTGCAGAGCCGGCCCGAGGTCGAGGCGCTCGTCGAGCGCGCCACCGGCGGCGCCCTGTCGGGGTCCTCCACCGCCGCCGAGCTGCGCCACTGGCGGCTGACCTCGACCAACATGCTGGGGGCGATGCCGCTGGTGTACGACCCGTGGTGGCGCGCGCTGGTGCTGGAGGCGCTCGACTTCCTCGCCGGCCTGCTCGGCAGCCTGTGCGGCTGCGCGCGCGAGTCGCCGGGCGCGCGCTGGCTGCAGCAGGTGGTGGAGGCCTGGGCAGCGCACGCCGGCATCCTGCGCGAGCACTACCGCGTCGCCGACGACGTGCGCGAGGATGTCGACATGCCCGCCTTCGCGCGCGTGGTGATCCGCTTCGGCATCGAGTACAAGCGCCGCCGCATCAACTTCGTGCTGCACGAGCTCAACACCCTGTACCACGCCCTGCCGGGCGAGGACCGCTGTACCACCGCTCCGGGGGTGCTCGACGTCGTGAAGACCGGCATCCACGAGTGCCTCGATGCCTTGGCGATCTACGACGACTGCACCTTCGTGGACGCGCCCGCCGCCGCGGCGGTGCGTGCCCTGCTGCAGCCGGTGACCGCCGCCGCGGTGGCGCGGCCCGAGGCGGACGCGTTCGCGTTCGCGGCGCACCATGCGGACGCGCTCGACGCCTTGATCGAGCGCCTCGGCGAAGCCTGCCGGATCGGCGACGCCAACGCGAACATGGACGCGGTGCTGGTCTCCGACGCGGTGCGGGCGATCGAGCCGCACTGCCGCCGCCAGCTGCTCACCGCCTATCTGGGCTATTTCTACTGGGACGTGATCCTGCGTCCCGCGCTGGGGGCGCTCGCGCTCGGCAGCGGACCGCTGGAGGAGGTGCTGATCGACCGCATCAGCCCGCAGGACGCGACCACGCTCGCCGCCGCGGCGGAGGCGCGCCCGGTGCTGGCGGGGACAGCGTTCGCGGGCTTCGGCGGCTTCCTCAGCGCGGCCGCGCGCGAGAACGATTACCTGTGGGGGCGCCTGCATGCGGCCGAGCGCCTGGTCGGCATCGTCGCCAGCGCCGTCGGTGGGCCCGACGCGGCCGACGCGTCCGAGCTGCGCGTCTTCCGCAAGCGTGCCTTCGAGGCCATCCTCGACGAGGAGGCCTCCCGGCTGCGGGCGGTGCCCGAGCTGATCGCGCGCCTGCGCACCGCGATCGCCGCGCTTTGAGGCCGCGAGTTCGCGCGCCAAGGCCGCGCTCGGGGCGCGCCTCGAGCTCGTTCTCGCGGGCAGGCCCGCTCCCGCGGCAGCGGCGACGGGCGCGCGCAGCGCCTTCATGCGATTTCCGGGAATCGCCGGCCTCCACGCGCGTGCGCTTGGTAAGATCGCGCCCCATGCCCTCCCCGATCGCCGCCTCTTCCTCCCCGCCCACCCAGCTCCCCCTCGGACTGCGCGACATCGCCGCGCTCGGTCAGGTGTTCACCCCCGCGCCGGTGGTCCGCGCCATGGTCGCGCTGCGTCGCAACGCGGGCCGCGTGCTCGAGCCCTCGTGCGGCGACGGCGCCTTCCTGCGCCATCTGCCCGATGCGGTCGGCCTCGAGCTCGACCCCGACCACTGCCCGCCGGGCGCGCAGGCGATCGACTTCTTCGCCTACCCCGAGCGCGAGGGCTTCGACACCATCATCGGCAACCCGCCCTACGTGCGCATCCAGGACATCGCCGAGAGCACGCGGGCGCTGATCGAGCGTGGCGCCTACGGGGACGTCCTCGACGGGCGCGCCAACCTCTACCTGTTCTTCATCGCCAAGTGCCTGCGCCACCTGCGCCCGGGCGGCGAGCTGATCTTCATCACCCCGCGCGACTTCCTCAAGGCGACCTCGGCGGTGAAACTCAACCGCCTGCTGGTCGAATCCGGCTCGATCACCGACGCGATCGAACTCGGCGATGCGCGCGTGTTCGACGACGCGGTGCCGAACTGCCTGATCTGGCGCTTCGAGAAGGGGCGCAGCGAGCGCGCGATGCGCTACTGCGCGCTCGGCGTCGGCGACGACCTCGCCGCCGGGCTGGCGGCGCCGGCCTGGGAGGAGCGCCACTTCGTCGAGGCCGGCGGCCACCTGATGTTCGCCCGCGGCGACTACCCGCTGCGCCTGGCCGACGTGGCCTTCGTCAAGGTCGGCGCGGTGTCGGGCGCCGACGAGCTGTTCACCGACGCGGTGCATGGCAACCGCGACTTCGTGTGCTCGTCGACGGTCAGCACCGGCCTCACCCGGCGCATGATCTGGAGCGAGCCGGGCGATCCGCCGCCGGCGGTGCTGGCGCCGCACAAGGCGCGCCTGCTGCAGCGCAAGGTCACCCGCTTCGACGAATCCAACTGGTGGATGTGGGGCCGCCTGCACCACCGCAGCGCGCAGCCGCGAGTGTATGTGAACGGCAAGACACGGGTGGCGAAGCCCTTCTTCGTCCACCCCTGCACCGACTACGACGGCGCGGTGCTGGCGGTCTTCCCGCGCCGCGCCGATGTAGACATCGAGGCCTTCCGCGACGCGCTCAACACGGTCGACTGGGAGGACCTCGGCTTCGTCTGCGACGGCCGCTTCCTGTTCACCCAGCGCAGCCTGGAGCACGCGCCCCTGCCCGCAAGCTTCGAGGCCTTCCTGCCCGGCTGAGAGCGTGAGAGTTTTTCTCCAATCTCGCCTGTTTGTGCTGGGACTGGCATGCTCCGAGACATGAACGAGACCGAACGTCATAACGGATCGCCGGCCAGCCTGTTCGATGAGCTGCCGGCTGTCGAGGAACAACAGGTGATCGCGGCGAAGCAGGCGCGGGCGGCTTCACGCCGGCAAGGCCCGCCGCGGTTGCTGCAGCCCAACCGCGGGCAGATCGAACTGCGCGCCTCGGACCTGGAGTCGCTGCTGGGTGAGGATCACCGGGCTCGGCTGGTGTGGGGCTACGTCGAGCGGCAGGACCTGAGCCGGTTGATCGAATCGATCAAGGCCCGTGGCAGCAACGCCGGACGGTCGGCGATCGACCCGCGGATCCTGTTCGCGCTGTGGCTGTACGCCACGCTCGATGCGGTGGGCAGCGGCCGGGAGATTGCCCGTCTCACGCGCGAGAGCGACGCCTACCGCTGGATCTGCGGTGGCGTGTCGGTGAATTACCACGCGCTCAACGACTTTCGCTCAGGCAACGAGAGCTTGATGGACGAAGTGCTCACGGCCAATGTCGCTGCGCTGGCCTCGGCTGGGGCGATCAGCCTGGAGCGCGTGGCGCAGGACGGCATGCGCGTGCGTGCCGATGCGGGCGCAGCGTCGTTTCGGCGGCAGGCCAGCCTCGAGCAGCACTTGGCCGAGGCCGGCGAGTTGGTCGATGACATCAAGAAACGCGCCGCGGCCGATCCGGCAGCGGCCAGCCGCCGGGCGCAGGCTGCGCGCGAGCGTGCCGCGCAGCAGCGCGAGGAGTGCATCCGCGCCGCGCTGGAGCAACTGCCGCAGGTGCAGGCGGCCAAGCGGCGCAACGGTGAAAAGCCCGAGCAGGCACGAGCCAGCACCACGGATGCCGACGCGCGGGTGATGAAGATGGGCGACGGCGGCTACCGGCCAGCGTTCAACGTACAACTGGCCACAACGTGCGAGGACCAGGTCATCGTCGGGGTGGAGGTGAGCAACACCGGCAGCGACATGGCGCAGATGGCGCCGATGCTCGAGCAGGTCATCGAGCGCACGGGCACCGTACCCGGGCAATGGCTGGTCGATGGGGGCTTTCCCGCGCACGAGCAGATTGAGGCGGTGCATGCGCACACGAAAGGCCAGACCGAGGTCATCGCCCCGGTGCCCGAGCCCAGGCGCAAGGCAGACAAGCGCGACGACGACGCCCGCCCGCCGCCGGACAAGTACCGGCGCAAGGAAGGGGACTCCGAGCCGGTGGCGCAGTGGCGTGCGCGCATGGCCGGCGACGAGATCAAGGACGTGTACAAGCAACGCGCGGCCACGGCCGAGTGCGTCAACGCACTGGCGCGCAACCGCGGACTGCAGCGCATGCCTGTGCGCGGGCTGGGCAAGGTTCGAGCGGTGGCTTACCTGTTCGCGCTGGCGCACAACTTGATGCGTATGGCCAAGATCGCGCCGCAGATGCTCGGTCGAGGTAGCGGTGCGTCCAAAATCGCCGCAGCGCTGGCATAAGAGGTGCCTGAAATGAAAACCCGCCGCCTGAAAACCCCGGATCTGCCCTCACAGACGCTTGGCTGGGCCTCGAACACCCCACAGCACCTGCGCATCGCAGGCCACTGGGTCTCCTCGCATGTCGGTTACTCGGCTTGCGGAAATCAAATGCTTCTCAGGCTCTGAGCCCGCGCGGGAGTTCGGGGCGGGGAGTGTACGGCAGGGCGGCGACCGCCGCGCCGATGCGGCGCGGCGGTGGCGCTTCCGGTCAGCCCAGGCGTGCGAGTACCTCGGGCGCTGCGATCGCCATCACCGTGTTGCCGCTGCCCGAAGACTGCGTGTAGGCGCCGTACTGTCGGGCGGCGAGCGCGCTGCCGTCCGCTCCCATCGCGCGCAGCGCGCCGAGCAGGGTCGCGAGCGGGCGGCCTCCCATCTCGGCGCCGACAAAGCGGGCGTACTCGGGGAAATCCGCGATTGCTTCGTCGATTCGACCGGTCTTCAGGCGCTCGATGAAGCGGGCGTCCGCCTCCTGCCGCTCCGGCGTCGGCCAGTTGCTGCGTCCGCGCACCAGCACGTGGCTGAGCGCGGTGCTGGCGACGAAGACCGCGCGCCGGCCCAGGCGGCGCGCGGTGTCATGCACGGCCGCGCCGGCGCGCAGGCATTCATCGGCGCTCGCCATCAGCACCGAGGGCAGGGTCACCACGGGGACCCGGGCCTGCGGATCCAGGTGGTGCAGGGGTACGTAGGTGCCATAGTCCCAGCTGTAGTGCTCCGACTCGTTGCGCACGGAGGGCACGCCCGCGGCCCCGAGCGCCTCCACCAGCGCGCCGGCGAATTCGGGGTCGCCCGCGTAGTCGTACGGGCTGCCCGGGAGGAGCTGGGGAGCCTCGTCGGCCACGCAGTGCCCGGTGTGGCGGGGCTGGCAGCCGACCGGCCAGTCGAAGGTGGCGACCCAGTGGCTGGACACGATCACCCACAGGTCCGGCTGGAGCGCGCGCAGGGCGTCGCCCAGCGTGTGTTCCGCATCGACCAGGTTCTGCTGGTAGTCGGGCGTGTTCTGCGCCAGCCCCAGCGTGGGTACGTGGGCGGCGATGGCCGCGGCGATGAGTCCGCTCATGGTCGTCGCTCCGCTCAGGCCGGGCGCGCGCCGGCTTCTTCGTCGGCCTCGCGCTTGGCGATGTTGGCGAGGATCTCCGCACCGCGGTTGGCGGCGGACAGGCCGCGGAAAAGGAAGGCGAGGCTGATCACCGCCTGCATCTCCTCCCAGGTGGCGCCGGCGCGACGCGCGGCGATGCCGTGCAGGGGCGCGGCGTCGTTGAGGTCCATCAGGAGCATGCCGAAGAGCATCAGCTGGGCGGTCTTGACGTCGAAGCACTTCGGGTACATCGCGTGGGCGCGGAGTTTCTCCTGCATCTCGAGCAGCGTGGGGTCGAGCGCGCCGGTCACGTTGATCCGCGCCTCGATGCGGGGCGGGACGAAGCCGATGAGGTCCTTGTAGATCGCGAAACGCTCCTCGGCGGTTTGGTCCTGCTCGGCATAGGTGCCGATGCGTTCGCGGACGATGTCGACGTTGACTCGGGGTGGCAGCATGGGAGTTCTCCTCGGTTCAGTGGGCTGGATGGGTCGTCACGGACGGCCGGGGCTGGGTTGGGGGAGGCCGGGGGCTTCGGGCTGCGCCTATGCGCTGCCCTCGAAGGGAAGACCGACGTAGTTTTCCGCGAGCGAGGTCGAGGCGGCCCGCGAACTCACCAGGTAGTCGAGTTGGGCGCGGCGGAAGCGCCGTGTGATCGTATCCTCACCGTCGAAATCGTGCAGCAGGGTGGTCATGAACCAGGAGAACTGCTCGCCACGCCAGACACGCTTGAGGGCGCGCGCGCTGTACGAGTCGAGCGACTGGTGCGAGTTGTCGCGGTAGAAGTCGACGATGGCGCCGCTCAACAGCACGACGTCGCCGGCGGCGAGGTTCAGCCCTTTGGCACCGGTGGGCGGCACGATGTGGGCGGCATCGCCGGCGAGGAACAGCCGACCGTGCTGCATCGTCTCGCAGACGAAGCTGCGCATTGCGATGATGCCCTTCTGGAAGATCCGCCCCTCCTTCAGCCGCCAGCCGTCGCTGCCTTCGGTGCGGGCATGGAATTCGGCCCAGATGCGCTCGTCGGACCAGTTGTCGACGTGGTCGGACGGGTCGCACTGGAAGTACATGCGCTGCACGGTCGGGGTGCGCGTGCTGACCAGCACGAAGCCGCGGTCGCTCTGTGCGTAGATCAGCTCGTCGCTGGAGGGCGGCGCTTCGCACAGGATGCCGAACCAGCCGCAGGGATAGGTCTTGAGATGTTCGACCCGCAAGGCGGCGGGGATGGCCTGGCGCGAAGGACCATGGAAACCGTCGCAGCCGGCGATGAAGTCGCACTCGATCTGCCGCGCCTCGCCGTCGAGGGTGTAGCGGATCGAGGGGCGGGTGCCTTCGATGCCCTGGAGGGCGACGTCGCGCACGCCGAATTCGATGGTCGTCCCGTTGGCCAGCACTGCCGCCACCAGATCCTTGATGACTTCGTGCTGGGGATAGACCATGATCGACTTGCCGCCGGTCAGCTCATGGAGATCGATGCGATGGCGCTTGCCACCGAAGGCGAGTTCGATGCCGTGGTGCTCGAAGCCGACGGCGTGCATGCGCTCGCCCACACCGAGCTCGTCGAGGAGCTGGACGGTCGGGTGCTCGAGCACGCCAGCCTTGATCGTGCCCTCGATCGCCTCGCGCGTTTGCGCCTCGATGATGATCGACCCGATGCCCTGGCGGTGGAGCATGTGGGCCAGCAGCAGGCCCGCGGGGCCTGCGCCGATGATGCCTACCTGTGTCTTCTGCGCCATGATCCTGTCTCCTCGGCGTGGGGGTTTTGTACTTGCTTCGTGTTCGTCCCGGTGTGCCCGGGATCATGGGATGCAGCTTACGGCCAAAGATAAGTTTCGTGAATGCACAAAATAACGAGATTATTGGTGCTTTTCGAAAGCTCGCCGGTTGGATCGCCCATGCTGCGGCGATGCGCCGGGGAACGGGAAGCGGAACCGCCCCATGAATGAAGCACGCATTCCGACCTACAAGCTGTTCGGCGAGACCGAGATCTGGGCAGATCCGGATCCGGTGCATCACGAGACCATCGCGGCGCGCAGTGCCTTGTACGCCTGGGACATTCGGCCCCACAGCCACGACAACCTGTTCCAGGTCCTGTTCGTGGAGAGTGGCCGTGCGGAGATGATCCTGGAGACCGAGCGCGAGAGCCTGCCCGCTCCCTGCGTCGTGAACATGCCGCCGCGATCGGTCCATGGTTTTTCCTTCTCGCCCGGGACGATCGGCCAGATCGTGACCTTGCCGCAGTTCCTCGTGCGCGAGCTGCTCGCGCTGTCGCCCGGCCTGCATCTCGAGTTCGATCGCGTGCGCATCCATCCGCTCGCTGACGACGACGCCTCGCTTGCGCGGATGCGGCAATGGTTCGAGGCCTTCCGCGCCGAGTACGCGGCGCGCCACGAGGGGCGGGTCACCGTGCTGATGGCGATCCTCGCGCAGGTGCTCGTGTGGCTCGCCCGTGCCGGGGGGAGAGTGCAAGGGTACGAGGGACGCGAGCGTTTCGGCGAGCGCCTGGATCGCTTCCACGAATTGATCGACCGCCATTTCCGCGAGCGCCGACCGGTGAGTTTCTACGCCACCGGCCTCGGGATCTCGACCGTCCAGCTCAACAACACGTGCCGGCGCAGGACCGGGCGGAGTGCGCAACAATTGATCCATGATCGGGTGCTGCTGGAGGCGCGTCGTCTTCTTGCATATTCCGATCTCGACGTCGGCCAGATAAGTTGTGCACTCGGCTTCCGGGATCCGTCATACTTCTCCCGCTTCTTCACTCGTGCTCAGGGCTCTGCGCCGACCGATTTCCGGCTGCGTCACGGCGAGGCCCCCGAGGTCGGGTCGAAGTAGCAAGCTTCTGCTAAGCTTCCGTTAAGTATTTGTTGGGAAAGAAAAAACTTATGCACCCGTAAGCGGAATGTAAGTCTCCGCCCATAAGGTGCGCGCAACCGGACGAGCGTCCGGTCCTTTCATCGACGAAGGAGGGAGATATGGAAAACGATATGGCGGCCAAAATCGCCGCTAACCCCAAGTATCAAAAACTGGTGGCCACGCGCTCCAGCTTCGGCTGGATCCTGACCCTGATCATGATGGTCGTGTACTACGGCTACATCGCGATCATCGCCTTCAACAAGGATGTGCTCGCCGCCCGCCTGGGCGAGGGCGTGATGACGGTCGGCATCCCGGTCGGCCTCGGGGTGATCTTCTTCACCATCCTGATCACCGGCTTCTACGTGCGTCGCGCGAACTCCGAGTTCGACCAGCTGACCCGCGAGATCGTCGAGGAGAGCGGCAAATGATCGGTAGCAACGCGAAACTCCTGGGCGGCCTCGCGCTCGCCCTGCTGTCCTCGGTGGCCCTGGCCGCGGGCGGCGACCTCGGCCAGGCCGAGAAGCAGGCCACCAACTGGACGGCCATCATGATGTTCGGCGTGTTCGTCCTCGGCACGCTCTACATCACCAAGTGGGCGGCCTCCAAGACCAAGTCGGCGGCCGACTTCTACACCGCCGGCGGCGGCATCACCGGCTTCCAGAACGGCCTGGCGATCGCCGGCGACTACATGTCGGCGGCCTCCTTCCTCGGGATCTCCGCGGCGGTGATGGCGAGCGGCTACGACGGCCTGATCTACTCGATCGGCTTCCTGGTCGGCTGGCCGGTCATTACCTTCCTGATGGCGGAGCGCCTGCGCAACCTCGGCAAGTTCACCTTCGCCGACGTGGCCGCCTACCGCTTCCAGCAGACCCCGATCCGCGCGTTCGCGGCCTCGGGCACCCTGGTCGTGGTCGCCTTCTACCTGATCGCGCAGATGGTCGGCGCCGGCCAGCTCATCAAGCTGCTGTTCGGCCTCGAGTACTGGATGGCGGTGGTCATCGTCGGCGCGCTGATGATGATCTACGTGCTCTTCGGCGGCATGACCGCGACCACCTGGGTGCAGATCATCAAGGCCTGCCTGCTGCTCGCGGGTGCCAGCTTCATGGCCTTCATGGTGCTGCTGAACTACGGCTTTTCACCCGAGGCGATGTTCGCCGACGCGGTGCGGATCAAGACCGAGGTCGCGACCGCCGGTGGCAAGACGGCTGTAGAGGCTTCCACCATCGGCCAGGCGATCATGGGACCGGGCTCCTTCATCAAGGATCCGATCTCGGCGATCTCCTTCGGCATGGCGCTGATGTTCGGCACCGCCGGCCTGCCGCACGTGCTGATGCGCTTCTTCACCGTGCCGGACGCCAAGGAAGCCCGCAAGTCCGTGTTCTGGGCGACCACCTGGATCGGCTACTTCTACATCCTGACCTTCATCATCGGCTTCGGCGCGATCGTGCTGGTGTCGACCAACCCGGGCTTCCTGGATGCCAAGGGCGGCCTGATCGGCGGCAGCAACATGGCGGCGATCCACCTCGCCAACGCGGTCGGCGGCAACGTCTTCCTCGGCTTCATCTCGGCGGTGGCGTTCGCGACCATCCTCGCGGTGGTGGCCGGCCTGACCCTGTCGGGTGCCTCGGCGGTGTCGCACGACCTCTACTCCACCGTGTTCAAGAAGGGCAACGCCGACTCGGCCGCCGAACTGCGTGTCTCGCGCATCACCACCCTGGTGCTGGGCGTGGTCGCGGTGGTGCTGGGCATCGCCTTCGAGAAGCAGAACATCGCCTTCATGGTGTCGCTGGCCTTCGCGATCGCCGCCTCGGCCAACTTCCCGGTGCTGTTCATGTCGGTGCTGTGGAAGGACTGCACGACCCGCGGCGCGACCATCGGCGGCTTCCTCGGCCTGATCACCGCGGTCGTGCTGACCATCGTGTCGCCCTCGGTGTGGGAAGCCACGCTGGGCAACCCGAAGGGTTCGGCGCTGTTCCCGTACGCTTCTCCGGCCCTGTTCTCGATGGCCGCGGGCTTCATCGGCATCTGGCTGTTCTCGATCCTCGACAACAGCGCGCGTGCCAAGGAAGACCGTGCCGGCTACATGGCGCAGAAGGTGCGTTCCGAGACCGGCATCGGCGCGGCCTCGGCCTCGTCGCACTAAGCAGCAGAGCGGCCCGCCGGCTCCCGCGAGGGGGTGGGCGGGCAGTACAAGAAACCGCGGGGCGGTGGGCGCAGGCTCACCGCCCCGCGGTCTTTCCGTCGTGGCCGTCGAGCGGCAGCAGCACGCGCACGCGGGTGCCGCGCGCCTGGGGGCCGTCCTCGATCGCGATGCTGCCGCCGTGGCCGCGCACGATCTCGCGCGCGATCGACAGGCCCAGGCCGCTGCCGCTGGCGCGGGTGCCGGCGTGGCGGTAGAAGCGCTCGAAGACCTGCTCGCGCACCTCGCGCGGGACGCCGGGCCCGTCGTCGTCGACCTCGATGCACACCTGGCCCTCTTCGCGCGCGCAGCGCAGCGAGACCTTGCCGCCGTCGTTGCAGTACTTGAGGGCGTTGTCCATCAGGTTGGCGATCAGCTCCTGCAGCAAGGTGGGGTCGCCCATCATGCGCACCGGCTCGCGCTCGACGCCGAGATCGATTCCACGTTCGTCGGCACGTTCGATCCAGTCCTCGACCAGGGGGTCGATCAGCGCGGCGAGCTCCACTTCCGACGCATCCGCGACCAGGCGGCCACCGGCTTCGGCGCGGGCGAGCGCGAGCAGCTGGTTGGCGAGCCGGATCACCCGCGCCACCGAGACGCGCAGGCGGTGGCGCGCGGCCTCGTCGAGCGGGCGCGACTCGAGCAGCTCGAGCTGCATCTGCAGGCCGGCGAGCGGGGTGCGCAGCTGGTGGGCGGCGTCCTGCAGGAACTCGCGCTGGCGGGCGCTGGCGTTGCGCTGGCGCTCGAGCAGGCCGTTGAGCGCACCGACCACCTCGCGCACCTCGTCGGGGACGCCCTTGGGGTCGATCGGCGACAGGTCGGCGCCCGAGCGTCGGCGCAGCGAGGCCTCCAGGCGCTCGAGCGGGGCCAGGCCGCTGGGGATGCCCAGGCCGGCGGCGATGCCGGCGGCGAGCAGCAGCAGGGCGCCGGCGGAGACGAAGCCGAGCAGCAGGCGGTCCATCGCCGCCTCGCGCTTGACCAGGGTCTCGGCGACGGTGACGTAGTAGCCGCCGGCGGGCAGCTCGGTGTAGAGGCGCAAGGCGCGGATGGGCTCGCCCGCGTGCACGAGGTCGCGGAACATCGGTCGCATCGAGGGCGCGCGCGGCGGCGGTGGCGTCTCGCGGCCGACCGGGGAGTAGGGCACCGGCAAGGCGGACGCGGCATCGCTGTCGTCGAGCAGCGGCAGCGCCGCGTCGCCGCCGAGCAGGCGTCCGCCGAGGTCGCGTACGCGGAAGTAGATGCGGTCCTGGGTGTCGCTGCGCAGCACCGTCTCGACCTCGGACGACAGGCTCAGGCTGAGTCCGTCGGCTTGCGGGTGCACATGCGTGGCGATCGCGTGGGCGAGGTTGAGCAGGTTGTGGTCGTAGGCGTCGGTGACCATGCCCTTGGCGGTGCCGTAGGCGACGGCGCCGGCGATCGCGAGCAGCAGGCCGGTGGGCGCGGCGAGGCTGCTGAGGAGCTTACGCCGGAGGCTGGTCGGCACCTTCGCGGCGCTCCTTGCTGCGTTCGAGCCGGTAGCCGAAGCCGCGCACGGTGCGGATCAGCAGCCCGGCCGCCTCCACGCGCGGGCGCAGGCGCGAGATGCACACCTCGAGCGCGTTGCCGCTGCCGTCGCCCTGCAGGCTCTCGCGCGTCACCGTGCGGCCGTCGGCGCGCACCAGCGCCTCCAGCACCTCCCACTCGCGTCCGCTCAAGGCCATCGGCGCGCCGTCGAGCTCGGCGAGGCGGCCGTCGAGGTCGAGGACCAGCGCGCCGAAGGCCAGGCGCGCGCCGGCGCTGCCGCCACGCCGCTGCACCGCGCGCATGCGCGCGCTCAGCTCGGCGAGCTCGAAGGGCTTCACCAGATAGTCGTCGGCGCCGAGGTCGAGCCCGTAGATGCGGTCGTCGAGCGCGTCGCGCGCGGTGATCACGATCACCGGCATGCGCTGCCCGCGCTTGCGGATGCGGCGCACCAGCTCGTAGCCGCTGAGGCCGGGCAGGCCCACGTCGAGCAGGACGAAGTCGTAGCCGTTATCCTGTAGCAGGCGGTCGGCGCGCATGCCGTCGTCCTCCACATCGACCTCGTCGCCCTGGCCGCGCAGGAACTCGGCGATGCCCTCCGCGAGCGCGGGGTCGTCCTCGACCAGCAAAAGTCTCATCTGTCTTCCTCCATGGCGGACCCTGCGGGCGGACCTCCTGTCCGCCACGGCGCCGAACGCGAGCGGCGGGTCCTGCGGCTCGAATCGTATCCCGGCGCGGGCACGCTTGCATCGTCGCGCGCGCTGCGGCGTATGATCGGGCTGTCGATCGCCCTCTGCCGGGCCCGCGCCCGGCCTGCCGCCATGTCGGACATGCTGCCGCTCGATGCCGAACAGATCGAAGCCTTCCTGATCGCGACCGGAATCGGCCTGCTGATCGGACTGGAGCGCGAGCGCGTGCCCTCGGCACGCGCGGGCCTGCGCACCTTCGGCCTGGTCGGCATGCTCGGCGCGCTGGTGGCCATGCTCGGCGAACAGCTCGGCAGCCCGGCGCCCTTCGTCGCCGGTCTGGTGCTGGTGGGCCTCACCATCGTCGCCGCGTATCTGCGCCACCCCGATCCGTCCGATCCCGGCACCACCTCGGTGGCGGCGCTGGTGCTGTGCTACTGCCTGGGGGCGGCGAGCTGGCTGGGGCACGCGCGGCTCGCGGTCATGCTCGCCGTGGCCACCACCGTGCTGCTCTACTTCAAGGCCCAGCTGCGCGGCATGGCGACGCGGCTGGGGCAACGCGACTGGATCTCCATCCTGCAGTTCGGCGTGCTCTCGCTGGTCATCCTGCCGATGCTGCCGGATGAGGAGATGGGGCCTTACGGTGCGCTCAACCCGCGCCAGATCTGGTGGATGGTGGTGCTGATCGCCGGGGTCGGGCTTGCCGGCTACACCGCGCTGCAGGTCGCCGGGGTGCGCTACGGGGCGGCCTTCGTCGGCGTCTTCGGCGGCCTTGCCTCGAGCACCGCGACCACGCTGCTGTATGCCCGCCAGGCGCGCGCGCTGCCCGCGGCGGGCGCGATGGCCGCGCTCGTGATCGTGATCGCCAACTTGGTGATGGTGCTGCGGGTGGGGGCGATCGCCGCCGTGGTCGCGCCCGGGGTCGCTGCGACCTTGCTGCGCGTGATCGTGCCGGCGCTGGTGCTCGGTGCCCTCGGCGCGCTGTGGTTGTGGCGCCAGCTCGCGGAGCGTGCCGAGGCGCTGTTGCCGACCACCGGCAACCCGACCGAGCTCAAGACCGCGCTCGGCTTCGGCGCGGCCTACGCGCTGGTGCTGCTGGCCGCCGCGTGGCTGTCGGACTTCGCCGGCAACCGCGGGCTCTACGTGCTCGCCTTCGTGTCCGGTCTCACCGACGTCGATGCGATCACCCTGTCCAGCCTGCGCCTGTACGCGCTCGAACGTCTGGAGCTGGTCGCCACGGTCACCGCGGTCGGCATCGCCATGCTCGCCAACCTCGCCTTCAAGCTCGGCCTCGCCGCGGTGATCGGCGGCCGCGCCCTCGCGCTGCGCGCCGCCGCCGGCATGGCGAACGTCGCGCTCGGCCTGCTCGCCGGCCTGGCCTGGGTGGGACTCGGCTAGCCCGCGTGGGATTCTCGCCCCTGACGCCTCACGCCTCACGCCTCACGCCTCACGCCTCACGCCTCACGCCCTAACGCCCTAACGCCCCGAACAATGCCCCCCCGAGGCCGCCTGGCCGCTGCCGAGCGCGATCGGCGGCGGCTCCACGCGGATGTTGCTGCTGCCCGCGGTGTCGAGCACCAGCAGGCCGAGGGCGATCAGCCAGAAGGCCGCGAAGCCGGTACGGAAGAGTCTTTCCTTGTCCATGTCTTCCTCCTCACGCACCGACGCGGCGGCGGATGCGCACGCCGACGATGGAGCCGGCAAAGGCGAGCGCGAACCACACCCAGCCGTGCAGGCTGGCCGAGGCGATGCCGCCCAGGTAGGCGCCGACGTTGCAGCCGAAGGCCATGCGCGCGCTGTAGCCCATCACCAGCCCGGCCACCGCGGCGGCGGCGAGCCGGCGCCCCGAGGGCGCGGTGAACTTCGGCGCGCCGTTCCAGCGCGAGGCGGCGATCGCGCCATAGATCAGGCCGATGTTGGTCACCGAGGTGACGTCGGCGAGGATGGGCTCGACCAGGCGCTGCGCGTGCGGTGCCACGCCCCAGAAGGCGTCGCCCGAGAGGTCCCAGCCGAGCGCGGAGACCGCCTTCGCGCCCCACACGCCCATGCCGTACACGATGCCCCAGGGCTGGCCGGCGACGACCAGGTGGACCAGGTAGAGCACGGCCAGCAGCAGTGCCCCCAGCCACCAGCGCATGGCCCAGCGCGACCGCGTGGGCCTCGCGGCGGCGACGAAGCTCGCCGTGCCGGTGCGCACCAGCTGCTCGGCGACGGCCTGCGGCGAGGGCGGTGCGTCGCCGCGGGCGTTGCGTGCGGCGCGCCCGG
>NZ_AMXF01000059.1 GCF_000310225.1 Thauera phenylacetica B4P
CGCCCGCGCCCCCCCCCCCCGCCGCACCGCCCGATTCGCGGCTGCCGCCGCTCCTACATTGCGCTGAGCCGCGGCGACATGGTCCGGGCCGCGTCCGCATGCGCCGGGGGTCGGCGACATCCTCCCGGGCCGCGACGGTTCATGTAGGAGCGCCGGCAGGCGCGAAAGCGGCGTCGATCGCCCGCGACCACCTCACCCGCCGCACCGCCCGATTCGCGGCGGCCGCCGCTCCTACATTGCGCCGAGCCGCGGCGACATGGTCCGTGGCGCGGCGACCTCTTCCCGGGCCGCGACGGTTCATGTAGGAGCGCCGGCAGGCGCGAACCCGGCGTTTACCCCGCGATGCGCGCGAATGCCTCGACCACCTCCGCCGGCGCCTGGACGAGCTCGACGAGCACGCCCTCGCCGCCGATGGGAAATTCTTCGTTGCCCTTCGGGTGCAGGAAGGTGATGTCGTACCCCGCCGCGCCGCGACGGATGCCGCCGGGCGCGAAACGCACGCCGTTGGCGCTCAGCCATTCCACCGCCTTGGGCAGGTCGTCCACCCACAGGCCGACGTGGTTGAGCGGCGTGGTGTGCACCGCCGGCTTCTTCTCGGGGTCGAGCGGCTGCATGAGGTCGACCTCGACCTTGAACGGCCCGGCGCCCATCGCGCAGATGTCCTCGTCGACGTTCTCGCGCTCGGACACGAAGTTGCCGGTGACCTCCAGGCCGAGCATGTCGACCCACAGGGTCTTGAGCTTGTCCTTGCTCGGACCGCCGATGGCGATCTGCTGGATACCGAGGATCTTGAACGGACGCTGGGACATGGTGCCTCCTGGTTGGGCGGTTGCGTTAAGAATTCATAATTATAGAGGAATCGAGCGGAGGTGCGGCGCGGTCCGCGCCCCGCACAACCCGACGCGCCCCGGGACGATGTCGCCGCCCCACGGGCGAAGCCGCCGCTCCCGAGACGATGTCGCCGCCGCCCGGGAAGACGTCGACGCCCCACGGACGATGTCGCCGCGACCCGGGACGATGTCGCCGCCGCCCGGCGCAATGTAGGAGCGGCGGCAGCCGCGAATTCGGCCGCGCAGGCTGCGACGCGATCGCCAAGGATCACCGCCGCTTTCGCTGCGACGCGATCGCCATGGATCACCGCCGCTTTCGCGCCTGCCGGCGCTCCTACATGAACCGACGCGGCTCGGGAGGATGTCGCCGCGCCTGAGAAGACGTCGCCGCCCCACGGACGAAGCCGCCGCGCCCGAGACGATGTCGCCACGCCCGGGAAGATGTCGACGCCCCACGGACGATGTCGCCGCGACCCGGGACGATGTCGCCGCCGCCCGGCGCAATGTAGGAGCGGCGGCAGCCGCGAATTCGGCCGCGAATTCGGCCGCGCAGAAGGCGACGCGATCGCCATGGATCACCGCCGCTTTCGCGCCTGCCGGCGCTCCGACACAAACCGGCGGGTTTCCTCCCGCGCGCCGCTTTTGCCCGGCGGGCCCTTTGCCGCTAAGCTGGCGGCCTGTTTGCTTCGAGGTGCCCGCGCAGGCCGCGGGAGAATCGGGAAGGCGGTGAAATTCCGCCGCGCGCCCAGCGCCGTGTAGGGGATTGTCCGGGCAAGGTTCGCCCAGCCACTGGTCCGCGAGGACCGGGAAGGCGTCCGGACGAGACGATCCGCAGCCGGAAGACCGGCCTCGAAGTGCATTCTGCAGCCGCCTGGTCGGAGGCTGCCCACTGCTCGACGACAAGGGGAATACTTCATGAGCAGCCCGACGCAGGCGCCTCGCGCGCCGGCGCGCGACGACGCGCGCGCAGCGAACCACGACCACACCGATGCTGGCGCGTCCTCCGCGCACGGGGTCGCCGCGCAGGCGCCCCTCGAGCATGCAAGCGCCGCCGCACCTTCCGGGGCCGAGGCCGGCCTCGTCTTCACCGGCTACGACTCGCCCGCTGCAGCCTCCCGGTCTGCCGCCGCCGACCCGCGTTTCCAGTCCGATCCGCTGTTCGACGCCGCCGAGCGCGACGCGGTGTATCGCGCCATCCACACCCGTCGCGACGTGCGCGGCGAGTTCCTGCCCGACGCGATCCCCGACGAGGTGCTCGCGCGCGTGCTCACCGCCGCGCACCACGCGCCCTCGGTCGGCTTCATGCAGCCGTGGGATTTCGTCGTGGTGCGCTCGCGCGAGGTGCGCGCGAAGATCCACGCCGACTTCCTCGCCGCGCACGCCGAGGCCGAGCAGATGTTCGACGAGGGCAAGCGCGAGACCTATCGCAACCTGAAGCTCGAGGGGATCCTGGAGTCGCCGGTGAATATCTGCATCACCTGCGACCGCAGCCGCCACGGCCCGGTGGTGATCGGGCGCACGCACATCGGCGCGATGGATGTGTACAGCGCGGTGTGCGCGGTGCAGAACCTGTGGCTGGCCGCGCGCGCCGAGAACCTGGGCGTGGGCTGGGTGAGCATCCTGCACCCGCAGGCGCTGCGCGAGGCGCTCGGCATCCCGCGCGAGATCGTGCCGATCGCCTACCTGTGCGTCGGCTACGTGCGCGACTTCCACGCACGGCCCGAGCTGGAGGCGGCCGGGTGGTTGAAGCGCGTGCCCTTGCCGGAGCTGTTGCACTTCGACACTTGGCAGGGCCGTCCCGATGCGGCGGGGGAGCGCTTGATCGACGCGATCGCCCAGACGCGCCCCCCGGCACGCTGAGCGCATCCCCCCGGCCCCATTCGCGGCTGCCGCCGCTCCTACATTGCGCCGGCCCGCGTCGACATCGTCCCGCACCGCGCCGAAACCGTCCCGCACTGCGACGTTTCATGTAGAAGCGCCGGCAGGCGCGAAAGCCGCGTCGATCCCCCGCGACCACGTCACCCGCCCCGCCGCCCCATTCGCGGCTGCCGCCGCTCCTACATCCCACCCCGCGCCGCGCCGGTTCATGTTCCGCGGCGCGGCTACATCTCCCCGGGCCGCGCCGGTTCATGTAGGAGCGCCGGCAGGCGCGAAAGCGGCTTCGACTCCCCGCGACCACGCCACCCGCCCCCAACTCCTCGCACGGCTCTTGCTTGCATCGATGCCGCGACCCGTCGGTCGCGGACCGTCCTCACTCCCGGAGCCCCGTATGGAATCGATCCTTGCCTTTCTCGTCGCCGCACGCCGTTGCGAGGTGCGCGAGCTCGAGCAACTCGCGCGCAGCTGCGCGCTGGTGCAGGCGGTGAGCGAGCTGGTGCATCGCGTGCAGGCCGAGCGTGGGTGCTCGAATCTGCATCTCGCCTCGGGCGGCACGCGCTTCGAGGCTGAACGTACGGCGTGCGCGGCGGCCAGCGTCGAGGCCGAGGCGGCCGTGCGGGCCTGGCTGCACCAGGCCGATATCCTCGATTCCGCCGGCGAGCGGGCGCCGGCGGGGGGCGCCCGGCTGTTCACCCGGATCGCGCTCGCGCTGCATGGCCTCGACGCGCTGCCCGGGCTGCGCGCGACGATCGCTGCCGGCCGCTGCGCGCCGCCCGATGCCACGCAGCGCTTCACGCAGGTGATCGCCGCGCTGCTGGAGCTGGTGTTCGAGGCCGCCGACGTCGCCGCCGACCCCGCGATCTCGCGCGTCCTGGTGGCGCTGTTCAACCTGATGCAGGGCAAGGAGTTCGCCGGCCAGGAGCGCGCGGCCGGGGCGGCGGCCTTCGCCGCAGGCGGGATGGGCGGGGCGCCCGAGCCCGATCTGCTGCAGCTGATCGAACTCCAGGAGGCCTGCCTCGAGCGCTTCGCGACCTTCTGCCCGCCCGAGGTCCGCAGCGCCTGGGACGCGGCGCGGCAGGCGATGCCGCTGGCCGAGCTCGAACGCCTGCGCCGCAAGCTGCTCGCCGCGGGGCAGGGCGGAGCGCTGCCGGCGACGCTCGCGGAGCCCTGGTTCGCCTGCTGTTCGGCCCGGCTCGACCATCTGCGCGTGATCGAGGATCTGCTCGCCGGCGGCTTGCGGGCGGCATGCGCGGCGCGGATCGCCGCCTTGCAGCGCGATCCCGACGACCCCGAGGCGCTGCTGCGGATGCTGGAGGAGGCGGCGGAAGGTCGCTCCGAGTTGGCGGCCGACCCCTTCGGCCCGCGCCTCACGCGCTCGATCGTCGATGTGCTCCAGGCGCAGTCGCGCCGCCTGCAGGCGATGAGCGAGGAACTGGCCGCGGCGCGCGCCAGCCTCGACGAACGCAAGCTGATCGACCGCGCCAAGGCCGCGCTGATGCGCCACCAGGGCCTGAGCGAGGACGCCGCCTACCGCCTGATGCGGCAGACCGCGATGAACCAGGGCCGCCGCCTCCCCGACGTCGCCCGCGCCGTGATCGAGCTGGAACCCCTCCTGCCCGGCGCTCCAGCACAACCCGACACGGCCCGGGGTGGGATGTAGGAGCGGCGGCAGCCGCGAATTGGGCCGTGCGACGGGTGACGTGGTTGCCGGGTATCGACGCGGCTTTCGCGCCTGCCGGCGCTCCTACATGAACCGGCGCGGCCCGGGAAGATGTCGTCGCGCCCCGGAACATGAACCGGCGCGGCCCGGGAAGATGTCGTCGCGCCCCGGAACATGAACCGGCGCGGCCCGGGAAGATGTCGTCGCGCCCCGGAACATGAACCGACGCGGTCCGGGAAGATGTCGCCGCGCCCCGGAACATGAACCGACGCGGCCCGGCGGAATGTAGGAGCGGCGGCAGCCGCGAATTGGGCGTGCGGCGGGTGACGTGGTCGCGGGGGATCGACGCCGCTTTCGCGCCTGCCGGCGCTCCTACATGAACCGGCGCGGATTGGAGCGATGTCGACGCGGCGTGGGGCGATGTCGACGCGGCGTGGGGCGATGTCGACACGGCGTGGGACGATGTCGACGCGACCCCGGACGATGTCGACGCGACCTGGGGCGATGTCGACACGGCCCGGGGTGGGATGTAGGAGCTGCGGCAGCTGCGAAGGGGGTTGGGGGGGCGCCGCGAAGGGAGGGGCGATGTCGCGCCGGAGCGGGTGCTTGTTCTCCGCACCAGGGTTGTGCATTGGGCGGTGGCTGTTGCACTGCAGCAGTGCGAGCGCCGGTCTGGCGAAGGGGGCTGCGGGCGGGGGCGTGGGCGGCTGCGGGTGACGATCCCCCGCTCGCCCACGGCCCGCCACCCCCTGGCATGTTTGATGCTTATTCCCCTGCAAGCCCCTGGCCAACGGCGGTCGGGTGGGTGGCGGCGAGTGCTGCCGCAGCGTTCTACGGTCTGGTGGACAACGGCGTCCATTCCACTCGCCCCCTGCCGGGGTGCGCGCGGGATGGGCGCCGTTTTCATTTCGACCCAATCGGCCTTGTTGCGGAGATACCCCATGAAGAAGATGAAACTCGTGCTGGTCGGCAACGGCATGGCGGGCGTGCGCACGATCGAGGAGCTGTTGAAGCTCGCGCCCGACCTCTACGACATCACCGTGTTCGGCGCCGAGCCGCACGGCAATTACAACCGCATCCTGCTGTCGCCGGTGCTGGCGGGCGAGATGACGCTGCCGGAGATCATGCTCAACGATCTCGACTGGTATCGCGACAACGGCATCACCCTGCACGCCGGGCGCAAGGTGGTGAAGATCGACCGCGTGCGCCGCAAGGTGCTCGCCGGCGACGGCTCCGAGGCCGACTACGACCGCCTGCTGCTGGCGACCGGCTCGACGCCCTTCATCCCGCCCATCCCCGGCAACGAGCTGCCCGGCGTGCTCGGCTACCGCGACATCGCCGACACCGAGGCGATGATCGAGGCCGCTGGCAAGTACCGCCACGCGGTGGTGATCGGCGCCGGCCTGCTCGGGCTGGAGGCGGCAAACGGATTGATGCTGCGCGGCATGGACGTGACCGTGGTGCACCTCGGCGAGTGGATCATGGAGCGCCAGCTGGACAAGGCCGCGGCCGACATGCTGCAGGCCTCGCTCGAGGCCAAGGGCATGAAGTTCCTGCTCGCGCGCCAGACCGAGGCGCTGCTGCCGGCGCGCAACGCGCAGGGCGACATGGCCGAGCGCGTCGGCGCGGTGCGCTTCAAGGACGGCATGGAGATCCCCGCCGACCTGGTCGTGGTCGCCGCCGGCATCCGGCCGAACTACGCGCTCGCCGAGTCCGCCGGGCTGTATTGCGGCGGCGGCCGGGTGCGCGGCATCCATGTCTCGGACACGCTGCAGACCGTCACCGACCCGCGCATCTACGCGGTGGGCGAGTGCGTGGCGCACCGCGGCGTCGCCTACGGCCTGGTGGCGCCGCTGTTCGAGCAGGGCAAGGTGTGCGCCAACCACCTCGCCAACTTCGGTATCGGCCGCTACGAGGGCTCGGTGACCTCGACCAAGCTCAAGGTCACCGGCATCGACGTGTTCTCGGCGGGGGATTTCGGCGGCGGGCCGGGCACCGAGGAGATCGTGCTGCACGACAAGCAGGGCGGGGTGTACAAGCGCGTCGTGCTCAAGGACGACCGCATCGTCGGCTCGGTGCTGTACGGCGACACCGCCGACGGCTCGTGGTACTTCCAGCTCATGAAGGACCGCCAGAGCGTCGCCGAGATCCGTGACCACCTGATGTTCGGCCAGAACCGGCTGGGCGACGCCGGCCACAAGGGCGAGAACCGCGCCGCCAGCATGCCCGACACGGCCGAGGTGTGCGGCTGCAACGGCGTGTGCAAGGGCACCATCGTCAAGGCCATCAAGGAGCAGGGGCTGTTCACGCTCGACGAGGTCAAGAAACACACCAAGGCGGCGTCGTCCTGCGGGTCCTGCACCGGCCTGGTCGAGCAGATCCTCGCGTCTACGGTGGGCGGCGCCTACCAGGCGGTGAGCGCGAACGACAAGCCGGTGTGCGCGTGTACCGAGCATTCGCACAAGGTGGTGCGCGAGGCGATCTTCAAGCACCACCTGACGAGCAAGGAGGCGGTGTTCGACACGCTGAACTGGAAGACGCCCAACGGCTGCGACAAGTGCCGGCCGGCGGTCAATTACTACCTGATCTCGTCGTGGCCGCACGAAGCCAAGGACGACCCGCAGTCGCGCTTCATCAACGAGCGCGCGCACGCCAACATCCAGAAGGACGGCACGTATTCGGTGGTGCCGCGGATGTGGGGCGGGCTGACCACGCCTTCCGAGTTGCGCGCGATCGCGGACGCCGCCGAGAAGTACCAGGTGCCCACGGTCAAGGTCACCGGCGGCCAGCGCATCGACCTGCTCGGGGTGAAGAAGGAGGACCTGCCGGCGATCTGGGCCGACCTCAACGCCGCGGGCATGGTGTCCGGCCACGCCTACGGCAAGTCGATCCGCACCGTGAAGACCTGCGTCGGCGCCGAGCATTGCCGCTTCGGCACGCAGCTGGCGATGGACATGGGGGTCAAGCTCGAGAAGATGCTGTTCGACATGTACGCGCCGCACAAGGTCAAGCTCGCGGTGTCGGGCTGCCCGCGCAACTGCGCCGAGGCGGGGATCAAGGACGTGGGCGTGATCGGCGTCGATTCCGGCTACGAGCTGTATGTCGGCGGCAACGGCGGCATCAAGACCGAGGTCGCGCAGTTCCTGTGCAAGGTGGGCAGCGACGAGGAGGTGATGGAGTACGCCGGCGCCTTCCTGCAGCTCTATCGCGAGGAGGGCTGGTACCTGGAGCGCACGGTGCATTGGCTGAACCGCGTCGGGCTCGACTACGTGAAGTCGCAGGTGGTCGAGGACGGCGACAACCGCCGCCGCCTGCACGCGCGGCTGTTGGACGCGCTCAAGGACGCCCGCGACCCGTGGCAGACCAGCCGTGAGGGCGCGGCGGTGAAGCAGTTCATCCCGATCCAGGTGGAGGCGTGAGCCGCGCGCCGCATTCGCGCTCGCCCTGTAGGAGCGCTGGCAGGCGCGAAAGCGGCGCACGAAATCGGCGATCACGCTCGACCGACCGCCCCATTCGCGCCTGCCGGCGCTCCTACATGAAACCGTCCCCGCTCCGTGGCATTTCCATCGCCACACGTGGTCGCCGCGACGCGATCCCCGCCCGCGGCGCTCCTGCATGAAACCCATCCGCTTCCAATAGAGGAACCTGTCATGACCGACTGGAAACGCATCTGCCCGCTCGACGACATCCCCCGCCTCGGCTCGCGCGTGGTGCGGCGCCCGGGCGCCGAGGACATCGCCATCTTCCGCAACGCCGACGACGAGGTCTTCGCGCTGCACGACAAATGTCCGCACAAGGGCGGCCCGCTGTCGCAGGGCATCGTCCACGGCCGCAAGGTCACCTGCCCGCTGCACGGCTGGAACATCGGCCTCGAGGACGGCCACGCGGTGGCGCCGGATGAGGGCCGCTGCGGGCGCTTCGAGGTGAAGGTCGAAGGCGGAGAGGTGTGGCTGGGGGTGTGATCGGTGCGTGTGCGCCGCATTGGCGCCTCGCGGCCCTCGTGGCTGCACCCTTGCGCATTGGTGCCTCGCGGCCCTCGTACCTGCATCCTCGCGCGGTCGCCCCCGGTAGGCGCGGCGACCGCCGCGAAGCGGGCGGGCCGGCGGGCGAGGCGCGTCGATTTTTCCGCGCCTGCCTGTGCGCCCGCATCGACCATCGCGCACCGCGTTTGTGCACTGCACACCACGCTGGTGCATGACTGGGCTCAATTCCGCAGCCCAAACCCACGAAAACAAAGGAATTCGTCACTGGCACGGGCCTTGCATCGGGCTCTCCAGCACAGCGTACGACCCCGCCAACGACGGCGGGGCGGTCGGGCGACGAGGTTCGCGCTGGAGATTCCCGCACCGACGGTGCGTTTCAAGCACGACCCTGGAGCCCGAGATGGACAAGAAATCTTTCCTGCAGGCCGGCCACACGCCGACGCTGATCGCCGCCTTCCTCTACTTCGACCTCGCCTTCATGGTGTGGGTGATCCTCGGCCCGCTGGCGGTCGGCATCGCCGCCGATCTCGGGCTGTCGCACGCGCAGAAGGGCCTCATCGTGGCCACGCCGGTGCTGGCGGGGGCGATCCTGCGCATGGTGATGGGCGTGGTGGTCGATCGCCTGTCGCCGAAGAAGGCGGCGATCATCGGCCAGGTGATCGTGATTGCCGCCCTGGCTTACGCCTGGCTGGCGGGCGTGCATTCGTTCGGCGAAGTGCTGGTGCTGGGGATCTTCCTCGGCGTGGCCGGCGCGTCCTTCGCGGCGGCGCTGCCGCTGGCCTCGCGCTGGTATCCGCCGGAGCACCAGGGCACGGCGATGGGCATCGCCGGCGCCGGCAACTCCGGCACCGCGTTCGCGGCGCTGTTCGCGCCCGGGCTGGCGATGGCCTTCGGCTGGCACAACGTGTTCGGGCTGGCGCTGATCCCGCTGGTGCTCGTGCTGGTGGCCTTCTGCTTCATGGCCAAGGACGCGCCCGACGCGCCGCCGCCCAAGCGCTTCGCCGAATACCTGGCGGTGCTCAAGGACAAGGACGCGTGGTGGTTCATGTTCTTCTACGCGGTGACCTTCGGCGGCTTCGTCGGCCTGGCCTCGTCGCTGGTGATCTACTTCAACACCCAGTACGGGCTCGATCCGAAGATGGCCGGCTACTTCACCGCGGCCTGCGTGTTCGCCGGCTCGCTGGTGCGCCCGATCGGCGGCAACGTCGCCGACCGCATCGGCGGGGTGAAGTCGCTGACCGTGATGTACATCCTGGCGGCGATCTTCCTCGCCATCGTCAGCGTCGGCCTGCCCGAGGCGTGGATGGCGCTGGCGGTGTTCGTGGGCGCGATGCTGGCGCTGGGCATGGGCAACGGCGCGGTGTTCCAGCTGGTGCCGCAGCGCTTCCGCCGCGAGATCGGCGTGATGACCGGCCTGGTCGGCATGGCGGGCGGCATCGGCGGCTTCTACCTGGCGTCCTCGCTCGGCTTCGCGCGCCAGCTCACCGGCAGCTACCAGGCCGGCTTCCTGATCTTCGCGGCGCTGGCGGTGTTCGCGCTCGTGGGGCTCACCGCGGTGAAGACGCGGTGGCGCACGACCTGGGGCGCGGCGCACCTGACGTCGGCGAAGATCTGACTGGGGTCAGGTCTTGAATTTACTCATCCCGCACCCCTTGGCTTCAGGCGTCGAGAAAGGCGAATGGATCCGAATGGGATCAGCTCTTGAGTTCACTCATCCCGCATCTGTTGGCCTCGAGCGTCGAGAAGGCGAATGAGCAAATGAAAGACCTGACCCCGCTGGAAATCCACCTCGGCCACGCCACCCGCCCCGGCCCGCGCCCGGCCAACGAGGACTTCGTCGCCGCCGCCATGCCCGAGGGCGCCGAGCGCGCCGCCAAGGGCGTGCTGCTGGCGATCGCCGACGGCGTCGGCGGTCACGCGCACGGCCGCGAGGCGGCGGAGTACACCGTGCGCAGCCTGCTCGCCGACTACTTCTCCACCGCCCACACCTGGAGCGTGGAGAAGTCGCTCGACACCGTGCTCGGCGCCGCCAACCGCTGGCTGCTCGCGCAGTCGGCGCGCAGCGCGGAGACCGCCGGCATGGCGACCACGCTGACCGCGCTGGTGCTGCGCGGTCGGCGCTGGCACCTCGCCCACGTGGGCGACTCGCGCGCCTACCTGTGGCGCGACGGCACGCTGCTGCGCCTGAGCGAGGACCACACCTGGCCGCATCCCGAGTTGAACAACGTGCTGCGCCGCGCGGTCGGGCTGGAGTCGCGCCTGCTGGTGGATCACGACGACGGCGAGCTGGCGGCGGGCGACGTCTTCGTGCTGCTGACCGACGGGGTGTGGAACGCGCTCGGCGAGGTGGAGATCGCCGCGCTGCTCGCGCGCCATCCGGGGGCGGAAAAGGCAAGGGGAGGCGGGGGAAGGGCAGCGGTGGGGTTGGTGACACCGGAACCTGTGACGGGGGGAGCAGCGGCGCGGGGAAGCGCGGTGCGGGGAGCGGTGGCGCAGGAAAATCGCGTGGGGTTGTCCGGGGAGGGCAGAACGGAGGCGCCGGGAACGTCGGAGCAGGGAATGGCGACGCAGGGAACGGCGACGCAGGGAACGGCGACGCGGGAAAATGGCGTGGGGTTGTCCGAGGAGGGCGGAACGGCGGCGCGGGACGCGGAAGCGGGCCTGGACCCGCAGGCCGCCGCCGACGCCCTCGTCGACGCCGCCTTGCGCGCCGGCGGCAACGACAACGCCAGCGCGCTGGTCGCCCGCGTCCGGTCGCTCCCCGCCGACAACCTGCACGACCGCCTCGCCGCCGGCCGCCGCCTGCCGCTGCCGCCGCGCCTGGCCGAGGGCGACACGCTCGACGGCCTGCGCGTGGAGGCCGTGCTGCACGTATCGCGCTTGACCGTGCTGTACCGCGTTTGCCGCATCGAGGACGACACGGCCGCATTCGCGCCTGCCGGCGCTCCTACATTGCCCCGGACCGCGTCGACATCGCCCCAACCCGCGTCGACATCGCCCCAACCCGCGTCGACATCGCCCCAACCCGCGTCGACATCGCCCCAACCCGCGTCGACATCGTCCCGGGCCCCATCGACATCGCCCCAACCCGCGCCGACATCGCCCCGGGCCCTATCGACACCGCCCCAACCCGCGCCGGTTCATGTAGGAGCGCCGGCAGGCGCGAATGCGGCGTCGATTTCCCCCGACCACGTCGCCGAGCGCACGGCTTCATTCGCGGCTGCCGGCGCTCCTACATCGGGCCAACCCGCATCGACATCGTCCGGCGCCGCGTCGACATCGCCCCGACCCGCGTCGACATCGCCCCGACCCGCGCCGACACCGCCCCAACCCGCACCGGCTCCTGTAGGAGCGCCGGCAGGCGCGAACACCGCCGCGCGCTGGGTCCTCAAGACCCTGCTGCCTGCCCACGAGCACGACGAGGACGCGCGGCGTGCGCTGGTGCGCGAGGAGTGGCTGGCGCGGCGGGTGCCGGCGCAGGGGTTTCCGCAGGTGGCGGACTGGCCCGCGCGTGCGCATCTGTACTACCTGATGAGCTGGCACGAGGGCGAGAGCCTGAAGGCGCTGCTCGCACGCGGCGAGCGCCTGCGCGCGCACGAGGTGGCCGAGCTCGGCGCGCGCATGCTGCGCCTGGTCGGCGTGCTGCACCGGCTGGGCATCGTGCATCGCGACATCAAGCCCGACAACCTGCACCTCGGCCGCGACGGCGTGCTGCGCCTGCTCGACCTCGGCGTGGCGGCGAGCGAGGCGGAGGACCTGCGCGAGATCAACAACCCGGGCACGCCGTCCTACATGGCGCCCGAGCTCTTCGCCGGCGAGCCGGCCAGCGAGGCCTCCGACCTCTACGCCTGCGGGGTGACGCTGTACGAGCTGCTCACGCGCAAGTTCCCCTACGGCGAGGTCGAGCCCTTCCAGCACCCGCGCTTCGGCGAGCCGGTGCCGCCCACCCGCCACCGCCCCGACACGCCGGCCTGGCTGGAGGCGGTGCTGCTCAAGGCCTGCGCACGCACGCCCGACGCCCGCTTCGAGACCGCCGAGGAGTTCCGCCTCGCGCTCGAGCGCGGCGCCTGGCAGCCGCTCGCGGTGCCGCGCCGCACGCCGCTGCTCGAGCGCCGGCCGACGCTGGCGCTGAAGCTGCTCGCGCTCGGCTCGCTGCTGCTGAACCTGGTGCTGCTGTTCCTGCTGACCCGATCCTGAACCGCCCCCCGCACGCTACGCGCGCTTGAAGTGCAGCCGCAGCGCGAGCACGCCGGCCGCGGCGTTGGCGGCCCGCGATGCGGCGAGGATCGGCCGGCCCTCGATGAGGCGCAGGCTCACCGGCCGCAGGCCGGCGGCGATGGCCGCG
Source organism: Thauera phenylacetica B4P (assembly GCF_000310225.1). Taxonomy (GTDB): domain Bacteria; phylum Pseudomonadota; class Gammaproteobacteria; order Burkholderiales; family Rhodocyclaceae; genus Thauera; species Thauera phenylacetica. Next base: position 12,697 of record NZ_AMXF01000059.1, read on the forward strand.
TCGACCGCGCTGCCGCCGCCGGGGCACATCCATTCGGCCGCATGACGGTTGGCCGCGGCGTGTTCGCCGTCGGGGCGGAACATCAGCAACACCTTGTCGAGCATGGCCTCGTTCTTCAACAGCGCGTATTCCCACTGCACCCCCGGCGAGTCGCTCGCCACCAGCACGATGGCCTGCGCCGAGCGGGCGGCGTCGGCCAGGGTCTGCTGCCAGTCGGCGTCGGCGGAGTAATGGCGCTGCGCACCGAAGGGCGTGCGCGTGTCGCCCGGTCGCCCGAGGGCGACCACCGGGCCGAACTGCGCGAGCTCGTCGACCAGGGCCTCGTCCAGGCTCTGGCGGAAGGACCACAGGTCGAGCCAGCGTGCGAGCAACTGCCATGGGCGGCGGCGATAGCGGCATTGATCGTCGTCGAAGCCACGCAGGAACAGGATCGGGCGATCCGCCGCGACGGGTGCGCGCGGCCGCCACATTTCGCGCGCGCTCAGGCGCTTGCCGGCGTGGAACAGCAGGTGGCCGAAGAGGATCACGACGGCGCCGATCGCCGCCCACGAGCGTGCGAGCACGCCACCGCTGTAGACCACGAAGCGCGCCGCGAAGAGCGCCCAGAAGGCCGGCCCGGCGAGGGCGCCGAGGCGCCACGACGAGGATGGCAAGCCCGCGGCCGCGGCCATCCGCACCCAGAAGCCCTTGTCGCGCAATGCGCCGAACAGCCATTCGCGTGGGCGGTCTCCGGCCAGCAGCAGGCGCAGGCGGATGAAGCGGGCCAGCGCAACGCAGATGAGGAGGATCACGACCGGCTCGGCGAGCAGCCGCGGCAGCTCCTGCGCCTCGACCGCGCCTTCGCCAAGCGCCCACGCGAGCGCGGAGACGACGGCCACGCCCGTCAGGGTGCACAGCGCGAGGAAAAGCGGGCGGGCGACACGGCGGTCGGTGCCGGCCAGGAGCCCGGAGCCGAGCAGCAGCACCGAAAAGGCCAGGATGCCGCCTGCCTCGAGCGGGGTGTCGCCGAAATCTCCGAACAGTTCCCGGAGGCCGGCGCCGAGCAAAGCGCCGAACACCTGCCAGGCGATCGCGCCCGCGATGCTCGCGCTCGCCAGCGCGAGCAGGCGGAAGCGATCCTGACGGTCGAGCCAGTCCCAGAATGCGAAGGCGAAGGGTGCGAGCGCGAGCACGGCCGCGACCGCATAGTGCCAGTCCTCCAGCATCGGCGGCGTGCCGAAGGCCTCGCTGATGTCCCCAACGACGACGCCGAAGCCGTACAGCTCGAACAGTTGCCAGACCACAACGAAGGGCGCGGCGGCAACGAGGAAGGAGCGCCAGGTCGCCGAGCGATCGACTTGTTCGACCACCTCGGCGAGCGGCGAGAGGTCGACGCGCTCGATCGCCTCGGCCTGCGCCGCTGACGCCGCGCGCGTTGCGCCGAGTGCGGCGAGCGCGCGGCTGTGCGCGAGGAAGGCGCCGCAGAGAGCGAACGTGAAGCCGATCGTGCCGAGCGTCGCCAGCATCCCGGTCGCGCGCTCCGGGCCGCCCGCGGGGGCGAAGAGCGCGGCGAGCAGCCACAGGAACATCAGCAGGGGCGGGACGAAGACCAGGCTACGCTCGCGCCAGTACGTTCCGGCCGCAAACGCGAGGGCCGCCACCAGCCACAGCCCCGCCGTGCCCGACGATACGCCGAAGCCGGTCAGCAGCAGGGGGCACAGCAGCAGCGCGATCCAGGCGAGCAGCAGACGCAGGACGGGGCGGACGCTGGTCGGCGTGAACGCTCCGTCCGCGAAGAAGGGGCGCAGCACCCGGCCGGCGAGCGCCGCCGCCAGGCTTGCGAACAAGGCCCCCCAGTCCAGGAGGCGCCATTCTGTCTCCATGGCGAAGGATGCGGGCATGTCGCCGAGCGCGAGCAGGCGATCGAGAACGAGGCCGGCGAGCAACAGGCCCGCCACGTTGCGCGCGCGCGCGAATCCGAGCACGACGAGGCCGAAGCACAGGATGGCCAGGAAGGGCGCCGGGCTGTAGCTGCCCACGCGAAGCTGGAGCGGCCCGAGGGCGATCGCGCCGGAGAGGACCAGCCCGGCCAGCCCGATCGCCGCGACCAGCAGGCCGAACGCGCCCGCGTAGCGACGGGGCGCTGTCGGCCAGGCAGCGGCCGCCACCGCCTCCCAGCGGATGGCGGCGAGCATCACGAGCACGGCAGGAAGGGCGAGCAGGTCGAGGCGCCATGTACCGACCCGCCAAGAGCCGGCTTCCAGCGCGGAGACGACCAGCAGGCACAGGGCCGAGGCCGCCGGCCACGCGGTGTCGCCCCGCAGCCAGTGCTCGAGGGGAGGCAGGCGCAGCCGCGCGTCCGCCGCCGCGGCGACGACCAGCGCAAGCAGCAGCGTTGCGCTCGAGATCCCGAAGCTGAACCCGATGCCATGGCCGAAGCTCACACCGAGCGTGGGCAGTACGACGAGCGGCCAGGCGTCGCGCAGCACGGCGACGCCATGACGTTGCGCGAGCCACGCCGCCAGCACGGGCAGGAGCCAGCTCGGGGTGAGGGAGACTTGCAGGAATGCGGTGAGCTGGAAGCTGGCGCTGGCGCTCATCAGCAGACCGAGCGCCAGGACGCTGCGCCCTGAAGGCGGCGGTGCGGTGTCGCGAGCGGTCGAGGACATCGAGGGGCTCCCTGAGCGTGTTGGCGCCGCGCGCGCAATTCAGCACCCGTGCCCGACTGCGAACTGGGCGACTGCCTTCGTTTCACTATAGGCCGGCGCGATCGCGATCGTGCATCGCAGATCGGGGCTCGGCCACCTGGGTTGGCGTCACGCGGGCGGCAGGAAGCGTGCGGGGGTCGGTCCCCGCCGGCGTGCGCTGCGCGGATTCGCGCACCGTGTGCGTGCACCGCACCCCGACACGGTGCATGACCGCGACCGATCCTGCGTCGCAAGCGCCCGCAGGATGCGGGAATCGTCGCTGGCACACGGCTTGCATCAATTTTGTCCATACAGCGTCGGACCCGCCAATGGGGGTGGGTCGGTCGGGCAAGGAGGTTCGCGCTGACCCGATTCCGACCATCCAAGGACGAGGCAAACCATGTCCCACACCCTGCCCGAAACGGCCCCGCCTTCGCCCGCCGGCCGACGCTCCATCCCGGTCCGCGCCGCGGCGCCGGGCGAGACCCGCAGCAACTGCCCCTACTGCGGCGTCGGCTGCGGCGTACTCATCGAGCACGACGGCGCGCGCATCACCGGTGTGCGCGGCGACCCCGCGCATCCGGCCAACTTCGGCCGCCTGTGCACCAAGGGCGCGACGCTGCACCTCACCGCCGGCCACGACACCCGGCTGCTGCACCCCGAGTACCGCGCCCGCCGCGGCGAGGCGCGCGCGCGCGTCAGCTGGGAGGCGGCGATCGAGGTCGCCGCGCAGCGCTTTGCGGACGTGATCGTGGAGCACGGCCCGGACGCGGTCGCGTTCTACATCTCCGGCCAGCTCCTCACCGAGGACTACTACGTCTTCAACAAGGCGATGAAGGGGCTGATCGGCAGCAACAACGTCGACACCAACTCGCGCCTGTGCATGTCGAGCGCGGTCGCCGCCTACAAGGCCACGCTGGGTGCGGATGCGCCGCCGTGCTGCTACGAGGACTTCGACCATGCCGACACGATCCTGATCGCCGGCGCCAACCCGGCGTGGGCGCACCCGGTGGCCTTCCGCCGCATCGAGGAGGCCAGGGCGCGGCGGCCGGGGATGAAGATCGTCGTGGTCGATCCGCGCCGCACCGACACCGCAGCGATGGCCGACCTGCACCTGGCCATCCTGCCCGGCACCGACGTCTGGCTGTTCGACGCCATGCTGCACGTGCTGCTGGACGAGGGGCTCGCCGACGAGGCCTGGATCGCCGCCCACACCGAGGGCTTCGAGGCGCTGCGCGCGCACGTGCGCGGGGTGAGCCCGGCGGTGGCCGCGGCGGTGTGCGGGGTGGCGGCGGAGGACATCGTCACCGCCGCGCGCTGGTGGGGCGAGGCGCCGGCGGCGCTGTCGCTGTGGTGCCAGGGGCTCAACCAGTCGACGCACGGCACCCACAACGGCGCCGCGCTGATCGCGCTCTCGCTCGCCACCGGCAAGATCGGCCGCCCCGGCTGCGGGCCGTTCTCGCTCACCGGCCAGCCCAACGCGATGGGCGGGCGCGAGGTCGGCGGCCTGGCGAACCTGCTGCCGGCGCATCGCGACCTGGCGAATCCTGCGCATCGCGAGGAGGTGGCGCGGCTGTGGGGCGTGGACAGCGTGCCGGCCGCGCCCGGGCTGACCGCGGTGGAGCTCTTCCGCGCCGCGCGCGAGGGCCGCGTCAAGGCGCTCTGGATCGCGTGCACCAACCCGGCGCAGTCCATGCCCGAGCAGGCCCTGGTGCACGAGGCGCTCGCCGCCTGCGAGTTCGTCGTGCTGCAGGAGGCCTTCGCCGGCACCGAGACCGCGGCCTTCGCCGACCTGGTGCTGCCGGCCGCCACCTGGGGCGAGAAGGAGGGCACGGTGACCAACTCCGAGCGCCGCATCAGCCGTGTGCGCGCGGCCGTGCCAGCGCCGGGCGAGGCGCGCGCCGACTGGCGCATCGTGTGCGACTTCGCGCGTGCGCTCGCGCCGCGGATCGGCAAGCCGCAGGCGGCGGCGATGTTCGCGTACGACTCGGCGCAGGCGATCTTCGCCGAGCACGTCGCCAGCACCGCCGGGCGCGATCTCGACATCACCGGGCTGGACTATTCCTTGCTGGAACGCGAAGGCCCGCAGCAGTGGCCGTTTCCGGCGGGGGCGAGGGTCGAGGAGGTCGGCGCGCGGGCCCGCCTCTACGCTGACGGCCGCTTCGCCACGCCGAACGGACGGGCGCGCTTCGTCGTGCCCTGGCGCACGCTCACCGCCGAGGCGACCGGCGTGCGCTACCCGCTCGCCCTCACCAGCGGCCGCCTGCGCGACCACTGGCACGGCATGAGCCGCAGCGGCAAGGTGGCGCGCCTGTACGGCCACGCGGACGAGGCGCGCATCGAGCTGCACCCGCGGGAGCTGGCGGGGCGCGGCTTGGTCGACGGCGACCTGGTCAGGGTGTCGAGCCGGCACGGCGCGCTGGTGCTGCGCGTGGCGGCGTCGGATGCGCTGCGGCCCGGGATGGCCTTCGTGGGGATGCACTGGGGGCGGCGGGTGCTGAACTCGGCGGGGATCAACCTGCTCTTCGGCGGCGCGTGCGATCCGCTGTCGAAGCAGCCGGAGCTCAAGCACGCGGCGGTGCGCATCGAGCCGGTGGCGCTGCCCAATCGCATGCTGCTGGTGCGTGCCGAACGCTGCGGGCGCAGCGCCGCCGAGGAGGCCGCGCTGCTGTCGCCCTGGCTGGAGCGCTTCGCCTACGCCTCGCTCGCGCTCGCCGGCCGCGACACGCCGGCGGTGGTGATGCGGGTGGCGCACGAGCGTCCGATTCCGGCTGCCTGGCTCGCCGAGCTCGACGCCTTGCTCGGCCTCGACGGCGACGGCGTGCTGTCGTACGCCGACCCCGCGCGCGGGATCAGCAAGCGCGCGCTGATCGAGGACGGCCGCCTGGTCGGCCTGCGCCTGACCGGCGAGACCGCGGCCGCGGGCTGGCTGAGCGAGGCGGTGGTGGAGCAGCGCGACGCGGTGGCGCTGCGTCCCTGGCTGCTGGCGCCGCTGGCGACGCCGCCGATGGGGGCTGGCGGGCGCGGGCGGGTGGTGTGCAACTGCCTGAACGTGTCCGAGGCCGACCTCGCGGCGGCGATCGCCGAGGGCGCCGGCGTGCTCGACTTCGCGGCGCTGCAGGCAAAACTGCGCTGCGGCACGTCCTGCGGTTCCTGCGTCCCCGAGATCCGCCGCATGCTCGCCGAGGGACGCTGAAAAGAAAAAGCCCGGGCTTCTTGCGAGGCCCGGGCAAATCCACACCAAAGGAGGAGGGTGGAGGAGACAGGTGCAATGGTAGAGAAAGTTTTTGTGCAGTGCAACAAAAAATAATGCTTCGACTATAAAGCCAGTTTCTAGAGTTCGGCCCAATACATCTCCGCCCGAGCCGGTTTCATGCCCGCCCCGGGCTCCGCAACGCTCCGACCACGAACACCGCCTCGCGTCGTGCAACGCTCCAACCCAAACCCGATCGCCCCGGGCTCCGCGTGTCGCTTGACACCACGATGCCCTGTAGGAGCGCCGGCAGGCGCGAAAGCGGCGGTGGGCGCCGCAACGCGCGTTCATTCCCGCACGGCCCAATTCGCGCCTGCCGGCGCTCCTACATGAAACCGACGCCACGAACACCGCCTCGCGTCGTGCAACGCTCCAACCCAAACCCGATCGCCCCGGGCTCCGCGTGTCGCTTGACACCACGATGCCCCTGTAGGAGCGCCGGCAGGCGCGAAAGCGGCGGTGGGCGCCGTAACGCGCGTTCATTCCCGCACGGCCCAATTCGCGCCTGCCGGCGCTCCTGCATGAAACCGACCGTCACGAACATCGCCTCGGCTTCTGCATGGGACCGATCGTCGCGCGACCTGGCGGGCCTTGACGCGCCTCCCTAGCCCCCGACGACGAGATTCCTCGGCTCACCGCCAACAAATTTTTCGATGACATCGACAAGCTGGTCGGCGAGGGCCTGCTGGGCTTCGTCCGACGCCCAGGCGATGTGCGGGGTGAGGATGACGTTCGGGCGGGCGGCGATGCGCATCAGCGGGTTGTCGGGCGCGGGCGGTTCGCCGTCGGTGACGTCGAAGCCGGCGCCGGCGATCAGGCCCTCGTCGAGCGCCTGCACCAGCGCGTGCTCGTCGACGATGCCGCCGCGCGCGGTGTTGATCAGCAGCGGGCGACGCGCCATCGCGCGGAACTCGGGCAGGCCGATGAGGCCGCGGGTGGCCTCGGTGAGCGGGCAGTGCAGGCTGATGACGTCGCTGCTGGCGAGCACTTCGTCCCAGGCCGTGTAGCGCTCGTCCGCGGGCTGTACGCCCTTGCGCGCGGCGAACACTGGCTCCATGCCGAAGGCGCGCGCGATCGCGGCGACGCGCTGGCCGAGGTCGCCGGCGCCGACGATGCCGAGGCGCGTGCCGGCGAGATCGTGGATGGGGTGGTTGAAGAAGCAGAACTGCCCGGCGCGCTGCCATTCGCCAGCGAGCACGTCGTCGCGGTAGGGGACGAGCTGGCGGCGCAGGGCGAGGAGGAGCGCGAAGACGTGCTCGGGGACGGTGTCGCGCGCGTAGCCGCGGATGTTGCATACCGCGATCCCGCGCGCGGCGCAGGCGGCCTTGTCGACGCAGTCGGTGCCGGTGGCGGCGACCGCGACCAGGCGCAGCGCGGGCAGCTGCGCGATCGCCGCGGCGTCGAGGCGGACCTTGTTGAGGATCGCGATGGTGGCGCCGGCGAGGCGTTCGACGAGCTCGGCGGGCGTGGTGCGGGCGTGTTCGACGTAGTCGTGCGGGAAGGAAGGGCGGCGCAGGCGGATCTGCGGCGCGAGCGTGGCGCGGTCGAGGAAGACGATTTTTTGCATGGCGGGCTCTCGGAGGGAGCGTGGATTATCGCCGCGGGCGGGTGGGGGGATGAAGGTCGCGCGCGATTCGGGCGCTTGAGGCGGCGACGCCCCCATGTAGGAGCGCCGGCAGGGGCGAATGCGGCGGTGAGAGTCGTGAGGCGCGTCGATTTCCGCACCGCCCGATTCGCGCCTGCCGGCGCTCCTACAGGAAACCGACCGCGACGAGCAACGCCCCGCGCCCCGCAACCTCCGATGTAGGAGCGCCGGCAGGCGCGAATGCGGCGGCGGGGGGTGGGATGCGCGTCGATTTCGGCACCGCCCGATTCGCGCCTGCCGGCGCTCCTACAGGAAACCGACCGCGACGAATAACGCCCGGCGCCCGTTAACCTCCGATGCAGGGGCTCGGGCAGGGGCGAATGCGGCGGTGCGGCGGGCGACGTCCCCGTGTAGGAGCGCCGGCAGGCGCGATTCGGGCGGTCGAGGCGGCGACGTCCCATGTAGGAGCGCCGGCAGGCGCGAATGCGGCGGGCGGGGTGGCGACGCGCCCAGGGTGGCGACGCGTCCGGGGCGGGCGCCCGTGCGGGGGTCAGCTCTTGCCGTCCGGCAGCAGCGCCGGGCGGGTGGCCGGGGCGAGGAGGTTCTCGAAGGTCGTGCTGAGCGGCATCGCGCCGCTGGCTTCCCTGAGCGCGCGGGTGCAGTCGTGCTGCCACTGCGCCCAGGCCTGCTGCATGTCCTGCTGCAGCGCGGACTGGTTGGCGACCACGGCCTCGGCCATCTTGAGCAGCGCGCAGTTGCGTTGCTGCAGGGACTTCCAGCCGAGGTCCGCGGCGACGAAACCGACCTGCTGCCAGTCGGGGGCGTCCAGCAGGCGGGTGGCGGAGGCCTCGAATTCGCTGGCGCAGCCGTCGATCATCCGGTTCTGCGCCTCGTTCCAGCGCAGCGTGTTGCGGCGCATGAGGTCGCACAGGCGGAACTGCAGCTCGAGGTTGGCCTTGAAGAGGGCGAGGGCGTTGCGGGGGTTGGGGACGTTGCGGGGATCGGGGGTCATCGCGGTTTCCTTCGGGATGGGATCCGGACAAGGGCGAGGCCTGGTTCGGGCGTGCTCGGCGATTGCAGGGAAGCTGCGCGCATGCGGCTTTGCTCATTCTGCCGTTCGGGCGGCCGTTAGTGTGGCGGGGACGCCGCGCGCGCAGCCTGGGCTGCGGGCGCCGGCGAAGCCCCGGTGGGGCTCGCCTCCGCGCCCGCGCAGC
>NZ_AMXF01000060.1 GCF_000310225.1 Thauera phenylacetica B4P
GCGGCTGCGTCGCGGTCCGCGGCGCGCTCGAGCAGATCCTTGCGCTGCGCCTCGAAGCGGCCGAGCAGGTCGAGGCTCGTGCGCACGCTCGCCTGGCAGACCTGCAGGGCTTGCTGGTCGCGCTCCTGCTCGCGCTGCCAGCCCAGCACCTCGGCCAGACGGACCTCGGCCGCCCTGGCCTGCTGCCGGTACGCCTCCCAGATGCGCTCGCCCTCGTCGCGCGCCTGTTCTTCCCGCAGCTGCCCGAGCCGATCGACCTGCTGGCGGTACTGCCGGATCCGGCCCTGCAGGTCGGCGTGCTCGCGCTCGAGGCGCTCGTGCGCCTCCAGCGCCGTGGCGTAATCGCCGGTGGGCCGGCCCGTGGCGGTCAGCAGGCGGGCGCGCTCCTTGGTGATGCGCGCGATCAGCGCGTCCCCCGCGCTGCTGGTCACCTCGCCGAGGCTGCTGCCCAGGACGGACTTCAGGTGCCTGCCGGCGTGCTCGACCGGCTTGTGGATGTCCTGCCCGGCGCCCTGCTCGATCCACAGCAGGCCGGGGATGCCCCAGTGCTCCGGCCGGCTGGCCCCGCGCCCGGGGAACTCGAAGCCGAGCAGATCGGCAAGCTTGTCCTCCGCCTCCTCGCCGCTGAACGCGACGCCGTCGACGCTGACGTCGCAGCGCTTGCGCTTGAGGAAGCTCTTGACCAGCTTCCAGCGCTTGCCCTGCCATGCGAACTCCAGCTCGACCGTCGGGGCGGCGGCCGAGTCGCCCCAGGGCTGCAGGTCCTCCACGCTGGACGACTTGTAGCGCTCGAAGAACGCCGCGCGGATCGCGCGCACCAGGGTGCTCTTGCCCGACTCGTTGGGTCCGGTGAACAGGTTGATGCCGGCGTCGAGGTCGCGAACCTCGACGGGCTGGCGGAAGCGGCGCAGCTGTTCGACCTTCAGGCGCAGCAGCCTCATGCCGTCTCTCCCTGGCCGCGCGTCTCCAGCAGCAGCGCGGCGAGGATGGCCATGGCCTCGCGGGCGAGCTCGGCGTTCCCGCCCTCCTGCTCCTCGCGCAGCTCGGCGATCACCCTGCCCACGTAGCCGTCCGCATGCAGGGCGACGAGGTCGTCCTCGGTGGGCTGCAGGCGCAGCCGCGACAGGTCGGTGCGCAGGCTGCGGAACCTCGCCTCCGCCACCGACAGCGCGGCCTCGAGCTGCTGCCTGCCGAGCAGGTGGAGCTCGCCGGCGAGGCTCAGGTCGACCACGGCGAGCTCGGGCAAGGCCTGCAGTCGCGCGATCGTGCGCTCCAGGTCCGAGGCCACCGCCAGGCGCTCCTCCAGCTCGATCCAGGGGTGGCGCCCCACCGCCCGGACCTCCACCTTCGGCTCCGCGCCCACCGCGGGGATGTCCACCAGCAGCACGTTGCCGGGATCGTTGGCCTTGAAGCGGTCCTGCTCGGGCGTGCCGCTGTACCAGGTGCGCGCGTCGATCCGCCGCGTGCCGTGCCAGTCGCCGAGCGCGAGGTAATCCAGCGCGGCGCGGCTGGCGCGATCGGCAGCGATCGGGTTGGGCGAGTCGATGCCCTCGGCGAGCACGCCCTGCACGCTGCCGTGGGCGAGGCCGACGCGCACCAGACCCGGCGCCGTGGCCGCGTGGTCGAACCACGCGGTCTCGTCGGCTGCGGTCTGGCGCTGGGTGAGCGGCGCCGGCAGCACGGCGAAACCACGCTCGGCGAACGCCATCACCTGCGCGTTCAGCGCCAGATGCACGTTGGCCGCCACGGCGCCGAGGCGGCGCGCGCGCGTCCATACGCTCTCGGCCAGCGCGGCGTCGTGGTTGCCGGGGATCAGCACCCACGGCCCCGCATACGCCCCCATGGCGTTGAACAGCCGGCGGATCGTGCGATCGGACACCGTCTGCGCATCGAAGACGTCTCCGGCCACCAGCACCGCATCCACCGACTCCTGGTGCGCGATGTCCGCCAGGCGCTCGACCGCCGACAGGCGCGCCTCGGCCAGCGCCAGCGCGTCCTCGGGCGCGAAGCGTGCGTACTGGCGGCCGATCTGCCAATCGGCGGTATGAAGAAAGCGCGGCATCGTCCGGTCCCCCGTATTTGAGGAAAAGCTCCAGCGAGAAGTCCTGCGTGCGCGGCCCGGAGCGCGGGGCGCGCGATTCCGCAGCCCCCGTCGGCAAGCCCGGCCGCTGCAGCGACCCATTTGTCACAGGCCGGCATGTTACACGCCGTCCGACCCCGCCACAGCCCTAGCTCCGCGCCCTGCGCAGGGGCTCCAGCAGGCCGCCGAGGTCGTTGTGGTCGAGCTCGTGCATCAGCGCCAGCAGCTGGCCCAGCTGCCCCGGCGGGAAACCCTTGCGGGCGAACCACGCGAGGTAGTATCCCGGCAGATCCGCGATCACCCGCCCCTTGTACTTGCCGAAGGGCATCTCGCGGGTGAGCAGCAGCTCCAGGTGTTCAGGATTCATCCGTTCGATCCGCTTTTTCGTAGCCCACAAGGCGCGCGGCCGCGTGCGCCGGCGCTCCACTCTCCCACAAGGTGACCCGCTTGAGCCCCCACTCCTCCCCAGGCCTCGTCTTCGACACCCCGCCCATCGAGCTCGAGACCGGGCCCGATCCCCGCTACAGCGTCATCTGGATGCACGGCCTGGGCGCGGACGGCAGCGACTTCGAGCCCATCGTCCCGGCGCTGGGCCTGCCGCGCAGCCCTGCGGTGCGCTTCATCTTCCCCCACGCCCCGCATCGTGCGGTGACCTGCAACGCCGGCTATGTCATGCGCGCCTGGTACGACATCGTCTCGCTCGCCCCGCACAGCCGCCAGATCGACGAGGCCGGGCTGCTCGAGTCGCGCGCGCTCGTCCGCCAGCTGATCGAGCGCGAGGCCGAGCGCGGCGTGCCCGCCGGGCGCGTCATCCTCGCGGGCTTCTCGCAGGGCGGCGCCGTGGCCTACCTGACCGGGCTCACCCACCCCGAGCCGCTCGCGGGAATCATCGCGCTGTCGACCTACGTCCCCAGCCCCGCGCTGCTGATCGACGGCTTCGAGGAGGCGAATCGCCGCACGCCGGTCTTCGCCGCCCATGGCACCCACGACGACGTCGTCGCGCCCGAGCTCGGCCGGCAGGCGGTCGAGGTCCTCCGCCAGCTGGGCATCGAGCCCGAGTGGCACGGCTATCCCTTGCCGCATTCGGTGAGCCTCGAGGAGATCACCGACATCGGGCGGTGGCTGGGCGCCATCCTGCGGGCGCCGGGCCATCACGACGGCTGATCGCGCGACACGAGCGGCGACTCCGCTGCGCTCATGGCGGCCCCGCGGGCGCCGCGCGACAGCCTGCGCTCACCCGCTCGCCGCGCAGCAGCTCACGCATCCCCTGCCCGCTGCGCTCGATGCGATAGACGCGGAAGGGGTCGTCCTCGTTTACATGGCGGTCGAGATAGCCGCTGAAGTACAGCGCCAGTCCGCCCGGCGCCCACGCCGCATCGACCACGGTGACGTGCTCGGCGCTCAGGCGCAGGTTCTTGCCGCGGCCGAGGAAGCGGTCGTGGACAAACAGCGCGGTGTTCGGCTCGTGCATCGCCTGTCGGAAGCGCGCAGTGCCGGGCACCCCGAGCGTATAGGCGAACGCCGTCGGGTCCCGCGGCGAGGGCAGCACCCGATCCGTGCTGGAGATCGTCTCGGCCTGCGCACCGAGCATGCGCGCGAGCGGGATGGATTCGCGCACGCCGCCGCCATCGGCCGCGACGAGCGCGTAGTGCTCCATGTCGTGCACACCGATCGCGCTCCCGTCCGCGAGCCAGCCCAGGCTCCACCACTGGTGGTTCTCCGCGTTGGTCGCGCTGGCGAGCCGACGCGCCGGGCTGCCCGGCTCCACCACCATCAGGTGGCTGCGAAAGCGCGCGTCGGTGAGGATGAACGCGAGCCGCGAGCCATCCGGCGACCACGCCGCCTCGGAGATGGCGTCGCCCTCGCGTCCCGCATGCACCCGCTGCGCGTCGCCGCCCGCGAGCGGCAGAACGTTCAGCTGCACCGCCTGACCCGTGTCGGCGGCGGGCCGCGTGCAGTACGCGAGCCGCTCCGCGGCCGCGTCGAGTGCGGCGCAGCCACCTTCGACCACCTCGCGCGCCGGACCGGACGCCTGCCACAACAGGATGCGCCCCCCGTCCTCCACGGCGAGCACCGGCTCGCAAGCGGCGGCGGGGAGGCCCGACAAGCCGGGCACGGCCAGCAGCAGCGCTGCCGCGGAAACATGCCGGCCGCGCGAGCGCAGCGTGGGAAAGGTCGACAAGGTCATTCGGGTCAGCCCCGACGGCACCCTCTGGCAGCTCATCGAAGGCGGGGCAACGGCCAGGCGACCGAAAGCCTTGCAGATCGAGACCGTGACGAGGTGGAAGAACGGCACAAAAAAACCGGCTCCAGGCCGGTTGTTCTGCGGGATTTCGGGGGTTCGCATCTGCAGGCGATTTTACGTACAGCCTCCAGCACCGACCGCCAAATCCTTGTTTTCATGGCGCGCCCGAGACGATTCGAACGTCCGACCCTTCGGAGGATAGGAGCATTGTGGACGTATCTTACGTACACAATCGGTCACTTTTGTAATAAAACTGCACACAGCAAGGGTTTCGGGTAACCTCGGCATTTCTCGACGGCCACTTCAAGACCCATCTTGCCGACATATAAGCCCGCACAGCACGAGTCCACAAATCAAAGCGGCGACTCTCCGGGCCACGTCCGTCTGACCCCTGCTCTCCCCACAAATCAATGGGTTGATCTCTTTGCTTGGGCGCATCTGAATGACGTCAGCGCTGCGCTCTTCCTTCTGCTGGACGCCACCGTGGCGATCGTTCGTCCGGGCGTGGTCGGCTCCGTTCTCCACTTCGTTGGCCGACCACACATCCTCGAAACTCTCGAGTCGTGGTCGCTCGAGAACACATACGCAGCGCAACTCCACCCTCTTGTTCGGCGGCTGGTCTCAGAGCCTGAGAAGCATTTGATTTCCGCAAGCCGAGTAACCGACATGCGACGAGACCCAGTGGCCTGCGATGCGCAGGTGCTGTGGGGTGTTCGAGGCCCAGCCAAGCGTCTGTGAGGGCAGATCCGGGGTTTTCAGGCGGCGGGTTTTCATTTCAGGCACCTCTTATGCCAGCGCTGCGGCGATTTTGGACGCACCGCTACCTCGACCGAGCATCTGCGGCGCGATCTTGGCCATGCGCATCAAGTTGTGCGCCAGCGCGTACAGGTAGGCCACCGCTCGAACCTTGCCCAGCCCGCGCACAGGCATGCGCTGCAGTCCGCGGTTGCGCGCCAGTGCGTTGACGCACTCGGCCGTGGCCGCGCGTTGCTTGTACACATCCTTGATCTCGTCGCCGGCCATGCGCGCACGCCACTGCGCCACCGGCTCGGAGTCCCCTTCCTTGCGCCGGTACTTGTCCGGCGGCGGGCGGGCGTCGTCGTCGCGCTTGTCTGCCTTGCGCCTGGGCTCGGGCACCGGGGCGATGACCTCGGTCTGGCCTTTCGTGTGCGCATGCACCGCCTCAATCTGCTCGTGCGCGGGAAAGCCCCCATCGACCAGCCATTGCCCGGGTACGGTGCCCGTGCGCTCGATGACCTGCTCGAGCATCGGCGCCATCTGCGCCATGTCGCTGCCGGTGTTGCTCACCTCCACCCCGACGATGACCTGGTCCTCGCACGTTGTGGCCAGTTGTACGTTGAACGCTGGCCGGTAGCCGCCGTCGCCCATCTTCATCACCCGCGCGTCGGCATCCGTGGTGCTGGCTCGTGCCTGCTCGGGCTTTTCACCGTTGCGCCGCTTGGCCGCCTGCACCTGCGGCAGTTGCTCCAGCGCGGCGCGGATGCACTCCTCGCGCTGCTGCGCGGCACGCTCGCGCGCAGCCTGCGCCCGGCGGCTGGCCGCTGCCGGATCGGCCGCGGCGCGTTTCTTGATGTCATCGACCAACTCGCCGGCCTCGGCCAAGTGCTGCTCGAGGCTGGCCTGCCGCCGAAACGACGCTGCGCCCGCATCGGCACGCACGCGCATGCCGTCCTGCGCCACGCGCTCCAGGCTGATCGCCCCAGCCGAGGCCAGCGCAGCGACATTGGCCGTGAGCACTTCGTCCATCAAGCTCTCGTTGCCTGAGCGAAAGTCGTTGAGCGCGTGGTAATTCACCGACACGCCACCGCAGATCCAGCGGTAGGCGTCGCTCTCGCGCGTGAGACGGGCAATCTCCCGGCCGCTGCCCACCGCATCGAGCGTGGCGTACAGCCACAGCGCGAACAGGATCCGCGGGTCGATCGCCGACCGTCCGGCGTTGCTGCCACGGGCCTTGATCGATTCGATCAACCGGCTCAGGTCCTGCCGCTCGACGTAGCCCCACACCAGCCGAGCCCGGTGATCCTCACCCAGCAGCGACTCCAGGTCCGAGGCGCGCAGTTCGATCTGCCCGCGGTTGGGCTGCAGCAACCGCGGCGGGCCTTGCCGGCGTGAAGCCGCCCGCGCCTGCTTCGCCGCGATCACCTGTTGTTCCTCGACAGCCGGCAGCTCATCGAACAGGCTGGCCGGCGATCCGTTATGACGTTCGGTCTCGTTCATGTCTCGGAGCATGCCAGTCCCAGCACAAACAGGCGAGATTGGAGAAAAACTCTCACGCTCTCAGCCCCTGAGATCCTCTCCACATACCCTCCGCTCGACGACGCCCGCCCGGCCAGCCAACGCTTTCATGGCAACCTGGAGAGCGCTTATGTTCTCGCGCTCCTGGCAACCCGGAATCCCTATCCACGTAACGACACGATCGCGCGTATTGCCTATGATCGACTGCGCCTCTGGCTGTTGCTGCATGCTGCTGAACGCGTCGATGCTGGCAGTCTTTGCGACCTTGCCATACGCGATGTTGCGACCCGCCTTCGCCTTGCGGGGGATGACGACCCCTACTGGCGGACGGTCGTCGACGATCTACCGGCGCAAACGCTCACCCTCGCCGCCCTTGAATTCCGATTGCAGCGCACGACCGAGCGCCGCCTCCGCCTCAGCCCGCAGCAAACCGAGCGCAGCTTCCTCCGTAACCTTGGCCGTATTGCACGGCATGAGTCTCACCCGGATCCGAGAAACGCACCGCCCCGAATCGTTGCGCCCGCACAGCCTACCCTGCGAAGTCCCGCGAGCCTTTCGCCCCTCCGGCTTAACTGGGAAACGGACGACGAAGTTGAGGGTGTTCCCGTACCGCAGCTGCTCACGGGATTCGGACCCGACGGCACCACGATGCTGGAAACCGAGGTCCCCATCGATGCGACGTTGGCACGTCAGCGCCTGCACGCCTCCTCGGTCATACTCGCAAGCGTGGAGGAAAACCAGTTTCTCCCATGGAGCTGGGACAAACCGATGCCTCACGAATTACGCACGATCAGCGCATGGATTGAGGAAACCTTAGAGTGGAAGGGGCCCCTGGCAGAGCGAATCGTTGCGGCAGTCGCGTGGATTGCATTGAGAACGGGGCGCTCGCTGCGCCGGGTTCTTGAAATGCGCATTGGTACCACTGCCGACGAAGAATGGTCCTTCGATCCTGTGGGTCATCTGCACCGGCTTCCTCCACGGCGCGAGAACAGCTGGAAACCTGACGCTGAAGCCCGCGCCTGGATTGTTCCGCTCGCAGACCGGCACATCATCCCGATGCCGGCCAACGTCGCCAACACCATCCGCGATTGCATCGGGAAAAGCCACGAGTCACCAACCCTGGGGGATCTTGCCAAGCCGAGCACAGTACTTCGCAGTTTTGGCGACGCGATGCGTGATCGATGCCCGCGAATCACGAGCGGCATGCTAGCCCGCGTACTTCCCCTCGATCTTCACCAGCGGACGACCGATGGCATTTTTGCACGGATGTTCTGCCGACATCCGCAATCGGGACTCCCGGGCGCCGCCGCGTACCCAAGCTGGCTTTCGGAGTATCTGCCGACGGTCATCGGCAGTTCCGACTTGCACGTGAACGACGGAGACACCCTGATCACGAACGCGATGGGTAGCCGCCTCGATACGGTCGAGTCGCTCTTGGTCTCGGAGATCCGCCGTGCGGGAATGCGCCTGCTCAGGAGACGACGTCGCGACAACATCGAGTTTCACAATGCGCTGACCGCCTACCTCGTCGTTGCCCTGCACGCCGCCACGGGCGTTCGTCCGGTGCGCACGGCATTCGAATCCATTCGGAACTTCGATCTGACCGAGCGATTCGCCTTCGTCGAAGACAAAGCCAGTGGCGCATCGCGCCAAGGACGACTCGTCCCGCTGCCGACAATACTCTGCCAATACCTCAGCGACCGTTACCTCACCTACCTGTGCGACCTAGCCGACGCGATTGCCGAAGCCGGCGATCCGGTTCTCGGAAGCGCAATCCGCAGTGCAGCGACGGGCACGGAAAATCTCGTTCCGCTGTTCTTCGGACTGAGACGCGTCGGCGGGACACTTGTCTGGGAGGAAGTCGGCGAAGCCTTCATCGAACAGCAGAATCTCTTCCGGTGGCCGCTGCCGCTGCGCCACTTTCGGCACCGCCTCGCGACACGCCTCAGGCGCCGCGGCGTCGACACTGAAATCATTGACGGGATTCTCGGACACGCGGAACGCGGCAGTGCCAGCTACTCCGATCGCTCCGCGCGAATCTGGCAGGAGGACATCGAGCGGGCGCGGGAACATCTCGAATCCGACTTCGCAGCTCTCGGATTCCTGCCTGTTCCACTATCCATCGCGTCCGACACCCCGCCCCTGACCGGCCTGACATCGTCCGGCCCTCACCTGCACGGCCCTCACGCATTTGGGAAGAGCGCGCGCACGCTCATGCGTCGCGAACGACTTCGTGCCGCCGTCGCAAGCGCGACCGAGATCATCGACCACACGTGCGCCGGACGGGATCTGGCCGGGCTCGATCCGGACGCACTGACCGACCTCGGACAAAAGCTCCTTTTCAACAGCAACGGCCTCCCGCATGCAAGCGGCACGCTGCGTTACAGCGTCATGTTGCGACGCCTCGAACGCGCGCAGCGACGCCACTCTCATACGATTCGATTGAAGCGGATCTACGTCGCATTAGAGAACGAGGGCAGCTGCTTCAAGTCCCTGGCCTGCGGCGCGAGCCGCGTGTCGAGCGTGCTTGGTGGGGAACTCGCCCGCATTGCTCTACCGCGGGACCCAAAGCGCGCGGTCAAGCGGTCGCTCGCCCTCGGCACGATCCATCTCATCCTGGAGTCTCGACTCTGCGACCGGGAGGCACTCTCCAGCATCCTGCACGGACGCAACTTTCGCATCGTCGGTTTCCGCGAGCAGCACTACCTGGAATACGGACCAACGGTTCGCGACGGTGGCGCTGGTGCCATCTGTCGGCGCTATTCGATCTCGCATCGTACTGCGCAACTTCTCGCCGAGGCGAGTCGAAACGAACAACTCACCAACGCTTCCGACCGCCCCCTCGAGCCAGCGCTTGAGCCCATGAAGGCCACAATCCGTGACCATCTACCACGTGCCGACACGATCAGAACGAATGGCGAATTTGCCGCCGCCTTGGCCATTATCGTGGATCAACTCAATGTCATGACCATGCCAGGGATCGCGGCCGGCTATCTGGCCGGTCGCGTCGAGTCGTGTTCGGTCACCTGGTACGATTTCACCCGACTCCAGGATGGACTCTCGCGCGATTTCGGGGACTCGCCCGGAAAACTCGACCTCGCAACCTACCTCGCCGCGGGTGTCGATGTCACGAAGACACCGGACAGGGCGAACAGCTCATCGCTGCAGGACGCCGGCCGAAAACTGATCGCTCGCGTTCGGGAACTGCTCAATGCAGAGCGTGACGACACCCGTCATGGGCGCGAAAAACGCGCAAACCTTTCGGGCCGCCTGATCGAGCATGTGAAGGCAGCAGGAAACGACGCATCGCAGGCGCCGCTCGCCCTTGCGGCATGGACCGCCGATCTACTTACGCGGCACCGCCGCGGCGGCGGATTCCTCGCGATTTCTGCAGTGCTACGCTACTTGGACGCACTCGCCCGCGCATTCCTCGAAACCCTGCCGGACACACCGCTCACCGAACTCGACGACGAAGAGATTACCGAGGCCTACACGAACGTAATCGAATCCGTCCCGCTTCGATCCCGTCACTACAGTCGGAACCGCCTGCGCGAGTTCCACCAATGGCTGTCGCTCCAGACACCCATCTCGGAACCGGAGTGGTCCGAGATCCCGGGCGCCGAGGCCGATCCGGCAACAAACCCTGCGCTGATTTCAGAGCGGGACTATCTGCTCGCGCATGGGCGCCTCGCGTCCGAATCCGACAACGCCCCTGCACGTTTGCTCCTGCTGCTCGCCTATCGCCTTGGCCTGCGAGGAGGAGAGGCGCTCGGACTGCTGCGATCGGAGCTCTATATTCAAGGGGCAAACTTTGTCGTGATGGTTCAGAACAATCGCCTGCGGAAGATCAAAACAAAGCAGACTTCGCGTCGCCTCGTGCCCCTCAACGACACCTTGACCGACGACGAGCAGGCTCTCATCGACCGCACACTTGCTCAGCTCGAGGCCACTCACGGTTCTGATCTCGATGTCCCGCTATTCGGCAAACTCGCAACCGGCGGCAGCGGCGGGGCGAAGCTACGCCGTAGAGTGATCACCCACCTCAAGGCGGCCACCGGCAATCCGCGCACTAACCTGCACCACGCCCGCCATACCGCGGCCAACCGCCTCGCAGCGCGCACGTTCGGGGTAAGCATTCCAGGCCTTCATGCAAATGAATTTCCGGATGTCAGCACCCGCCGGCTGCTGCTCGGCACTGAACGCCCCACCCGCCGAGCGCTGCCTGCCGTCGAGCGATGGCTCGGCCACGGGCAATCCGGTACGACCGTGTTGTACTACCTGCATCTGCTCGATTTCTGGTGTGAGCAGCTGACAGGCCGGGAGAGTCCGACGAGCGATGCGCGGATCGAGGGGGTCACGTATCTGGATGACTTTCCACCCCGCGCTGCCGACGCCAAACGGGCGCCTTCGGGCACGGTGGCTCAAACTCCTGCCCAGTTCCTGATGCTCCTGCGACTTCTGACACGCGGCCATGATCTCGTGACGGCGGCAGAGCGCCTCGGCCTCGACATCGATCTCGTGGAGCAAGTTGTTCGTGCGGTGGATACGATGGCATCAAAGTTTCGCTACTCGCGGTCAGCCCGGGCGCACATGCCGAGTTCGCTCGAAGCGACCCCGGCGCTGGCAAACCTACTGACACGCATACCCGATTCGCGCTGGAGCGACCTCATCACACATACCGCGATTCGCGCGGCGGCAAACCCGACTCTTCCCACAATGGGTGACATCCAGGCGCTTATCGGCCCGTCGCGACAACTCCTGATGTGGACATCAGCGCATTTCACGCTCGTACGCAGTTGGCTCGACTGGCTCGGCCTGTCCGAGGCGGAGATCACCGTGGCTCATACGCCGCGATGCCGCGAATCCCTGATCGCGGCAGCCCGCCAATCGGGATTCTGCTCAATCGAAGCCGACAAGATGATCCCGAAAATTCAGATCGACCCAGCCCGCACGGGCCCCAACGACGAGTTCCGCGTCGAGGCCCGCCTCGCGATTCAACTCCGCGAAACCGAGCACCCGATCCGGCACGCCGCGGAATTGTGCCTCGTGCTGCTTGTCGCCAGCCTCACCGGCCGCACGATGGCAACCTGACGACGGTTCTCAATTTTCCTTTGTCGTCTGTGCGCGTAACAATTTCAAACGCCTGCGTGTGGCGGACCTGCAGCAAACCCGCGAGCGTCCCGAAATCGTCATGGGACTCATAATGCCCATCGATCCGTTCCCCGTCCTCGGTGAACAGGCGGACGGAGAAATCTCTGAACCCAAGTGCGTCCACAATCGCTTGAACTTCGCGAGTACTTTCATCTCCAACCGCGCCGGACGCCGGCGGGCGTAGAGGCCCCTGGGCAATAGCCACGACCTTCTCATCCGCGTTTTCAAGGGTGACAGAATGGCGAATCGATTTCCCAAGAGCCCTTGCACATTCCGCGCCAGCCCTGTCAATCTCTTGAAGTCGATCCTCCGTAAAGTCTGCAAGCGGCTCGGCTACGGGATAAAGATCACCCTGCCCTACCGGGGCCCTCGGTTTCAAGGCCTCAGCAAATTTCTCGAGCGCCGAATCGATCATGAGAGACGTCTCCCCCGAGATTGCCGCGTCCCCCCAGATTACGACAGACGGGACCATGGCACTGGTGCCCGGCACGCCCCTGAGCACTTGTCCCACCTCAACACATCCAGCGTCAACTAGGCCGAGGTCACGCAGCAGTTGCTCCACCCCCGCCGCGATGGCATCTAGTTGCTGCCAATCAACCAGACTAAATTGACCTGCAATCGTCCCGTCGTCAATTTGACGAATCGTTACGACCCGCCTCTGCGAGAATGAACAAATCACCTGCCTCATCCAAAGCCCCATTTAGTACCTGATAACAATATGCCGATCCTGCCAAAGCATCGAAGGCGCGACACGGGGTGCCAACGCGTGGTCACCATGTTCACCTCCTTCAATACTCGGGCCGTCGGTACATCGTGCCCCGGACGCGGCGAGATGTCCGCGCGTTAAACGAGTGTTTTCCCCACGTATAAAGTGGAAAAGTCGAAAACCTCCACGGAGACGCTCTGGATTGCACAATCCACACCATGTGACAGGCCCGTATCACCAGTTTGGATACGCAGACCGCTCGAGCTCGACAGTTGAGTTCGAAAGAATTTTCTCTCATAAAGCGCACCTTCAAGAATGCCACTACAGCTGCGCCAACCACTCTGGCGTCGCTGACTTTCCTACCCCCAGCGCAAGAAGCCCCTCGTTCTGTGCCGTTCTGAACGTCGATACACCCTGCATTTTCTCGCCGCAGTTCAGGCGGATGCGGTGATGCTGGATACGCTGCAGTTGTTCGAGAGTTCACTCAAGCAGGCGGTGACACAGTGGGCCGATGTCGATTTCGGGCTTGAGCACCTTGAAGCCCCCCCTCAATGGAATTTCGGCGAGCGACTTATAGCGCTAGACCACGTTCGGCGCGGCGAGGCCCTCAGCACTGGTAATCAGCAGCAGCTTGCCGTCCATCATTTCGGCAAGCCGCTTCGCCTTGTCGTCGATTTGGTCGGTGCCCGAGTTCGGCAAGAACGTCGCGCCCATCAAGGTCTGGGTTCCGTCCAGATTACGTAACGACCTGGAAGCGCTGGCGGCCCACGTCGACATCACGCTCTCGCAGTACGTGCGCGAAATCGTGATCTCACGCCTGCTCGGGCACGGCGCCCTACCGAAACGGCCACAGATGCTCGAGGCTGCGCCGCTGTCCTCTGTTGAAGATTGGTGCGAGGGACGTCAGGTGCCGATGCGGTTGGCCACAGAAGAAGAGTTCTGGGATCACCCACACGGCGAGCACACGGTGGAGTGGAAGGATGAGCCGACTTCGTCGGCATGAGCCATCCGCCGCAATGGCTTTGACTGGTGGGGTACGGGCGGTTGCCCCCGCGAAACCGACCTCAATGTGATGCATAGCAGCAGATCGGGCTCGTGGGACGGTGCGGGTTGTGGCGAAAACCCAGACGGCCTCTGGAGAATTCGTCGTCATTCCGCAGGGCCATCGGGGCCGACCTTGTACCCCATCGCACGGTAACCGCGCTGCCGCTTGTCCCACATCCGCAGTAACGCCGGATGACCCGCATCCACGAAATCGATGATCCGTACGTCGGTCTTGCTAGCGTGCTCCCGGTGCAGGCGTCCGGCGTACTGCTGCAGAGTGCCCTTCCAGGACACAGGCATGGCCAGCACCAACGTGTCGAGCGGCGGGTGATCGAAGCCCTCGCCAACCAGCTTCCCCGTCGAAAGAAGGACGCGCGGCGCGTCGGGCGGCAGTGCATCCAGGTCAGCAACCAGCGCCGCTCGCTGCTTTCTGGACATTCGACCGTGCAGAACGAAAGGCGCGGGCTCCAATCCATCAAGGGCTGCCTTGATCGCATCAAGGTGTTCAGTACGTTCGGTCAGGACCAGCACCTTGCGCCCCTGCCCGAGGGCATCGCGCACCTCGTCGGCGATAGCTTCAGTTCTGGCCCGGTCATTGGCGAGATGCCGAAAAACGTCCTGGATGCCTGCATCGGTCGGCAGGTCGATCCGTGCGAAGCGCGAACGCGGCAGCACTTCGAGATCGTGCGGTGCACCGACTGGCTTCGCCGCCGTGTATCGGATCGGCCCGCACTGCATGAAGATGATGGGCTGCTGACCATCACGGCGGATGGGCGTTGCCGTCAGTCCCCGCACGTATTTGGCCTTGGACCGTTTCAGGATCGCGTCGAATGACACTGCGCCGACATGATGGCACTCGTCCACAATCACCTGCCCGTAGTTTTCGACCAGTGGGTTGACCTCGCCCTGGCGGGACAAGGATTGCATAACGGCGATGTCTATCTTGCCCGTGGGCTTGGCCTTGCCACCGCCAATGGTGCCGACCACACCCTGACCAACACCCAGGAAGGCTTGCAGACGCTCCTGCCACTGCTTGAGCAGTTCTGTGCGATGCACCAGCACCAGGGTGTTCACGCCCCGCCGCGCGATCATTGCGGCGGCGGTGACCGTCTTGCCGAAGGCTGTCGGAGCGCAGAGCACGCCGGTGTCGTGGTGCAGCATTCCGGCAACTGCGGCTTCCTGGTCCAAACGCAAAGTGCCGGCAAAGGCGACATCGATGGGGTCGCCGCCGAAGCGCTCATCCCGCAAATCACAGGCGATACCGTTGTCCCGCAGTAGATCCAGGGCAGCATCGAGGCAACCGCGAGGCAAAGCGATGTGCTGCGGGTAGTTCTCCGCATTGCCGACGACGCGCGGCTTGCCCCACACCGAGATCCGCATGGCCTGAGCCTTGTAGAACTCTGGGTTCTGGAAGGCGGCCAGACGAATCAGACGATTGGCGAGTACCTGCGGCAGTTGGGCCTTCTCAAAATAGATCAGGTTGGCCAGCGTCACGGTCAGGGACTTGGGCATCTGCCCGGCCAGCTTCTTGATTGACGTGCTCTGCCGCTTCCAAGGTGTGGCCAACTCTTCATCGTCGATGAATGTCACATCCAACGGGTGGACGCCGCCCGTCGCCAGCAGGATGGTCGGTTCGATGTCGTGCGGCGCCATCGGCCGGACGGACGCCAGGAACGCCCACTGATCCGGGTATGGCCGCAGGTCAGCATCAACGAATACGCTGCAGCCACTCCCGCGAGGCCGTTTCTGCAACGGTAAGGCGATCAGGTTGCCGAAGCCGCCCTTGGGCATCGTGTCCTGGTTCGGAAACAGGCGGTCGTAAGACTCCAGCTTCAGTTGCCGGGTACGCGAACAGGTATGGCTGATGATGGCCGTACCCAGGCGCCGGGCGTCACGGGCGGCAACGCGACTGGCGAAGAACACCCACGCGTGTGCGCCCTTGCCTGATCTTGAAATTTCCAGCGCGGCCGGAACGCCCAGTTCCTCGCAGGACTGCATAAAGGCGCGCGCGTCATCGCGCCAGGCAGCTTCGTCAAAATCGACCGCCAGGAAGTAACAGGTGTCATCTTCCAGCAGCGGATAGACCCCGACCGTGTGCTCGCCAGCAAGATGGTCATAGATCACGGCATCGGAGAGTGGGATCAGCAGGCGATTGGCGCAGTCGCCGCACTTGATGCGCGGCTTTTCGCACACTCCGGCACGCCACTCGTTTGCACAGGCCGGCGCGTAGCCCGATTGGCCCGTGGTCTTGCTTTCCCATCGGACCGGGTAGGCGTCCGTGCGACCGCGGAAAAGCCGTCGGAAGAGCGAGACCTTCTCTTCAGCGGACAGCCGCGCTGGCTCGACAGGCGATGAGGCTGGCCGCTGCTGCGCACGCCATTCGATGCCGTGCGATTCGAGCAGCGCGATCAGCCGGCCGTTCTCTGCGCGGAGCGCGCGGAGTTCATCGTGGTCCGCCATCGAATCCATGCTTGGCCAGCAGATCGTCCATGTTGTCACCGACACCATAGCCCAGGTTTTGGCCGAGGCGTCGGGCGACATGCAGGCCGACGTCGCTGTCGCGGCCCGTCGCGCACTCGCAGAAGAACACCATCAGCACGGCGAGCCCCTCCGGCTGGCCGATGGCCTTCTTCGCCTTGGCGACCGAGGCATCCTGGTTCTTGGAGACTTCGGCCCCCCATCTCAGCCTGGAGCGAAGCCAATAAACGGTCTCTGCACCCACTGTACGCACTCAGTGCAACACCCGCTGCCCGCCACAGCAAACCGAAAAACCACGCCCGCTACCACACGGACAAGGCTCGTCCTCGCGCCACGCCGAGGTTTCCTCCCCACGCGCGATCGCCCCCATCGCATGTCTGACCTCATGCTCGGTGATCCGCTCGGCAATTTCCTCCAAGGTACGGGGGAGCGCCTCGGTGAGCGCCTCGCACTGCGCCGGGCTCAGCGGCCTGTCCGGAACGGTGCGGCACAACGTTCGATCGACTTCGAGTGCGGGCTCCTGGGCGAGGGCCGCCAGCTGGTGAATCGGCCACAGCAGGGACGCCATATCTTGCAGGTCGCACAAGGACGACCACCGGTCCCAAGCATGCGCCATACCGCGCAAGAACCCCGCACACCACACGCAGCCATCCGCACGCTCCTCACCCCGGTGCGGATAAACCCGCACCATCGGCGAAAAGAGATAGTCGGGGTCATCGAGCTCGATATCGATGCTGGTCAGCATCTTGCTGACCAGTTCGCCCACGCGCCGGGCCTGGGGGACATGGTCGAGATCCAGTGGCGAACCTGGCATGGGGCTGAGAATCCACGGCAGCAGCGGCTCCGCTCGCGTGTCGCCTCCGCTCATGACCAGCGCCGACAGAAAGCCGTGTAAGCCATCGACCGGGAGCGATGCGCTCCCCCCCTCGACGGACGAAAGCAAGGCCTCCAGTTCTTCCAGCTCGGTTTCCGTCATCGTGTGAGGCTATCGATCGCGTGATCACGCGTGGATTCTACTGCCGAGCGGCTCGTCAGCACGCCGATGTTAGGCGATGCCTCATTTGTAGGCACATGCTGCACTGCCGGGGTCCGCAAGCCTCGAAACGATTTATCCACAGCTCCGCCCACACCCCTGTCCCCATCGACTGGGGACAAGGTCCGTGCGAGCCGTTCCGAACACCTTTCAAAATGATAACGCGGCTGTTTCGCAAGTAGAGCGGCGCCACAGCATGCCGTTTGCAGAATCCGTAGCGTCTTGGAGTACCGTTAATGCGGTGGTTCACCGCAGCTGAACACGTCCGCGACGTTCACTCGCCTCGGCGTTTCTCACTCCGTTGCGAATGTAGTAGCTTAAGCACTCAGCCAGCGGCGTCGCTGTTCGGCGCCACGCCTTGAGATATCCGATTGCAATGGAGCTTTCCCCAGGCGCTGTTTCCACAACCTGGGCGTTGAACTGCGCGACGTCGGCGGCCAGGTGTTGGCCAAGGCGCACAGCAGTACCTCGACGAGATCGTCGTACGGATCGATTTCATGCCGCCGACAGGTCGCAACAAGTGTGGACTACGCCGACATGCTGGCAGCCCTTCAGCGGGGTTGGGGAACCGCTGTCGCATCGCTGGCAGCCGGCCGTCTGCAACTGAGCAAAACGGCAGAACCAGTTCTGTCGGGTCTTTACCATGGAAACGCGATGAAAATGTTTGATGTGGTTGCCTCGCTGCAGGATTTTCCGCAGCAGCAGGTGGTGAAAGGTCAGGTCGGAACGGTAGTCGAGGAACTAGACAATGACCATGTTCTCGTCGAGTTCGCTGACGTGAACGGAGTCGCATATGCCATCGCTACCATTCCCATGGACCAACTGATGAAGCTCAAACACGCCCCCGCTTGACGGGCTGCGTAAGCGTGAATCTTCGGCCCGCGCCCCTTACAGAGTGGCGTTCCGGCCGGCATCTTGGCCCTCAAGGCTCCCTCTGTGAAGAACGTGCCAGCGCTCTATAGGGCCCCTCGAACAACCTGCCTTCCAATGCCTCAAGCCGCACCCCATCTAACATCCAAGCTCGCGATAGCGAATTCTCAGCTTTAGCAGGGAACCTTGAACAGACTGGAGCTGTGATCCTGAGGAGGTGCTTTCGCGCTGCTCCAGCGTTGCGAGGTCGCCGTCCAAATCGAAGCATTCCTGCCGCTCGGTAGGTCCAAGTTTGAGCCGTCGCCCAAAGAACTCCGTCTTCTTTGCATCCATACCCGTCAGTGGCTGCAACGCCTCCGCCATGATTTCACGGTGTCGCTCGACTCGAACATCATTGCCGATCCGTTCGCTTCCGGAAAGCTTGCTTACCCCCCGTGTGGGCTCGATCTGGATCCTCCGCGCTCCTAAGCACGGGGAGTCCGAGTAGGTCACCTTGCCCTCCACCTCACATCGAAAGACCGTTCGCGAAGGCTGCGGCAGACTTTGGGCCCATGCATCCATGCCCGGCGCGGCCATCAACAACAATCCGATCGCGACAAGTGCAAAACCTCTCTCTATGCGGCAGATTGTTTCGCGTACGACACTTCTCGACAGCATATGATCGTTTCTCAAGCAGCCTCCGTACAAATGAAGGTTCGCAGGTTGATGAACAACATTCCGACGCAATGGTCTAGTGTAGTGCTGCGCTCTTGAGCATACTTAATTGACGACTTCCGCTATCATGCTTCATGCATGCGGAGCGGAGGATCGAATGCGGGTTGCGCCAGAGATTGTTTTGACCGAGGACGAACGCGCGGAGTTGATGAAGCTGACGAGTTCGCGGCTCACGAGCGTCAGGTTGTCGCAGCGCGCCCGCATTGTGTTGCTGGCCGCCGAGGGCATGCAGAACCTGCAGATTGCGGAACATTTGGGCGTCGGGCGGATTCAAGTGGCCCGCTGGCGTGGGCGCTATGCCGAGATGCGGCTTACGGGGATCGAGCGCGACTTGCCACGGGGTGCGCCGCCGAAGAAGGTGGAGTTGGCGCAGTTGGTGGAGCTGACCACGCAGAGCAAACCCGAAACGGCTACGCACTGGAGTAGCCGCAAGATGGCGGCGAAACTGGGCGTTCACGCGACCACCATCTCGCGCCATTGGAAAGCGGCCGGCTTGAAGCCGCATATCGTGCGTGGTTTCAAGGTCTCGCGCGATCCGAAGTTTGTCGAGAAACTTGAAGACATCGTCGGTCTGTACATGGCCCCGCCCGAACACGCCTTGGTGCTGTGCTGCGACGAGAAAAGCCAGGTGCAAGCGCTGGATCGTACACAACCGTGTTAACGGCGGTCGATTCCCGCACAAATCCGGCGTCCACCGCCGGCACGGCACAGCATGACCTTGATCTGGTGAGCGGATAGCGGCTGTTTGCTTGATGGGGTCAGGGGCGTTGGAAGGCGCCCGTAGGGCGACTGGAAACGCCCCTGACCCCGGCGCGCCGATGGCGGGCGGGGTGTTCGTGCAATCGGGAGGGAGGGTGTTTGGCACCCGAGTGGCCGATGCGCGCACAATCGGGCTCGGCCTGTGGCAACGCAGGCGCGACACCGGCTCAAACCGCCAAGTCATCCCCAGTGTCGCGCCCCACACCCGCGCAAGGCTGCGCGGTCGTTGCGCCCGTAGTCTTTCACGAAGTGGGCGCTGGCGTCGAGTCTCCCACGGGCCTCAAGGCCCATGGAGTCGACCGGACGACGCTATCTCTGTGCCGCGTGCCGCGCGGCAGTGCTGATCTGCAGCCACTGTGATCGGGGGCAGCGCTATTGCGCCGCCGGCTGCGCCCAGCGTGCCCGCGCGGCCTCGCTGCGGGCAGCCGGCACGCGCTACCAGGCGAGCTTTGCGGGGCGCCTGGCGCACGCGCAACGCCAGCGCCGCTACCGCGCGCGACGCCAGGAAGTGACGCATCAGGGTTCCCCGCCGCCGGCCCCGCCTGTTGAAGTAAGGACCGCGCCGACCGTGCCCGAGTCCGTACCGTCCGCGAGCGGGCAGTGCCACCTGTGCCACCGTGTGCTGTCCCCGTTCGTGCGTCAGGACTTCCTGCACTCCCCGGTTCGGCGCCCCTGTCCGCGATCCGAACGGAGTCCGCCCCGCCATGGCCCTGTCCCCTGAACACGAAGCGCAGATCCTGCGCTACTACCACGCCGAGCGCTGGCGCATCGGCACCATCGCCGTGCAGCTCGGGCTGCACCGCGACACCGTCGCGCGCGTGCTCGCCCAGGCCGGCCTGCCCCGGCACGGCCCCGTGCAGCGCGCCTCGGCGATCGACCCCTATCTGCCCTTCCTCCACGACACGCTCGCGCAGTTTCCGCGCCTTACGGCCGCGCGGCTCTACGACATGGTGCGCGCACGCGGTTACCCCGGGCGCCCCGATCACTTCCGCCACCTCATCGCCCGCCACCGCCCGCGCCCGAGCGCCGAGGCCTACCTGCGGCTACGCACCCTGCCCGGCGAGCAGGCCCAGGTCGACTGGGGGCACTTCGGGCACCTGACGATCGGGCGCGCGCGCCGTCCGCTGATGGCCTTCGTCATGGTGCTGTCGTGGTCGCGCCAGATCTATCTGCGCTTCTTCCTCGATGCGCGCATGGAGAACTTCCTGCGCGGCCATGTCGGCGCCTTCGAATCCTGGGGGGCGGTGCCGCGCATCGCCCTCTACGACAATCTGAAGAGCGCGGTGCTCGAGCGTTGCGGCAACGCGATCCGCTTCCACCCGACCCTGCTCGCGCTCGCCGGCCACTACCGCTTCGAGCCGCGCCCGGTGGCGGTGGCGCGCGGCAACGAGAAGGGGCGCGTCGAGCGCGCGATCCGCTACGTGCGCGAGGCCTTCTTCGCCGGATGCGCCTTCGCCGATCTGGACGACCTGAACGCGCAGGCCCAGGCCTGGTGCGAGGGCGCCGCCGGTGCGCGGCGCTGCCCCGAGGACGCCTCGATGACGGTGGCCGAGGCCTTCGCGGCCGAGCGCGAGCGCCTGCTCGCGCGGCCCGAGACACCGTTTCCGACCGACGAGCTGCGCGCGGTGTCGGCGGGCAAGACCCCGTACGTGCGCTTCGACCTGAACGACTACTCGATCCCCCACACCCATGTGCGGCGCCCCCTCACCGTGTGCGCCGACCCGCTGCGGGTGCGCATCCTCGACGGCGAGGACGTCATCGCCACCCACGCGCGCAGCTACGACCGCCGCCAGCAGATCGAGTGTGCCGCGCACCTCGAGGCGCTCGTCGCACACAAGCACGCGGCCAGTGCGCACCGCGCCACCGACCGCCTGACGGCGGCCGTGCCCACCTGC
>NZ_AMXF01000061.1 GCF_000310225.1 Thauera phenylacetica B4P
GCAGCGGCTCGCGCCCGAGCGCGCCCGCGAGCGCGCGCGCGATGTCGTGGGCGCGCTCGCCCACGCGCGCCGGTCGGCCGATCCAGCCCAGGTCCTGGTCGGCGAAGCGCGCCTCGCCCTGCCAGCCCATCCGGCGCGCGAGCTGCGCGTTGTTGCCGAGCTCGGGATGCACGTCGAGCGGCAGGTGGTAGGCGAACAGGCTGATGTCGTTGGCGAGCAGGGTGCGCAGCCGCCGACGCCGGAAACCGGTCACGCGGCCGTCGTCGCCCTTCCAGAACAGGCCGTGATGCACGAAGACGGCGTCATGCCCGCCGGCGACCGCGAGGTCGAGCAGGGCCTGGCTGGCGGTCACCCCGCACAGCACGCGCAGGACCTCGGGGCGTCCTTCCACTTGCAGGCCGTTTGGGCAATAATCCTTCAGCCGTGAAGCGTCGAGCAGGGTGTCGAGATGATCCCCGAGTTCGGTGAGCTGCATGCGTCCTCCTTCGTCTCCCCTTTGCGCGCGGCTCCATGACCGGGCAGCGGTCCGGCAGGCCGGGCGCGCGACCATCCTCTTTCAAGCCCCACATTATGCGCCGCTTGTGGCTCATCTTCGCGCAGGCCGTGACCGTCAGCGTCGCCGTGCTGTTCGTGCTCAACACCCTCAAGCCGGAGTGGCTGCGCCAGGCCACGCCGGCGGCGGTGGTGGCGATCCTCGAGGCGCCCGCGGGCGCCGAGCGTGCGCCGGCGGCGGGCTCCTACGCTCCGGCGGCGCAGCGCTCGATGCCGGCGGTGGTGCATATCTTCACCACCAAGGGTGGGCGCGGCCAGCGTCACCCGCTGTTCGACGACCCCCTGTTCCGCCACTTCTTCGGCGAGCGTCCGGACAGCGCGCCGAGCGAATCCGGCCTGGGCTCGGGCGTCATCGTCAGCCCCGACGGCTACGTGCTCACCAACAACCACGTCATCGAGACCGCCGACGCGATCGAGATCGCGCTCAACGACGGCCGCAAGTTCGCCGCCCGCCTGGTCGGGCGCGACCCCGAGACCGACCTCGCGGTGCTGCGCATCGACAGCGCCGACGTGCTGCCGGCGATCACCTTCCCGGCGGGCGACAGCCTCGCGGTGGGCGACGTGGTGCTGGCGATCGGCAACCCCTTCGGCGTCGGCCAGACCGTCACCATGGGCATCGTCTCGGCGCTCGGCCGCAGCCAGCTCGGCATCAACACCTTCGAGAACTACATCCAGACCGACGCCGCGATCAATCCGGGTAACTCCGGCGGCGCGCTGGTCGACAGCGCGGGCAGCCTGGTCGGCATCAACACCGCGATCTACTCGCGCTCGGGCGGCTCACTCGGCATCGGGTTCGCAATCCCGGTGTCGATCGCACGCGACGTGCTCGAGCAGATCGTCGCCACCGGCGAGGTCGTGCGCGGCTGGGTCGGCGTGGAGATCCAGGACCTCACCCCCGAGCTCGCCGCCTCCTTCGGCTACCGCGACGCCAGCGGGGCGCTGATCGCCGGCGTGCTGCGCGGCAGCCCGGCCGATCGTGCGGGGGTGCGCCCGGGCGACGTGCTGGTCGCGCTCGACGGCGAGACGGTGCGCGACCCGCGCGCGATGCTCGACATGGTCGCGGCGCTGCCGCCGGGCAAGCGTGCGGTGTTCAGGGTGCGGCGCGGCGCCGAGGAGCTCGACCTGGACGTCGCAGTGGGCCGTCGACCGGTTCCGCAGGGCGTGCGCTGAGCCGCGGCAAGCGCGAGGCGGGCAACGCGCTCAGCGGCGCTCGCCCTCGCCTTCGGCGACACCCGGCGCGGCCAGCTGCTGCGCGGCCTCGCCAGCCGCCTCCTGCTGCGGCGAGGGCTTGGACAGCATGCCCGCGAGCACGATCCCGAGCTCGTAGAGCAGGCACATCGGCACGGCGAGCATGAACTGCGAGACCACGTCGGGCGGCGTGATGATCGCCGCGATCACGAAGGCGCCGACGATCACGTAGGGGCGCGCCTCGCGCAGCTTGGCCACGTCCACGATGCCGGCCTTGACCATCAGGATCACCGCCACCGGCACCTCGAAGGTGATGCCGAAGGCGATGAACATCGACATCACGAAGGACAGGTACTGCTCGATGTCCGGCGCCGGGACGATGCTCTTGGGCGCGAATTCGGCGATGAACTTGAACACCGTGCCGAACACGAAGAAGTAGCAGAACGCCATGCCGAGGAGGAAGAGCAGCGTGCTGCCGAGCACCAGCGGCAGGGCGAGACGCTTCTCGTGCGCATACAGCCCAGGCGCGATGAAGGCCCAGGCCTGGTAGAGCACCCAGGGCAGCGCGAGCACGAAGGCGACCATCATCGTCACCTTGACCGGCACGAAGAAGGGCGTCACCACGCCGGTGGCGATCATGTTGGTGCCCGCGGGCAGCGTGTCCATCATCGGCTTGGCGAGGATGTCGTAGATCGAGCCCGCCCACGGCATCAGGCAGACGAAGAGGATCACGATCGCGAGCAGCGCGCGGATCAGGCGGTCGCGCAGCTCGACCAGGTGCGCGATGAAGGTTTCCTGTTGTTCGCTCATGCCTTGACCTTGTCCGCGCCGGCCACGGTGCGGGGCACGCTATCGAGCCCGAGCTCGAGCTGCGGGGTCGGGGCCGCAACGCCGGCGGCGGGCGCGGCAGCCGGGCTCCCGACGGGCGCCGGAGCGGCTGCGGAGGGGGCTGCAGGGGTGGTTGAGAAGGCAGGCGCCGCAGCGCCCGAGGGAAAGGCCGCCGCCGTGGAGGCCGGTGAGTCGGAGGCCGATGATTGGGGGAGGATGGAGCGCACCTCGGCGACCGTCTCGCCGATGCCGGACTCGACCCCGGCGACCCCGGTACGCACCGAGGCCTCGAGCTCCTGCGCCTGGTGGCGCACCTGCTCCTGCAGCTTCTTCAGCTCCTCGAGCTGCATCTCGCGCTGGATGTCGGACTTCACGTCGGAGACGTAGCGCTGCACGCGCCCGAGCAGATGCCCGGCGGTGCGCGCGACCTTGGGCAGGCGCTCGGGCCCGACCACGATCAGCATCACCACGCCGATCACCACGAGTTCCGAAAAGCCGAAATCGAACATGTGTGCTCGCTCGAGACAGGGGCCGCCGCCGGCCCGCCGTAAAACGAAGGGGCGCTCCGGTCAGGGCGCCCCCGTGCTGGTTCGAGACGCGAGGCTCAGGACCGGTTCTGGTCGACCTTCTCGCGCGCCTCGCCTTCGATGGTCTGGCCCTGCGAGAGCTTCTGCTGGGAGGCGTCGCCCGCGCCGGCGGAATCGCCCTCCTTCATCCCTTCCTTGAAGCCCTTCACCGCGCCACCGAGGTCGGAGCCGATGTTGCGCAGCTTCTTGGTGCCGAACACCAGAAGGATGATGACCAGCACGATCAGCCAGTGCCAGATGCTGAAAGAACCCATACCGCTCTCCTTAACGCTTCAACATGGGCGGCAGGGGATCGGGCCCGCCCAGAATGTGGAGGTGGAGATGATACACCTCCTGCAGGCCGACCCTTCCGGTATTGACGATGGTGCGGAAGCCGTCGGTACAGCCCTGCTCGCGGGCGATTTTGCCCGCCGCAACCATCAGACGCCCCATCGCCGCCTCGTGTTCCCCATCGAGGTGCGCCATCGAGTCGACGTGCACCTTGGGCACCACCAGCACATGCACCGGCGCGACCGGATGGATGTCGTGGAAGGCGTAGACGTGCTCGTCCTCGTACACCTTCTTCGACGGGATCTCGCCACGAACGATGCGGCAGAAGACGCAGTCGCTCATGCGCGCGCGCCTTCCGCGCTGCGCGACTTCTTCTCGTCGATGCCCGACACGCCCTCGCGGCGGCGGAACTCGGCGAGCACGTCGTCCACCGACAGGCCGTGGTGGGCGAGCAGCACCATGGAGTGGAACCACAGGTCGGTCACCTCCCACACCAGGTGCAGCATGTCCTTGTCCTTGGCCGCCATGATGGTCTCGGCAGCTTCCTCGGCGACCTTCTTGCAGATCGTGTCGGTGCCCTTCTGGTACAGGCTGGAGACGTAGGAAGAGTCCGGATCGGCCTTCTTGCGCGCGGCCAGGGTGTCGGACACGCGGTGCAGCACTTCGATATCGATCATTTGTAGATCTCCTGCGGGTCTTTCAAAACCGGTTCGACGGCCTCCCAGCGGCCGTCGGCGAAATACTTCTGGAAGAAGCAGCTGTGGCGACCGGTGTGGCAGGCGATGCCGCCGACCTGCTCGATCCTGAGCAGCACCACGTCGTTGTCGCAGTCGATGCGGATGTCGAGCACCTTCTGCACGTGGCCGGACTCCTCGCCCTTGTGCCACAGCTTGCGCCGCGAACGTGACCAGTAGATGGCCTCGCCGGTCTCGGCGGTGCGCTGCAGGGCCTCGCGGTTCATCCAGGCGAACATCAGCACGTCGCCGCTGGAGGCCTCCTGCGCGATCACCGGCACCAGGCCGTGCTCGTCCCACTTGACCTCGTTCAACCAGCGCGTGCTCGTGCTCACAGGCGTACCTCGATGCCGCGCGCGCGCATCAGCTCCTTGGCCTCGCGCACGGTATGCTGTCCGAAATGGAAGATGCTCGCCGCCAGCACCGCATCGGCGCGGCCCTCCGACACGCCCTCGGCGAGATGCTCGAGGGTGCCGACGCCACCGCTGGCGATCACCGGGATGCGCACCGCGTCCGACACCGCGCGCGTGAGCGCGAGGTCGAAGCCGCTCTTGGTGCCATCGCGGTCCATGCTGGTGAGCAGGATCTCGCCCGCGCCGAGCGACTCGACCTTGCGCGCCCACTCGATGGCGTCCAGGCCGGTGTTGTTGCGCCCGCCGTGGGTGAACACCTCCCACTTGCCGGGCGCGGTCTGCTTGGCGTCGATCGCCACCACGATGCACTGGCTGCCGACCTTGCTCGAGGCATCGAAGACCAGCTGCGGGTTGTTCACCGCCGCGGTGTTCATGCTGACCTTGTCGGCGCCGGCGTTGAGCAGCCGGCGCACGTCCTCGACCACACGCACGCCGCCCCCCACGGTGAGCGGGATGAAGACCTGCTCGGCCACCTGCTCGACCACGTGCAGGATGATGTCGCGGTCGTCCGAGCTCGCCGTGATGTCGAGGAAGGTGATCTCGTCGGCGCCCTGCTCGTCGTAGCGGCGGGCGATCTCGACCGGGTCGCCGGCGTCGCGCAGCTCGACGAAATTGACGCCCTTGACCACGCGCCCGGACTTCACGTCCAGGCAGGGAATGATGCGCTTGGCCAGCATCAGCGGCCCCCGCGGGAGAAGATCATTCGCGCGCACCCTCGAGCTCGTCCGCGCGCGCCTGCGCGGCGGCGAAGTCGAGCGTGCCCTCATAGATCGCGCGCCCGGTGATCGCGCCCATGATGCCCTCGTCCTCGACCGCGCACAGCGCGTCGATGTCGCGCAGGTCGGTTATGCCGCCGCTGGCGATCACCGGGATGCGCAGCGCGCGCGCCAAGCGCACGGTGGCCTCGATGTTGACGCCGGAGAGCATGCCGTCGCGGCCGATGTCGGTGTAGATCACCGACTCGACGCCGTAGTCCTCGAACTTCTTCGCCAGGTCGACCACGTCGTGGCCGGTGAGCTTGGACCAGCCGTCCACCGCGACCTTGCCGTCCTTGGCGTCGAGGCCGACGATGATGTGGCCGGGGAAGGCGCTGCAGGCGTCGTGCAGGAAGCCGGGGTTCTTGACCGCGGCGGTGCCGATGATGACGTAGCTGATGCCGTTGTCGAGATAGTGCTCGATCGTGTCGAGG
This sequence comes from Thauera phenylacetica B4P, assembly GCF_000310225.1. GTDB lineage: Bacteria > Pseudomonadota > Gammaproteobacteria > Burkholderiales > Rhodocyclaceae > Thauera > Thauera phenylacetica. The sequence goes on from NZ_AMXF01000061.1 coordinate 5,762, forward strand.
TCGCGGATGCCGCCACCGAGTTGCACCGGGATGTCGTCACCGACGACGTCGGTGATCGAACGGATCGCGGCGCCGTTCTTGGGCTTGCCGGCGAAGGCGCCGTTGAGGTCCACCAGGTGCAGGCGACGCGCGCCGGCCTCGAGCCAGTGGCGCGCCATGGCGCCCGGATCGGAGGAGAACACCGTGGCGTCGTCCATCTCGCCCTGTTTCAGGCGAACACATTGACCGTCCTTGAGGTCGATGGCGGGAATGAGCAGCATACCGGGATCAGCAGTGGAGAAACGTGAAGGGAGTCACCGGCGGCTCAGGGCTGCCAGCGGATGAAATTGGCCAGCAGGCGCAGGCCGGCGGCGGCGCTCTTCTCGGGGTGGAACTGGGCCGCGAAGATATTAGCCCGCGCTACCGCACTGGTAAAGCGAACGCCATAGTCGGTCTCGGCCGCGGTGAGCGAGGCATCCGCGGGCACGACGAAGTAGCTGTGCACGAAGTAGAAGCGATCGCCGTCGGGGATGCCCTCCCACAGCGCGTGCGGGCCGCACTGGCGCACCTCGTTCCAGCCCATGTGCGGCACCTTGAGCCGGCTGCCATCGGTCGCGACCATCTTGGCCTCGGGAAAGCGCACGACCTCACCCGGCAGGATGCCCAGGCCCGGGACGTCGCCCTCGGCACTGTGCTGGAAGAGCATCTGCTGGCCGATGCAGATGCCGAGGAAGGGCTTCTCGGCCGCCGCGGCGAGCACCGCGGGGCGCAGGCCGCGCGCGTCGAGCTCGCGCATGCAGTCGGGCATCGCGCCCTGCCCCGGGAACACCACGCGCTCGGCGGCGGCGACGCGCGCAGGATCGGAGGTGACGAACACGTCGTGGCCGGGCGCCACGTGCTCGATCGCCTTGGCGACCGAGCGCAGGTTGCCCATGCCGTAATCGATGATGGCCACGCTGGTCATCGGCTTGACTCGCTTTTCGACTGGAGGACGGCCGCGCAGCGCGACCGCGGGAAGGGAGGGATCAGAGCGCGCCCTTGGTCGAGGGGATGGTCCCCGCCGCGCGCTCGTCGTGCTCGGCCGCCATGCGCAGCGCACGGGCGAAGGCCTTGAACACGGTCTCGCACTGGTGGTGGGCGTTGTCGCCGCGCAGGTTGTCGATGTGCACCGTGACGCCGGCGTGATTGACGAAGCCCTGGAAGAACTCGCGCGCCAGGTCCACGTCGAAGTTGCCGATGCGGGCGCGGGTGTAATTCACGAAGTAGTGCAGGCCCGGACGGCCGGAGAAATCGACCACCACGCGCGACAGCGCCTCGTCGAGTGGAACGTAGGCGTGGCCGTAGCGGCGCAGGCCCTTCTTGTCGCCGAGCGCCTTGGCGAAGGCCTGGCCGAGGGTGATGCCGACGTCCTCGACGGTGTGGTGGTCGTCGATGTGCGTGTCGCCCTCGCAGTGAATGTCGAGGTCGATCAGGCCGTGGCGGACGATCTGGTCGAGCATGTGATCGAAGAAGGGCACGCCGGTATCGAGCTGGCCCTGCCCGCTGCCATCGAGATCGATGCGCACGGTGATCTTGGTTTCGAGGGTGTTGCGTGTGACTTCTGCTTGCCGCATGGAGGCTACCGGCCAAAATGGGATGACTGTCGGTCATGATAACATCGGGCAGCGAACTCGCCGCAATGCGCAGCCTATGGCGCGGAAATGGCGGCGCTATCGCGTTGCCCACACGCCACGCACCGCCGCCACGCGCGGACTGCGTGTCGAATCGCCCGTTCCACCTCAACCGCAGACACCCGCATGAGCCGCTTCTGGAGCGCCGTCGTCCACGGCCTGACCCCCTACGTGCCGGGCGAACAGCCCAAGCTCGACAACCTCGTCAAGCTCAACACCAACGAACACCCCTGCGGCCCCTCGCCGAAGGTGCTGGAGGCCATCCGCGCCGCCACCGGCGACGCCCTGCGCCTCTACCCCGACCCCAACGCCGACGCGCTCAAGGCCGCGCTCGCCCGCCACCACGGCGTGCGCCCGGAGCAGGTCTTCGTCGGCAACGGCTCGGACGAGGTGCTCGCGCACGCCTTCATGGCCCTGCTCAAGCACGAGCGCGCGCTGTGGTTCCCCGACATCACCTACAGCTTCTACCCGGTGTATTGCGGGCTGTACGACATCGAGCCGCGCATCGTGCCGCTGGCCGAGGACTTCTCGATCCGCGTCGAAGACTACCTGCCGCGCGGCGACGAGCGTGCCGGGGCGATCATCTTCCCCAACCCGAACGCGCCCACCGGACGATTGCTCGCGCTCACCGAGGTCGAGCGCATCGTCGCCGCCAACCCCGACGCGGTGGTGCTGGTCGACGAGGCCTATGTGGACTTCGGCGGCGACAGCGCGATCGCGCTGGTGGACCGCCATCCCAACCTGCTGGTCACGCGCACCTTCTCCAAGAGCCGCTCGCTCGCCGGCCTGCGCGTGGGCTACGCGGTGGGCGACGCGGCGCTGGTCGAGGCGCTCGAGCGGGTCAAGAACAGCTTCAACTCCTACCCGCTCGACCGCCTGGCGATCGCCGGCGCGGTGGCCTCGGTGGAAGACGAGGACTACTTCCGCGCCAGCTGCGCAAAGGTAATCGAGACCCGCGACAAGCTGGTCGCCGAGCTGCAGGCGCTCGGCTTCGAGGTGCTGCCCTCGGCGGCGAACTTCATCTTCGCCCGCCACCCGACACGCGACGGCGCCGAGCTCACCGCTGCGCTGCGCAAGCGCGCGATCATCGTGCGCCACTTCAAGGCCGCGCGCATCGACCAGTTCATGCGCATCACCGTGGGCACCGACGCCCAGTGTGGCGTCCTGGTCGGCGCATTGAAGGAAATCCTCGGCGCCTGACCCACAGGCGCAATGACCGGCGGAGCGGCTATGCGCCGCCGGTACCCACACTCAAACCTTCAGCCGCATCTCCGCCGAGCGCGCGTGCGCCTGCAGGCCCTCGCCATGCGCCAGGATGGACGCCACCTTGCCCAGGTGCTGGGCGCCGGCCTGCGAGATGTGCACGATGCTGGTGCGCTTCTGGAAGTCGTAGGTGCCGAGCGGCGACGAGAAGCGCGCGCTGCGCATGGTCGGCAGCACGTGGTTGGGGCCGGCGCAGTAGTCGCCGAGCGCCTCCACCGCCCAGTGGCCGACGAAGATCGCGCCGGCGTGGCGGATGTGGGCGATCCAGGCCTCGGCGTCGTCCAGCGACAGCTCGAGGTGCTCGGGCGCGATGCGGTTGGCGATCGCGCAGGCCTGCTCCAGGCTGTCGACGTGGATCAGCGCGCCGCGGTTGGCGAGCGACTTCGCGATCGTGTCGCGGCGCGGCATGGTGGGCAGCAGGCGGTCGATCGCCTCATGCACCGCGTCGATGAAGCCGGCGTCGGTGCACAACAGGATGGACTGCGCGAGCTCGTCGTGCTCGGCCTGGGCGAAGAGGTCCATCGCCACCCAGTCGGCGTGGCCGGAGCCATCCGAGATGATCAGCACTTCCGACGGCCCGGCGACCATGTCGATGCCGACCGTGCCGAACACCCGGCGCTTGGCCTCGGCCACGTAGGCGTTGCCCGGACCGACGATCTTGTCCACCTGCGGGATGGTCTGCGTGCCGTAGGCGAGCGCCGCCACCGCCTGCGCGCCGCCGATGGTGAACACGCGATCGACGCCGGTGATCGCCGCGGCGGCCAGCACCAGGGGGTTCTTCTCGCCGCGCGGCGTGGGCACCACCATGATGAGCTCGCCGACGCCGGCGACCTTGGCCGGGATCGCGTTCATCAGCACCGAGCTCGGGTAGGACGCGCGCCCGCCCGGCACGTACAGGCCGACGCGGTCGAGCGGCGTGACCTTCTGCCCCAGGCGGGTGCCGTCGGCCTCGGTGAACTCCCAGGACTCGCCCTTCTGGCGCTCGTGATACACGCGCACGCGGTCGGCGGCGATGGTCAGCGCCTCGCGCTGCTCGGGGCGCAGGCTGTCGAGCGCGAGCTGCAGCTCGCTCCTGGGCAGCTCGAGCGCCACCATGGACTTCACGTCGAGACCGTCGAAGCGCCGGGTGTATTCGACCACCGCGGCGTCGCCGGTGGTGCGCACCGCCTGCAGGATCTCGGTGACGGCGGCGTCGATGCGGCCGTCGGCCTCGGCCTCGAAGGCGAGCAGGGCGTCGAGCGTGGACAGGAATTCGGGTTCGCGCGCGTCGAGGCGGCGGATCGGCGTCTGGCTCATGAACGGGTCCTTACGATTGGATCGCGCCGGCGAAGGCGTCGAGCACCGGCTGCAGCAGTTCGCGCTTGAGCTTGAGCGAGGCCTGGTTGACGATCAGGCGCGAGCTGATCGGCATGATGTCCTCGACCTCTTCCAGGTTGTTGGCACGCAGCGTGCCGCCCGTGGACACCAGGTCGACGATGGCGTCGGCCAGCCCCACCAGGGGCGCGAGCTCCATCGAGCCGTAGAGCTTGATCAGGTCGACGTGCATGCCCTTGCCGGCGAAGTGCGCCTTGGCCGCGTTCATGTACTTGGTGGCGACGCGGATGCGCCCGCCCGGGCGGGTGGCGGCGGCGTAGTCGAAGCCCTTCTGCACCGCGACGCACAGCCGGCACTTGGCGATCTCGAGGTCGAGCGGCTGGTAGAGGCCCGCCCCGCCATGCTCGACCAGCACGTCCTTGCCGGCGATGCCGAGGTCGGCCGCGCCGTACTGCACGTAGGTGGGCGTATCGGTCGCGCGCACGATCACCAGGCGCACGTCCGGCCGGTTGGTGCCGATGATCAGCTTGCGCGAGGACTCGGGGTTGTCGGTAGGCACGATGCCCGCGGCGGCGAGCAGCGGCAGGGTCTCTTCGAAGATGCGGCCCTTGGACAGGGCGAGCGTGATGCTGGACACGTGAAAAGCCTTGATCGGGGGGACCGCGCATTGTAACCCGGCGCCGCTTCTGTTAACCTTCGTCGCGACTGGCTGAACCGCACGCGGCGGTTCGGCCTTTTCTTTTGTTTCGCCGCAGCGTCGGCGCGCACCTCAGGCAGGAAAACCGCACCATGAAACCGTCGATCATCGTCTCCAGCAGCGACCTCGAGCGCCTCGAGGGTCTGCTCACCCTCCCCGCCTTCCGCAGCCGCAGCGACCTCGACGGCCTGCGCGAGGAGCTCGAGCGTGCCGACGTGCGCGAGCCGCAGGACATGCCGGCGGACGTGATCACGATGAACAGCCGCGCGCGCTTCGTCGAGGAAGGCACCGGGCGCGAGTACGAGCTGACCCTGGCCTACCCGAAGGACGCCAACGCCGAGGCGCATCGCGTGTCGATCTTCTCGCCCGCGGGCAGCGCGCTGCTCGGCCTCTCGGCCGGCCAGTCGATCGACTGGAGATCGTCCGACGGCAAGGAAATCCGCCTGAAGGTGCTGGAAGTCACCTGGCAACCCGAGGCCAACGGCCAGTTCGAGCTGTAGGAGCACCGGCAGGCGAGCGCACGGCGACGGGACATCGCCGGCACGCCGGGGTGCCGGACGGCTGCATTCGCGGCTGCCGCCGCTCCTACATCGGCGCCGTGCCAGCTCCCCGGAAGCGGTGGCTGTCGCGAACACGGCCACATGGGCGCCGTGCTGGATCACCGAGCAGGAGCGGTGGCTGCCGCGAACGCGGCCACATGGGCGCCGCGCTGACTCACCCTGTGGAGCGGCGGCAGCCGCGAACACGGCGCGCCGATGGTCGCTGCCGGACGGCAGCGGAAGGACGCACCGGGCGACCGGCCCGGAACGTCCCGCCTCCGCGCCCCGCCTCAGGCCAGGCGCCGCACCTTCGCGCCGAGCGCCGCAAGCTTCTCTTCCAGACGCTCGTAGCCGCGATCGAGGTGGTAGATGCGCTCGATCGTGGTGTCGCCCTCGGCCACCAGGCCGGCCACGACCAGGCTCGCCGAGGCCCGCAGGTCGGTCGCCATGACGGTCGCGCCCTCCAGCCTGTCGACCCCCTGCACCACCGCGGTGTTGCCGTCGATGCGGATGTCGGCGCCGAGGCGCTGCAGCTCGACCGCGTGCATGAAGCGGTTCTCGAAGATGGTCTCGCGAATCATCGCCACGCCCTTCGCGACCGCGTTGATCGCCATGAACTGCGCCTGCATGTCGGTCGGGAAGGCCGGATAGGGCGCGGTGCGCAGGCTCACGGCGTTGAGGCGCGCCGGCGCGCTCAGGCGGATGGCATCGCGCTCGGACACCACCTCGCAGCCGGCGTCCATGAGCTTGTCGATGACCGCGTCGAGGTAGCACGAGGAGGTGCCGGTCAGCCGCACCGAGCCGCCGGTGACCGCTGCCGCGCACAGGTAGGTGCCGGTCTCGATGCGGTCGGGCATGATGCGGTGGGTGGCGCCGTGCAGGCGCTCGACACCGCGGATGCGGATCACGTCGCTGCCGGCGCCGGAGATCTGCGCGCCCATCGCCACCAGGCAGTTGGCCAGGTCGACCACCTCGGGCTCGCGCGCGGCGTTCTCGATCACGGTCTCGCCGTCGGCCAGCGCGGCGGCCATCATCAGGTTCTCGGTGCCGGTCACGGTCACCATGTCGGTGAACAGACGCGCGCCCTTCAGGCGCGGCACCGTGGCGTGCACATAGCCGTGCTCGACGCGCACCTCGGCGCCCATCGCCTGCAGGCCCTTGATGTGCTGGTCCACCGGGCGCGCGCCGATCGCACAGCCGCCCGGCAGCGACACGCGCGCCTCGCCGCAGCGCGCGACCAGCGGGCCGAGCACGAGGATGGACGCACGCATGGTCTTGACCATCTCGTAGGGCGCGACCGGGTTGTCGAGCGTGGAGGCGTCGAGCGTCACCACGTCGGCCTCGCGCTGGATGCGCACCCCCATCTGGCCGAGCAGCGCCAGCAGGGTGTCGATGTCGTTGAGGCGCGGGACGTTGGTAAAGGTGACCGGCTCGGCGCTAAGCAGCGCGGCGCAGAGGATGGGAAGGGCGGCGTTCTTGGCGCCGGAGATGGCGACCTCGCCCGACAGGCGCGCGCCGCCTTCGATCAACAGCTTGTCCATGCGCGGCTCACATCCCGAGCTCGCCGCGACCTTCTTCCCACTGCGCGGGCGTGAAGGTCTGCAGCTGCAGGGCGTGGATCTCGTTGCCCATGAGGCGGCCCAGGGTGGCGTACACCGCCTGGTGCTGGCGCACCTTCATCTTGCCCTCGAAGGCGGCGCTGACGACGATGCCGCGGAAATGCACGCCATCCTCGCCCTCGATGACCACCAGCTCGCAGGGCAGGCCCTGCTCGATCAGGCGCTTGACTTCACTTGCTTCGAACATTTGGAATCCTTTACGAACGCAACTTGTAACCGCGCGCGAGCATCGCCAGGGTGAGCGCCGCGAGCAGGACGAAACACAGGCCCACCACGCCGAGCGAGAGCCAGGGCGAGGTGTCCGATTGACCGAAGAAACCGTAGCGGAACCCGTCGATCATGAAGAAGAACGGATTGAAATGCGACACGTCCTGCCAGAACTGCGGCAGCGAGTGGATGGAGTAGAACACCCCCGACAGCATCGTCAGCGGCATGATGAGGAAGTTCTGGAAGGCGGCGAGCTGGTCGAACTTGTCCGCCCAGATCCCCGCGATCACCCCGAGCGAGCCGAGGATCGCGCCCCCGAGCACGGCGAAGCCCAGCACCCACAGCGGATGCGCCATCGGCACCTCGACGAAGGCGGCCGACACCGCGAGCACGCCCGCCCCCACCATCAGCCCGCGCAGGGTCGAGGCGATCACGTAGGCGGCATAGAACTCGCGGTAGGACAGCGGCGGCAGCAGCACGAAGATGATGTTGCCGGTGATCTTGCTCTGGATCAGCGAGGACGAGCTGTTGGCGAAGGCGTTCTGCAGCACCGACATCATCACCAGCCCGGGCACCAGGAAGCTGGTGTAGGCGACCTCGCCGTAGACCGTGACGTGGCGGTCGAGCACGTGGGAGAAGATGAGCAGGAACAGCAGCGCGTTGAGCACCGGCGCGGCGACGGTCTGGAAGCCCACCTTCCAGAAGCGCAGCACCTCCTTGAACAGCAGCGTGCGAAAGCCGGCCAGCGGCGACTCGGCCGCCATCGGCTCGATGCGCGGGGCGGCGCGGGAGAAGGATTCAGGCACGGTTCATCACCTCGACGAAGACGCGTTCGAGATCGGGCTCGCCGAGCCGCATCTCGACGAGGCCGGCGCCGGCCTCGCGCAGGCGGGCGAGCAGGGCCTCGACCTCGGTGTAGCTGTCGAAGGCGAAGTCCACCCAGCCGCCCTCGCCGGCGCTGCCGCCGAGCTCGACGCCGCGCCCGGGATGCTCCAGGCGCACGGCCAGGCTGTGGGTGGCGAAGCGGCGCAGCAGGTTGGCGGTGGTGTCGAGCGCGACGATGCGCCCGGCCTTGAGCATCGCGATGCGCCCGCACAAGGCCTCGGCCTCTTCCAGGTAGTGCGTGGTGAGCACGATGGTGTGGCCGTCGCGGTTGAGCTTGCGGATGAACTGCCACAGGCCCTGGCGCAGTTCGACGTCGACGCCCGCGGTGGGCTCGTCGAGCACGATCACCGGCGGCCGGTGCACCAGCGCCTGCGCCACCAGCACGCGCCGCTTCATGCCGCCGGAGAGCATGCGCATGTTGGCGCCGGCCTTGTGGGTGAGGTCGAGGCTGGCGAGGATCTCGTCGATCCAGTCGTCGTTGCTGCGGATGCCGAAGTAGCCAGACTGGATGCGCAGCAGCTCGCGCACCGAGAAGAAGGGATCGAAGACGAGCTCCTGCGGCACCACGCCGAGGTTGCGCCGCGCGTTGCGGTAGTCGGCGACGACGTCGTGGCCCATGATCGCCAGCGTCCCGCTGTCCGGCCGCACCAGACCCGACAGCGCCGAGATCAGCGTGGTCTTGCCCGCACCGTTGGGACCAAGCAGGCCGAAGAACTCGCCCTGGCCGACCTCGAGGTCGACGCCGCCGAGCGCCTTCAGGCTGCCGTAGTGCTTGCTTACACCCTGGATGCGGATCGCCGGCGTGCTCATGCGGCGCGCTCCAGCGCCAGCAGGCCGTCGATGTCGTAGAGCGCGGCGAGGCTGACCAGCCCGGCGGGCGGGTTGCGCAGCACCAGCGCGTGGCCGGCCGCACGCGCGCAGCGCATCCAGTCGAGGATCAGCGCGAGCGCCGCGGAGTCGGCGGCGGACACCGCCGCAAGATCGACCACCAGGTCGCCCGCGCGCGCGCGCCGCTGGCCCTCGGCGAGCAGCGCCGGCGCGCTCTGCATGGTCAGCGCGCCCTCGGGCGCGAACACCGCGGGATCGCTCACGCGCCGCGCCCCGCGCCGTTCTGGCTCATGCTCTGCTGCTCGGCGAGCGAGCGGTTGCGCTCCTCGAGCGAGCGGATCAGGCCGTCGATGCCGCCGCGCGCGATCTCCTGGCCGAAGCTGCTGCGATAGTTGGTGACCAGGCTGACGCCGGCGACGATCACGTCGAACACCTTCCAGCCCTGCTCGCCCTTCTCGAGCATGTAGTCGATGCCGATCGGCTGCGCACCGGACTGCACCACCTCGGTGCGGATCTGCACGCGGGTGTCGGCGGGCGCGAAGCGCGAGGGGCGGAACTCGATGCGCTGGTCGCGGTACTGGGTCAGCGCGTTCGAGTAGGTACGCACCAGCAGGGTACGGAAGGCGTCGGTCAGCCTGGTCTGCTGCTCGGCGCTGGCCTGGCGCCAGTCGCGCCCGACCGCGAGCATGGTCATGCGGCGGAAGTCGAAGTGCGGCAGCACCTTGGCGTCGACCAGCTCGATGACGCGATGGGTGTCACCGGCCTGGATCGCCTTGTCGGCGCGCACGATCTCGAGCACTTCGTTGGTCACGTCGCGCACCAGCACGTCGGGCGCCTTGTCGGCGCTGGCGGCTGCGGGCAGCGCGGCACCGAACAGCGCACAGAGGAGGAAGACGCGGAGAAAATCGAGGATCTTGTTCATGGCTCTCGTTTACTGGATGGTTTGGCGGGTGACGCGGCGGCCGGTCGTGGCCGGGGGCGCGCCGATGCCCGCGAGCTCGAGGTTCTCGACCGCGGTGGCGGCGGCCGCATCGACTTCGCCGCCGAGCGGCGCGGTCGACTGTTCGTCGAAATCTTCGTACACGCGCTCCTTGCGGCCGTCGCCGACCTTGTAACGGCGTTGTTCGAGGTAGAAGTCGCGCACGAAGGCGTAGCGGTCGAGCGCGGCCTCCTTGAGGGTGCGGTCGGCGCCAAGCAGCACCGAGCGGCCGTGCACGACCCGCGTGCCCAGCACCGTGTTGCGCGTCGGCACGTGATCGATGCTGAACGGCTCGTTACCCATCATGTCGGCCGGCAGGGCCACCGCGTCGCGAACCGTGCGCGGCCCGAAGAAGGGCAGCACGATGTAGGCGCCCTCGCCCACGCCCCAGCGCCCGAGCGTCTGGCCAAGGTCCTCGTCGTGCTTGGGCAGGCCCGCCGCGCTGGCGATGTCGAGCAGGCCGAGCAGGCCCCAGGTGGAGTTGAGCGCGAAGCGCATCAGGTCGCTCATGCCCTCGGCGACCTTGCCCTGCAGCAGGTTGTTGAGCGCGATCCAGGGGTCGCCGAGGTTGCCCAGCACGTTGCCGACGCCGGTGCGCACCGGGCTCGGCAGCACGGCCTCGTACACCTGCGCGGCCGGCTTGATGGCGACCTTGTCGAGTTGCTCGTTGAAGCTGAACATGGCCCGGTTGTAGCCCTCGAGCGGGTCGTCGGGGTTGGACGTGGTCGCACAGCCGGTCGCGAGCGCGGCCGACAGAACGGCTACGGCGAGGCTGGCGCGGGAGGAGCGGAAGACGTTTCGCATTGTTGTTTTCTCCGGGGAACCTGGCCGACTTACTGGGCGGGCGCGTCGGCGGCGCGGTCGAACATGAACTGGCCGATCAGCTTCTCGAGGACCACCGCGGACTGCGTGATCAGCACGCGGTCGCCGTTCTTCAGCATCTCGCCGTCGGCGCCGGCCTCCAGCCCCACGTACTGCTCGCCGAGCAGGCCGGAGGTGAGGATGGAGGCGGTGGTATCGGCGGGGAAGGCATAGCGCTTGTCGATCTCGAGCTCGACCACGGCGCGGTAGATCGCGGGATCGAAGCGGATCACCGCGACCCGGCCCACCAGCACGCCGGAGCTCTTGACCGGCGCGCGCACCTTGAGCCCGCCGATGTTGTCGAAGGGCGCCTCGACGCGATAGGTCTCGCTGCCGTCCAGACCCGAGAAATTCCCGACCTTCATCGCCAGGAACACCAGCGCGGCGAAACCGATCGCAACAAAAATGCCGACCCACAGGTCGAGCGCGGTACGACTCATCATCAACCCCTGAACATGAAGGAGGTAAGCACGAAATCCAGCGCCAGGATCGCCAGCGCGGAGGTCACGACGGTGCGGGTGATCGCGCGCGACACGCCTTCGGCGGTCGGCTGGCAATCGTAGCCCTCGAACACCGCGATCAGCGACACCACGGTGCCGAACACCGCGGACTTGATCACGCCGTTCAACACGTCGTATTCGAATTCGACCGCAGCCTGCATCTGCGACCAGAACGCGCCGTCATCGACGCCGATCACCACCACGGTGATCAGCCAGCCGCCGAAGATGCCCATCGCCGAGAACAGCGCGGCCAGCAGCGGCATCGACAGCACGCCGCCCCAGAAGCGCGGCGCGACCACGCGCGCGATCGGGTTGACCGCCATCATGTCCATCGCCTTCAACTGCTCGGTGGTCTTCATCAGGCCGATCTCGGCGGTGATCGCCGAGCCGGCGCGGCTGGCGAACAGCAGCGCCGCGATCACCGGCCCGAGCTCGCGCAGCAGCGACAGCGCCACCATCACCCCTACCGCGTCGGCCGAACCGTAGCGCTGCAGGATGTCGTAGCCCTGCAGCCCGAGCACGAGGCCGACGAAGAGCCCCGAGACCGTGATGATCAGCAGCGACATCACGCCGCTGAAATAGAGCTCGCGGATGGTGAGGTGGATGCGGCGCAGCGACTGGCCGGAGTTCAGCAGCACCGCGAGCAGGAAGCGGGTGGCGAAGCCGAGCCGCCAGATGCCGTCGATGGTCATCGCGCCGATGCGGCGCAGCGCGGAGGCGATGGCGTTCATGCGTCCTCCCCGCCGAGCAGGCGGTCGATCGGCCCGGCCGGATAGTGGAAGGGCACCGGCCCGTCGGCCTCGGCATGGACGAACTGATGCACGAAGGGGTCCCTGGAGGCGCGGATCTCGTCCGGCGTGCCCTGCGCCACGATGCGCCCGTCGGAGACGAAGTAGATGTAATCGACGATCGCGAGCGACTCGTGCACATCGTGGGTCACCATCACCGAGCTCGCGCCGAGCGCGTCGTTGAGCTTGCGGATGAGCTGGCCGATGATGCCGAGCGAGATCGGGTCGAGGCCGGCGAAGGGCTCGTCGTAGAGGATCAGCATGGGGTCGAGCGCCACCGCGCGTGCCAGCGCCACCCGCCGCGCCATGCCGCCCGAGAGCTCGTTCGGGTGCAGCTTCGCCGCACCGCGCAGCCCCACCGCCTGCAGCTTCATCAGCACCAGGTCGCGCACCATGCCTGCAGGCAGGTCGGTGTGCTCGCGCAGCGGGAAGGCCACGTTGTCGAACACGCTCATGTCGGTGAACAGCGCCCCGAACTGGAACAGCATGCCCATGCGTCGGCGCAGCGCGTAGAGCTCGCCGCCCGACAGCCGCGCGACGTCGCGCCCCTCGACCTCCACCGTGCCGGCGGTCGCGCGCAACTGCCCGCCGATCAGGCGCAGCAGCGTGGTCTTGCCGCAGCCGCTGCCCCCCATGATGGCGACGACCTGGCCGCGATGCACGCTCAGGTCGATGCCGCGCAGCACCTCGCGCTCGCCATAGGCGAAGCGCGCGTCGCGCAGCGAAACCAGCGGAGAGGAATGTGGGGCGGACACGGTCACGTCGATCGGCCGAAGGTGAAAACTCTTGAATATATCAGAGATTTGCGTCGACAGACGGAAAAATGCTGCAGCGCAGCAACCTGATTCGGGCCATCACCCTCGGCACGCACGCCCACCCCTCGATGCCGAGGCCGCCAAAAAGAAAAATCGATCGGGTCATTCACATTTCCATTTTATCGTAATAGCATTGTCGCATGACATGCACATCAAACGCACTGCGCAGGCTGTTCGCGACCGCGACGCTACTGGCGACCGCGGGATGTGCTCCGCTCGGCCGTCCTCCCGCGCTCGAAGGCCACCTCGACCAGCGCACGGCAATCGACCGGCCTGAGCACGGCCGCGGCACGGCACCCGCCTCCGAATTGATCAGCGCTGCGACTTCCCCTGCGGGCCCGAGCGCCCAGGCGCAGGCACCGACGGCCTCGCCGCCGCCCGCCCCGACTCCCGGCCGCCCGGCGCGCGGCTATTCGATCGACGTCTACGACATTCCCGCCGAGCAGCTGTTGCTCGCCATCGGCCGCGACGCCGGACTGGAGCTCGACCTCCACGCCGGGATCACCGGCAAGGTCAGCCTGCAGGCCCACGACCGACCGCTCGGCGAGCTGCTCGAGCGCATCGCCCGCCAGGTCGACCTGCGCTACGAGCTGCGCGGCCGCCACCTGCGCGTGCGCCCCGACACCCCCTTCATCCGCAGCTACGCGGTGGACTACGTCAACCTGAGCCGCGACATGCGCGGCACGGTCGCCACCAGCACGCAGATCGCCACCTCCGGCAGCGGCGGCGCCGGCCAGCGCACGTCGGCGGCGAGCGGCGCCGGCAACGCCTCGATCACCCAGATCGAGACGCGCTCGGCCAACGACTTCTGGAACACGCTCGAGCACAACCTCGCCGCCATCCTCGCCGGGCCGGGGCGCGCGCCCGACTGCGGCGGTGAGCGTGGAGGCGAACGCGCCGGAGGCTGCCGCAACGCCGACCTGATGCTCAACCGCGAGAGCGGCATCGTCATGGCGCGCGCCACCCAGCGCCAGCACGAGGAGCTCGAGGCCTTCCTCGCCGGCGTGCAGCGCGCGGCGCGCCGCCAGGTGATGATCGAGGCCACGATCGTCGAGGTCACCCTCGCCGACGGCTACCGCCAGGGCATCGACTGGACCCGGCTCGGCGTGCCGGGCTGGAGCGTGCGTCCGCGCGGCAGCGGCGACGCCACGCCCGGGCAGCCGACGCTGAGCTACCTGTCGGCCAACTCCGACATCCGCCTCGAGCTGCTGGAGACCTTCGGCACCGTCAAGGTGCTCTCCAGCCCGCGCCTGTCGGTGCTCAACAACCAGACCGCGATGCTCAAGGTGGTCGAGGAGGTGGTGTATTTCCTCGTCGACAGCACCACCACCGAATACGACGACCGCAAGCAGGCGCGCATCTCCGCGACCACGACGCCGCAATCGGTCTCGGTCGGCATGGTCATGTCGGTCACCCCGCAGATCTCCGCCGACGGCGACATCACCCTCAACGTGCGGCCGACCATCTCGGGCATCTCCGGCTTCAAGGACGACCCCAACCCCTCCCTCGGCGACATCCCCAACCGCGTGCCGCAGATCCGCACGCGCGAGATCGAGTCCATGCTGCGCCTGCGCAGCGGCGAGGTCGCCGTGCTCGGCGGGCTGATGGAGGACCGCGTCGACCACGACACCGGCCGCATCCCGCTGTTCGGCGACCTGCCGGTGGTCGGCGAACTGTTCACCCGGCGCGACAACAACGTGCGCCGCACCGAGCTGCTGATCTTCCTGCGTCCGCTCTTGATCGACGAGCCGGGCATGCGCGGAGGCTACGCCGAATACGCCGGCCGCCTGCCCGACGACGACTTCCTCCTCGACTCGCCCTCGCCCGGCCAGCGCAACTTCCCCCACCAGCCGCTGCGCCCACTGCTCGCCCCCGGGGGCACCGTCTCGGCCGCCGACGCCTTCTCCGATTCGGCCTATCCCCACGCCCCCTCACCCCAGTCCACGCATCCTGGCCCAGGTCGTCCGGATGCCGCCACGAGCCTGCCATGAACGCTCCGCTCCCCATCGGCCAGATCCTCGTCGCCGCCGGCCTGATCGGCGAGGACCAGCTCCGCATCGCCCTCCACGAGCAGCGCGGGCGGTCCCAGCCGCTCGGCCGCGTGCTGGTCGAGCTCGGTTTCGTCAGCGAGGCCGCGCTGCGCGAGGCGCTCGCCGCGCGCAGCGGCCTGCCCTGCGTGGACCTCGCCAGCGCGCTCGCCGACCCCGACGCGATCG
>NZ_AMXF01000062.1 GCF_000310225.1 Thauera phenylacetica B4P
CGGTTCGGGGTCGCCACCGGCCGCTGCGTGCGCTCGCCCGACGCGGCGAGCCTGCCGGCGCTCTCGGCGTGCGCGCGGCCGGGGCCGTGGCAGGCCTGGCAGCCCACGTTGGCCTCGGCCCAGGTGGTGGCGTAGCGGTCGTGTTCGTCGTCGTAGCCCTTGCGGTAGGCGGTGGTGTGGCACTCGCCGCACATCAGGTTCCAGTTCTGGTAGCGCCCGCTCCAGTGCAGGTTGTCTCCCGGGGGCACCGGGCCGTCGGTGTGCAGCGAGAACCAGGTCTTGCGGGTGGTATCCCAGGCGATCGTGAAGGCCTGCAGGCGCCCGCCCTCCTGCGGCAGCAGCACCTGCTGCAGCGGCCGGATGCCGAAGACGTGGCTGGCCGCGAGCTCCTGCGTGCGGCCGTCGGCGCCCTGCGCGGCGACCACGAAGTCGCCGCCGCGGCGGAAGAAACGCGCCGCCGCCGCGCCCTCGCCGAAGCGGACGTCGCCGAAGTCGCCGAGCACGGTCTGCGCCGTCGCCGGCTGCATCGCATGGCGGTGCTTCGATTCCGCCCACGCGCTCGCCTGGTCCGGGTGGCAGGCGAGGCAGTCGCGGTCGGCGACGTGGTCGGGCCGCGCCCCCGCCTGGGGCGCGGCCGCGAACGCGGCCGGCACCATCAGGACGAGGGCGAGGAGCAGGGCGGCGAGGCGCATGCGCTCAGGGCTTGGCCGTGCGCGGGACGAGGGTGGCCTCGTACTTCAGGTCCTCGTAGTACTTGGCGCCGTTGCTGTAGCCGGGACGGTTGGCGAGGTTGGGGATCTCCAGCGTGCCGGTCTCGCGCACGTAGTCGCGCCAGGCTACCAGCAGCTCGCCCAGCTTCTGCGGGTTGGCAGCGGCCAGGTTGCGGCTCTCGCTGCGGTCCTGCGCGATGTTGAAGAGCTCCCACTCGCCCGTGCCCCAGGGCTGGTTCGCGGACACGATCTTCCAGTCGCCCTTGCGCAGCGCCTTGCGCCCGCCCAGCTCCCAGCCGATCGCCTCGTTCGCGCCATGCACGAGCTGCTCGCGCCCCTGCAGCAGCGGCAGCATCGAGGCGCCGCGCAGCGGCAGCACGGGCTTGCCCTGGTACTCGGTGCCCGGGTGCTTGGTGCCGGCGAGCTCGAACAGCGTGGGGGCGATGTCGGTCACGTGGGCCACGGCCGACTTGACCTTGCCCCCCTGCACGCCCGGACCCCAGGCGATCGCCGGCACGGCGATGCCGCCCTCGTACATGAAGGACTTGAACATGCGGAACGGCGTCGAGCCCACCTGCGCCCAGCCCGGGCCGTACTCGGCGTAGGAGCCCGACTTGCCGATGTGCGCGATGCTGTTGTCCATGTCCTTGTGGATCCACTCGCGGGTGCGCGCCACGTCGTAGACCGAGTTGCCGTCGGCGCCGTTGTCGGACAGGAAGAAGATGAAGGTGTTGTCGAGCTGGCCGGTCTTCTTCAGGTAGGCGAGCATGCGGCCGATGTTCTGGTCCATGTTGTCGACCATCGCCGCATAGACCGTCATGCGCTTGGCCTCGGAGGCCTTCTCGGCCTCGCTCAGGCTGTCCCACTTCGGCCACAGCGGATGGCCTTCGAACACCGGCGTGTCGGCGGCCACCAGGCCGAGCTTCTTCATGCGCTCGAGGCGCTCGCGGCGCAGCTTGTCGTAGCCGTCCTTGTAGCGCTGCTCGTACTTGGCGATGTCGGCGTCGTGCGCGTGCAGCGGCCAGTGCGGCGCGGTGAAGGCGAGGTAGGCGAAGAAGGGCTTGCCCGTGTCCTTGCCGGCGTCGATGTAATCGATCAGGCGCGAGGTGAAGAAGTCGGACGAGAAGAAGTCCTTCGGCAGCGTCGCCTCCTTGCCGTTCTCGCGGTAGATGGCCTTGGGCGGCTTGGCCGGATCGGCCGCGACGATGCCCGCGCCGTCGCTCCAGTGGCTGGAGCCGCCATGCACGAGCGCGTACGACTGGTCGAAGCCGCGCGCCGCCGGGCTGTGCTGCTCGGGCACGCCGAGGTGCCACTTGCCGGTCATCAGCGTGCGATAGCCGGCGTCGCGCAGCACCTGCGCCATCGGCACCACGCGCTCGTTGAGGTTGCCCTCGTAGCCGGGCTTGCCGCGCTGCTCGGGCAGCATCAGCTCGGACATGTCGCCGAAGCCGACGAGGTGGTTGTCGGTGCCGGACATCAGCATCGCGCGCGTCGGCGAACAGAACGGCGAGGCGTAGAACTGGGTCATCTTGACCCCGCTGTCGGCCAGGGCGTCGAGGTTGGGGGTGGCGATCTCGCTGCCGTAGCTACCGATATCGGTGTAGCCGAGGTCGTCGGCCATGATCAGCAGGATGTTGGGGCGGTCCGCCTTGGCCGGCGGGGCGGCGTGGCCGGCCTGGATGCCGATGGCGAGCGTGGCCACCGGGATCAGCAGGGTCGCGAGCGCTGCTTTCATTGTCGGTCTCCTGGAATAAGTCCGGCTTGTATCCGGTTCCATAAATTTAATTCAATTCTCGAGAAAAGCAGCGCGATGTGAGGATGTTCCGCAGAGTGGAACGATGACTGCGGACTGCGGACTGCGGACTGCGGACTGCGGACTGCGGTCTCGGCCGGGGTGCGCTATCCCGCGTTTCGGCCTGTTGCTGTCGCCGCCGATTGCCGCTACGGCGATTTGTCCGAGTTTCGCGCCGGTGGCCGGGAACGCGTTGCGCCTTCGCCGCGCGAAGGATCAAGCGGCTTCGCCGCTGCTGCGCCAAGCGTCCAGGTCGCTGCGTTCGATGTGGGTTTCGCGCGGGTTGATGTTGCCCGGCAGCAGTGGCCCATCCCATTGTTCGGTGGCCCAGCGCTTGACGTTGGCGTGCAACTCGCATTGCTGTATCGCGTTTGCGAGCAGGACTTCGGCATCGTGCGCCGACATGCCTTCGCCGGTCAGCAACTTCGCTGCTTCACGCAGCGTCAGGGGGGTGCCACGGTCGGTTGCGTTGGTCATCGCGGTCTCCCGGGGCTTTCAGCGTGTGCCCAGTGCAGAAGTGGACAACGCTGCCGGAAAATGGTGCGGCGGGCCGGCGGCGGTAGCCGGTGCGAGGAGCGTTTGTCCGGGGCAGTGAGCGGTCGTCTATAAAGAGAGCGTCACATCGGCGATCGGCGAGGTGCGGAGATGGACACGCTGGGATGGCAGGAACTGAAGGTGGTGGCCCTCGCCGTCGACGACTTGGCGAGGGCGGAGTCTTTCTACCGGAGCAGGCTCGGTCTCGAGCGCAGGCTCCAGGCAGACGGTGACGTCGGCTTCGCCCTGGGCGGCCTGACGATCCTGCTCAAGCCGCTCTCCGCACCTGGCGGCGGGGCGGAGAAGTCGCCGTATCCGCGGCTGACCATTGCGGTTGCGGACGCGCCGCGGCTGGCGCGGGACCTGGCCGCGCGCGGCGTCACGATCAGCGACGCCGTGCAACTCTACGACGACGGTTACTGGGTCGGCGCCTTCCTGGACAGCGAGGGCAACAAGCTGTGGTTCTGCTCCGAGGCTGGGTAGCTCGCTGCTGTTGAACTGCCGATCGTGCAGTCGCCACACAGGAGGCCTCGCGAGGGTCGGTGTGCCCTTGCCGTGCGTGGTCTCGTCCTGTCCCACAGACTTCGTCCGGCCAGGAGCGGATTTCACTCTTACCGGGAAGGGGATCGTCAAATGGCTGTTCCCCCAAGAGCTGCCACCTGGGCAAAAGAAGCACAGCGACGTCAACCTCCGTCCCGCGTGCGCAGATTTGGCGGGAGCAGTGCAACTGGACGGGGGCCTTCATGGAGCCTTCGACCCTTATGCAAAGCGTCCCTGAGGAATGATCCATGCCAAAGGTGTTCCACTGCTTTGCAGCTAAGATCCCCGCATGGGCCTCTACCATGATCTTGCCGACCGGACCGCGAAGCTGATCGCCGAGGGCGTGATGCGCCCCGGCGAGAGGCTGCCTTCCGTCCGCCAGGCCTGCAAGACCCATGGCATCAGCCCGATCACGGTCACTCGGGCCTACCACCTGCTTGAGAGCCGAGGCCTGATCGAGGCGCGGCCGAAGTCGGGCTACTTCGTGCGTGCGCGGCTTGGGAGCAAGCTCCCCGAGCCGGCTATGACCCATCCGGTGGGCGGGTCGACAGCACTCGAGGTCAGCGACTTCATCTTCCAGATCCTCGACAGCGTGCGGGATCCCGCCATCGTCCCGTTGGGGTCGAGCTTTCCCGACGCGCGGCTCTATCCGCTCGACAAACTCGGCCGCTTCCTTGCTGCGGCGGCACGTCATCTGGATCCGCTGGCCACGGTGACCGACCTGCCGCCGGGCAACGACGAACTGCGCCGACAACTCGCGCTGCGATATCTCGCCCATGGCGCCTCGGTGTCGCCGCAGGAAATCGTCGTCACGTCGGGCGCGATGGAAGGGCTCAACCTCTGCCTGCAAGCGTTGACCCGACCCGGCGATCTGATCGCGATCGAATCGCCCACCTTCTATGCGGGCCTGCAGGCCAGCGAGCGCCTGGGGCTCGAGGTCATCGAGATCCCGAGCCACCCGCGCGCCGGGGTCAGCCTGGATGCGCTGGCCGACGCGCTGCGCCATCATCCGATCAAGGCCTGCCTGTTCATGCTGAATTTCGCCAACCCGACCGGCAGTTGCGTCTCGGACGAGAGCAGGCGTGCGTTGGTGGCGCTGCTGCACAAGCACCAGGTTCCGCTGATCGAGGATGATGTCTACGCCGAGTTGTACTTCGGGCCAGAGGCGCCGTTGTGCAGCAAGGCGATGGACACCGATGGACTCGTGCTGCACGTGTCGTCGTTCTCGAAGTGCCTCGCTCCGGGTTATCGCGTCGGGTGGGTCGCGGCCGGGCGTTTCGCCAAGCAGGTGCAGCGGCAGAAGTACTCGACCAGCCTGGCCACGGCCGTCCCGCTGCAGATCGCCCTGGCCGACTACATGAAGCATGGCGGCTTCGACAATCACCTGCGTCAGTTGCGCAGGCAGCTTGCCGCCCAGGAAGCGCAACTCCTGGCCGGCATCGAAGCGCATTTTCCCGGCGGTATCCGCCTGGCGCGGCCGGACGGCGGCTACTTTCTATGGCTGGAACTGCCCGCCCGTGTGGATGCGCTGCGCTTGCACGAAGAAGCGCTCGAGCACGGCATCAGCATCGCACCGGGACCGATCTTTTCCGCGAAGCGGGAGTTTCCAAACTACCTGCGGCTCAACTTCGGCCATCCTGCGACGCCCCGCCAGGATCAGGCCCTGGTGATGCTCGGCAGGCTGATCAAGCGGCAGCTATAAGGTCACAAAGCGGGCGAAGCGGTCGCCGAAGAAGGTCGTCAGCACGATCGCGATCGGCGTGAAGGCGATGAAGAATCGCAGCACATTGCGCAGGAAGGGGTGAGCCCGTTCCGCCTCGATGAAGTGGCGGGCGACCAGGTGGCCCTTGATCCAGATGATCGCGGCCACGATCAACTGAACAGCTTCCTGCCCCCCGAGACCGTTACCGAGTAGCGGGCCGAGCAGGGTCAGCGCGACCAGGGCCAGCCAGGTCAGGACCAGGGGCCGGAGTGAAGTGGCGGGTTTGCGCTCGATGGATTCCATGATCAGGCCAGGACGTAGAAGAAGGGGAAGATGACCAGCCAGATGATGTCGGTCGCGTGCCAGTAGCTGGCGAGCGCTTCCAGACCGCTGTGCTCGTCGGCGGTATAGATTCCGAACCCGTGTCGGGCCAGGACCCAAAGGATGCCGAGGATGCCCCAGAAGGCATGCACCATATGGGTGAAGGTCAGGTAGTAATAGACGGTGAAGAAGATCCCCGACTCGCCATCGATACCGTGGGCGAGGTTCCACCGGATCTCGAGATATTTCGCCACCGGATAGCCCAGCGCCGCGACCAGGCCCGCGATCAGCCAGCCGATCGAGTGGCGCCTGCGCCCGGCGCGCAGGCTCGTCACCGAGCAGGCGATGAAGAAACTGCTGCTCACCATCAGCAGGGTGATCACCACGCCGGCGGTCTGCGAGAGCCGCTCCGCCCCGCTATGGAAGGCGTCGGGAAAGTGCGCGCGTGCGACGAAATACACGATGAACAGCACCAGGAACTCGACGAACTCGCAGCAGATCCCGACCCAGATCCCCTTGTTGCCGGGCACCCGGCCGGTGGCGGGGGGTGCGTCGCCCAATGGGGTGGGCAAACTCATCGTATTGGCGATCACGGTGTTCCACTCCTGATTCGATACCGTGATTGTGGGCGCCTGCCGAGGCGAGGACAGGAACAGTCGGGCGGATAGTCATCAGGCACAGCGAAGCGGCTGCGTATGATCTGTACCTGTTCCAAATCGCACAAACTGAAGCTGCCTCGGTCTCGCACGCGGTGATGTACTTCCGGCCATCGTCAGAGCCGGAGCACATCCATGAACCCAGCCGTCAGCAAGGTGCGCGAAGCCAAGCTGGAGTTTTATCGCAAGAAGGGAAAGATCCACGCCAAAGCGGTGCAAGGCCGTTTCAACAGCCTGCGCTGGGCCATGGTCTGGCTCACCCAGATCGTGTTCTACGGCGCGTGCTGGTTGCCGTGGGTAACCGAAGCCGGCACGCGACAGGCGATCCTGTTCGACATCGCCGACGAGAAGCTATACCTCTTCGACCTCGTGCTGTGGCCGCAGGATGCGCTGCTGCTCGCCTTCATCCTGATCCTCGCGGCGACCGCACTGTTCTTCACCACCGCCATCGCAGGGCGCCTGTTCTGCGGCTTTGCCTGTCCGCAGACGGTCTATACGTCGATCTTCGTGTGGATCGAAGGCAGGGTCGAGGGCGACCACCTCGCGCGCCTGCGCCTCGACCAGGGTCCGATGTCCGCGCGCAAGTTGCTGATCAAGTCGATCAAGCACGGCATCTGGGCGCTGGTGGCCGCGTGGACCGCGATCACCTTCGTCGGCTACTTCACGCCGATTCGGGAACTGCTACCAGCGATCGCCAGTTTGCAGACAGGCCCCTGGGAAACCTTCTGGCTGCTCTTCTACGCGACCTTCACCTATCTGCAGGCGGGGCTGGCACGCGAGGCCGTATGCCAGCACATGTGTCCTTACTCGCGCTTCCAGGGCGTGATGATCGATTCGGAGACGGCGAACGTCAGCTACGACGCCCAGCGCGGAGAACCCCGTGGCGCCTTGCGGCAGGCCGGCAACAAGGGCGACTGCATCGACTGCGGGATCTGCGTACAGGTGTGTCCGACGGGAATCGACATTCGGGACGGCCTGCAATACCAATGCATCAACTGCGGCCTGTGTATCGACGGTTGCGACGAGGTCATGGACAAGATCGGCGCACCGCGCGGCTTGATCCGGTTCGCGAGCGAAGGCGAGCTTGCCGGTCAGCCCAAGGTCGCCAGGGTCTGGTCACGGCCACGGACACGGAGCTACGTTGGCTTGCTGCTGGTGTTCGCGGCGCTGGGTGCATGGACGCTGACCGAGCGTGTGCTGCTGCGGGTGGAAGTGCACCGGGATCGCGGTGCGCTGATGCAGGAGACCACCGAGGGCCGGATCGAGAACAGCTACACCCTAAAGCTCATCAACATGGAAGAGGCGACTCGTCAGTTCCGCATCGCCGTGAGCGGCCTGCCGGGGCTGCGGATCGAGGGGGGCACCGAGTTCGGGGTCGAGCCGGGGCGCGTCCACACCGTCACGCTCACCCTGTCATCCCCGCTCGAAGGCATGCCGTCTGGTGCGCAGCCGATCGCGTTCGAGACCGTGGCGCTACACGACCGCAGTCTCGCCGTGCGCGAGATGAGCACCTTCATCCTGCCCACCCACTGAACAGACAACCAACATGTAGCGCCACAACGAGAACGATCACCGCCTGCTCGATGGCCGGGTCCGCCAGTTCCGCCACGAGTCAGCCTATCCAGAGCGCGCTTGCGCGCTTCTGCGTCGACGCAAAATCTGTCGAGCGCTGGCGTGAGCAACTCGGCGGTTGGTACGCACAGTACGTACGGCAACGTGCCGTCTAATTTCAGGGAGAAGTCATCCGTCTTTTGCTCGCCGATCAGGAGTGCTTTGCGCAGGCGCTGCTATCGCCCCCGCAACCAGCCCCAGCCTTGGAGCGTGCTTTTGCTCGTCGTCGCAAGCTCTTGCGTGCTGAATGAGCAACGCACCGTTCCTCGTCGCGCCGCTTGATGCCGCGCATGAGCGTACTGGGTTCCACAGTGCTTCCGATCCGCTCGACCGGTACTTACGAGAGCAAGTCACCCAAGACATTCGGCGTCGCGTGGCGGCTTGCTTCGTGGCGCTGGCCGATCGGCCGCGCATCGCCGGCTACTACACCCTCGCTTCGGCAAGCCTGACGCTGGCCGATCTCCCGGCTAGCATCAGCAAGAAGCTCCCGCGCTACCCGACTGTGCCAGCCGTCCGCATGGGGTGCCTGGCTGTTGATGAGGCATTCAGCGGGCAGGGTCTGGGTGGTGCGCTGCTGGCCGATGCGCTCGAGCGAGCCGCCCGTCCCGAGATTGCCGCGCATGCCTTGATGGTCGATGCCAAGGACGGCCACGCGGCCGCCTTCTTTGGGCATCATGGTTTCATCGCACTGCCTGACTCTCCACTAACGCTGTTCCTTCCCTTGACAACCGCCCTGCAATCTCGCAATCCGAGAAATTGAGCATGCATGCAGACTGACTGACCGAAAGGAGATTTTCCACCGTGGATATTCCGCGAATCTTCAACATCAGCGAGAGCGCTCACCGCATCCACAACCCGCTCACCCCCGAAAAGCTCGCCACGCTCGGCGCCGCGCTGCGGCTGGAGCCGGGGGCGCGGGTGCTCGACCTCGGCAGCGGTTCGGGGGAGATGTTGTGCACCTGGGCACGCGATCATGGCATCACCGGCATCGGCATCGACATGAGCCAACTGTTCACCGAGCAGGCGAAACGCCGTGCGGTTGAACTTGGCGTTGGCGGTCAAGTCACGTTCATCCATGGCGATGCTGCGGGTTTTGTCTCCGACGACAAGGTGGATGTGGCCGCCTGCATCGGCGCGACATGGATTGGCGCGGGGGTTGCCGGCACGATCGAACTGCTGGCGCGAAGCCTGCACCCCGGCGGGATCATCCTGATTGGCGAGCCTTACTGGCGGCAATTGCCGCCGACGGATGAGGTTGCGAGGCAGTGTCTTGCGGGCTCGATCTCCGACTTTCTCATGCTGCCAGCGCTGCTCGCGTCCTTCGGCGCGCTTGGGTACGACGTCGTCGAGATGGTGCTGGCGGACCAGGACAGCTGGGACCGATACGAGGCGGCCAAATGGCTCACCCTGCGCCGATGGTTGGACGCCAATCCGGGCGATGAGCTCGCCGAGGAGGTTCGCGCCAGACTGCGCTCGGAGCCCGTGCGCCATGCCGCTTACACACGCGAGTACCTGGGCTGGGGCGTGTTCGCGCTGATGTCGCGGGTCTGATGGTTGCAGAGTCGGAAGGATCGGACAAAAAGAAGGCCCCTGCCGGGGCCTCCTCTATCGGGCTTGATCGAGCCGCTTAGAACTTGATCATTACACCGACGGACAGCAGATCCACATCATCATCCATGTCATACCACTCCCACTCACCGACAATGCCGACCCGATCAGTAACCATGTATTGAGCGCCGAGGCCATACAGGAGGTCGGTGCAGGGTCTCCGCACTCGGAATGCATTTTCCCTGATCGCCGCCGTGCTCCTGAGGGCGGGGGACGTGGCGGCTTGATGACCTGCATGCTGCCGTCTCGCTCGAGACAATGTCACCAGGAGGCTCTGGGTCGCAACCGGCCCGTGACAGACGAGCAAATGAAAGACCTGACCCCGTAACCCATCTTCGCCCGGGGCAGTCAGCGCTCGTCTATAAAGAGAGCGTCACATCGGCGATCGGCGAGGTGCGGAGATGGACACGCTGGGATGGCAGGCGCTCAAAGTCGTGGCCCTCGCCGTCGACGACCTGGCGAGGGCGGAGGATTTCTACCGGACCAGGCTGGGTCTCGAACGCAGGCCCCAGGCAGACGGTGACGTCGGCTTCGCCCTGGGCGACCTGACGATCCTGCTCAAGCCGCTTGCCGGACCCGGCAGCGGGGCGGAGAAGTCGCGCTATCCGCGGCTGACCGTTGCGGTCGCGGACGCGCCGCGGCTGGCGCGGGAGCTGGCCGCGCGCGGCGTCACGATCAGCGACGCCGTGCAACTCTACGACGACGGTTACTGGGTCGGCGCCTTGCTGGACAGCGAGGGCAACAAGCTGTGGTTCTGCTCCGAGGCCGGGTAGCCCGCTGCTGTTGAACGGCTCGGTGGGGCCACGAAGCGCTGCCCGAGGAGGAGGTCGATATGCAGGAAGTACGAGCGATCCGTCCCGACCGTGAGGTCCTGACGCGTCAACGACTACCGTATTTTGTCGGCATCTCGGGACAGACGGTCGGAGCGCGCGGGCTGAGCATGCACCTGGTGACGATTCCGCCCGGGGCGAGGTCGGAGCCGCACTGCCATGTGGGGTACGAGACCGGGATCTATGTGCTGGAGGGCAGGGTGCTTACGCGCTGGGGCGCCCGGCTCGAGAACGAGGTGATCAGCGAAGCCGGGGAGTTCCTGTTCGTCCCGGCAGGGGTCCCCCACGAGGCGGTCAACCTGAGCGCCACGGAGGCGGCCCGTGCCGTGGTGGCGCGCAACCATCCCGCGGAGCAGGACCAGGTGCAGCCCTACGTTGTCGAGTAGAGGCTCCCGGCGGTTCACGCCGCGGACGCGTCGCGGTCCGAGTGGGCGATGTGGCCGAGCAGCCAGTCGCGCAGGACCATCAGGAGCTCGACCGAACGCTCCTGGTCCGACAGCTCGCGCATGGCACACAGGAGCGCGAGCTGATCGCGCAGGGCTTCGTGTTCCTGGCGATGGCGGACCAGGTCTGGATGGTTTCGTGCCTGCATCCAGGCCTCCTCGCGTGCGAAGTGGCCGGTCACGTAGTCGTTCAGGGTGGCGAGCGCGCCGTGCAGGGCCGACGAGCTGCGATCGAACAGCAGCGCATCGAACACCTGGTTCAGCGTGTCGATCAGTTGCCGGTGGTCGGCGTCCAGGCTCTCGACACCCAGCGAAAGCTCCGGTGTCCACATCGCGATGGGCATGACGGCCTCACTGTTCGAAGCATAGCGAGATGACGCTGCTGCCGTCCGCGCGCTTGCGGCGGGCCATCGCGTCGCTGACCCGGTCGCTGAAGAAGCGGCCGTGCGGGGTGGTTTGCGCGTCCTGCGAGGAGCCGGTGCGCGTGAGGTTGACGTGCAGCGTGCAGCCGTTGAACTCGAGCTTCAGGCTGGAGGCGTGCTCATCGAGCAGCTCGCGCAGCGTGAGCATGACGCGAACCTTGACGTTGTGGGCCACGTTCCATTCGCGGAGGATCCTCTCCACCCGCCGCAGCTGCTCGCCGACGGGATGGGCGGGATCGAGGGCGATCGTGGCTCGCCGGGCGTTGCCCCAGCTGAGGAATGCGTTGACCAGCAGCGCCGTGAAGACGCCGATCGCGAGCGCGGAGGACATCAGCGGCTTCACCGAGTCGGGCAACTGCGCGAACAGGGGGGCGTTGGCGACGCGCGCGATCGCCACGAGGAGCGGAAATGCGACCACTCCGGCCCTGCGCATGTCCATCGGGACGGTGCCGAGGATCTGGAATCCGTTGGCGATGACCAGGCAGCCGGTGAAGACCAGCGTTCCGCCGACCACGGGATCCGGCAGGTTGACCACGAGGTGCGTGAAGGCCGGACTGAGCGCGAACGCGAGCATCCAGGCGGCGACGGCGATGCCGATGACGCGGCTGGTTGCGCCGCTCGCGTGCGAGACCCCAACGCTCGAGGTCGAGGAGTTCGTGCCGGTGCTGCCGAACATGCCGGACAGGGCGGTGGACAGCCCGTCGGCGAGTACGCCGCGCCGGATCGCGCGTATCTCTGGCCGAACCCAGGCGGCGTCGTTGATCCGGGCGCAGATGTCGACGGCGCCCATGGTCTTGAGCGAGGCGGCCACCGCGGCGAACAAAAAGGGCAGCAAGTAGCCGAGGTCGAATTCGAGCTTCAGGTGCGCGAAGGAGGGCAGGCCGAACAGCGCCGACGAGAAGGCGTCGCCTGCGCTGCCCGGGCCGGGGATGCCGGAGGCCAGATGCATGAGATAGCCGCAGCTCATGCCGAGCAGGGAGCAATACAGGCGCCAGCTGCCGCGACCGAAGACGCCGAAGACCACCGAGACGAAGAAGGTCGCACCGCCAACCACCAGGCCGGGGACGCCGGCGCCGGAGAGGCGCGTCAGGCCGATGACGCCGATCTCGATGCCGACGATGATGATCGAGAGCGCGACGATCTCATTGGGAAAGAATCGACGGGCGCGTACCAGCAGGCTGGCGAAGAAGGCCTGGAAGATCCCGGCGACCAGCGTCATCCCGCACACCACCGGCAGCCCGCCTGCTGCAGCGGCGAGCGAGGCCGACAGATAGATCCCCGAGTTGCAGGCGACGATGAAATATCCCGAGCCCAGTCGTCTGCTGCACTGGACCAGGGTCGCAATGGCCAGCACGATGAGTGAGAACGAGAGCACCCCCCTCGGCGGTCGCTGCGTCGACACCTGCGGCTCGGCAGATCATGACGACGATCGCCAGGTTCGGCGCGGCGACCATGAAGTGCTGGAGGCCGAGCGCAGCCAGCGTCAGCGCTTGCGGCTTGTCGTCCAGTCCATGGATGAGACCGTCAGGCCTTCGCGCCATCAGGGAGTCGGCTGCCCCACCGAGACCGGGAAACGTCATCGTGATTCTCCGAATCCGCAGGGCGTTCCGGTGTTGGCGGAAGGCCGGCGACACCTGACCGCTTCGCTTGTGACGCATGCACCGCCAGCCCGTCGGGCGGGGTCTGCGACTCCGCTGCGTGGCTGGTCGTGTGTGTCAGGTCGCGCAAACAGCGAGCGTGATGGATCAGCTTGATGGATCGATCGGCTGGTTCAGGGTGGCCGTTTCGACCGTGAGCGATGGCGGGGCTTGCGCGGTTGGCGCGGTTGGCGCGGTTGGCGCGGTTGGCGCGGTTGCCCGGGCCATTGCTTCAACATAGACGAGCAATCAGACGGGGTCAGGTCTTTCTTTTGACTGTCCCCGCCCCCTCCCTGTCGCTGGTGCGTCGTCAGAAGCGGTACTTCGCGCCCACCTCGACCGAGCGCTCCGGCCCGACGTAGATGCCCTGGCGCAGGCTCGCGACGTAGCGCTCGTCGGTGAGGTTCTTCACCGCCCCGAAGACGCTGAACTGCTTGTTGATCGCGTAGCTGGCGGTCAGGTCGACCGTGGTGTAGGCGTCGAGCTGGCCGGTGAAGAAGCCCGAGGTGTTCTCCTTGAGCGCCACGGTGTTGGCGGCGTCGGTGAATTGCTCGTCGATGTAGTTGACGCTTAGGGCGGTCTTCAGCGGCCCGGACTGGTAGGCGAGGATGAGGTTGGCGACCCATTCCGGCGCGTAGGTCACCCGGTTGCCGTCGGGGATGTCGAGCGAGCCGTCGGCCTTGTAGCGGTTGCCGAGGAACTCGGCATCCGGGATCCAGGTCGCGTTCGCGTCGACGCTGAAGCCGTTGCCGAAGTCGTAGCCGATCGCCGCCTCCAGGCCCTGATGCAGCGTTTCGCCGCCGTTGGTGCGCTGGAAATCGCTGTTGCTGTTGGCGGGGATGATCTGGTTGTCGAAGTCCATGCGGAAGGCGGTCAGCTCGTAGCGCAGACGCTCGTTGTTGCCGCGCACGCCGATCTCGAGGTTGAGCGAGCGTTCGGCTTCGAGCTGCTGGTCCTGGTAGCCTTCGAGAGCGTCGCCGTTGAGCGCCGGGCCGAAGGCCTTGTAGACGCCACCATAGAGCTGGGCCATGGGCGCGACCTGGAAGGTGATGCCGAGTCCGGGCAGCACCTCGGTGTTCGAGGTTTCGGCGCGCTGATTCTTCTGCAGATCCTCGCGGGTCTGCTCGTAGCTTTCCACGCGCACGCCCGGCGTGATTGCGAGACGGTCGTTGACGATGAAGCGGTTCTGCGCGAACAGCGCGTAGCTGGTTGCCGAGTCCACCACGTCCTTGGCGAGCGTGCCGCTTCTGGGCGTGGCGCGCTTGGCGTTGATGGTCTGGTCGACCATCTCCTCATCCATGACGCGGACGCCGAGCTCGGTCTCGTTGCGCATGCCGAAGCTGCCGTGGCGGATGGCGAGCCGGCTGTCGAGGCCGAGGCGTTCGAAGCTGCGGTTGTTGCCGTTGACGCTGTCGCTGTAATTCCACTGTGTGAGGCCATTCACGACCTTCGTCGGCGCACCGCTGACCGTGCCGAAGCGCCAGTAGTCCCGGCTCATCTCGCTCCAGTAGAGCAGGGTGTTCAGGGTGGTGTCGGCGTCGATGCTCCACTCGTGGTTGATGTCGAAGGAGTTGCGTTCGGTGAGGAACCAGTCGTCCGGTGCGGGATTGAAGCTCGCGCCCGCCTTGTAGGCGTCGAGGAATACGCCGCGATAGGAGATGTTGGCGTCGTTCTCGTAGTGGGTGAACTTGGCGCCGATCCACTGGTTGTCGCCGATCGCCATGCCGCCCTTGAGCATCAGGTCCTGCATCTCGAAGCCCTTGTCCTGGAAGCCGTCGCTGCGCGCATCGGTGAAGACCAGGCCGCCGATCGCGTCGCCCGAGGGCGACTGCCCGCCGGCTTCGAGGGTCGCTTCCTTGTAGCCGTGCGAGCCGACACGGCCGGACAGCGACACGCCGGGCTCCGGCGTCTTCGTCTTGTAGTTGATGACGCCGCCGATGGTGCTGGGGCCATAACGCAGCGACGCCGCGCCCTTGAGCACCTCGATGCTCTCCATGCGCTGGATGCGCGGGTTGTAATAGCGCCCGTTGCCGACGAACAGCCCCGGCGCCACCGGCACACCGTCTTCCAGGATGAGGGTCTTGTAGTCGGCCGCGCTCAGGCCGCGCATGCCGATGTTGCCGACGACCGCCGACTCCTCTTCCGGCTTGATCACCACGCCCGGCACGGACTTGAGCGCGGCCTCGGTCGACAGCGGCTGCGCGCGCTCCAGGCTTTCCTTGGTTACGACGTTGACCGCGCCGGGGATCCGCTGCTGGGCTTCGGCGTCGTCGCCGACCACGTCGATGCGGGGCAGTGCGACTTCGGCGGCGACCACCGAGCCGGGCAGCGACAGCGTCGCTGCGACCGCCAGGTACAAGGTCTTGCGGTGGATGGAGAGGGCGGGGGTGCTCGGGGCGAGCGCGTGGCGAATCATCAAGTCACTCCTGGCAGGCGAATGTGGCTGGCTTGCCGCAAGGAGGGCGACTGGCTGGCTGGATCTGGATTTGGTAAATAAGAATTGTTGCCAATTGAAAGGCGATCGCATTTGAGCATGAGGGGGCGATGTCGTCAATGCGAGGCTTGGAAACTGCTGCTCTCCGCTCACGAGATCAAGGCCATGCTGTGCCGTGCCAATGGGGACGCCGGATTTGTGCGGGACTCGACCGCCGTTAACACATAGGCACGGTTTGGCGCATCACATGATGCTAAGATCGTGTCGGGTATCCTCAAGGAGTCCATCATGCGTACCACCCTCGCGCTCGACGACGAGCTGCTCGCCAAAGCTCAGGCGCTGACCGGCCTGACCGAGAAATCCACGCTGGTGCGCGAGGCCCTGCGTGCGCTGATCCAGCGCGAAAGCGCGCGGCGCCTGGCCCTGCTGGGTGGATCCGAACCTCAACTGAACGACATCCCGCGGCGACACCCGGAATCCGCTGCGTGATCCTCGTCGATACCTCGATCTGGATCGATCACCTGCGCGGATCGGACGAACACCTGTCCGGGCTTCTTGCTGCGGGGAGGGTGTTGATGCATCCCTGCGTGCTGGGCGAAGTCGCGCTGGGCAACCTGAAGAACCGTGCTGCCGTGTTGGGAGCGATGAGCGATCTGCCGCTGGCGGCGGCCGCGACGGACGATGAGGTGCTCCGCTTCATCGACGCCCGTTCGCTTTTCGGGCTGGGCATCGGTTACATCGATGCGCATCTGCTGGCCGCCGTGATGCTGGCGCCTGGAACCAGGCTGTGGACGCGCGACCGGCGCCTGGGCGCGGCAAGTGCTCGCCTTGGCCTTGCCTATGCGCTCGCCCACTGATTCGCGCAGCGGAATTTCGACAATGCATATTCATCAACCGAAAGGGCCCTCGAAGACGAGATCTGCCGCGAGCTCGCCGCGGGGAAATCGGGCTCAAACCCCGGTTCTGTGAGCCGGTTGAGCATGCACCTTTTGACGATCTCGCCTGTGGCCGAGTAAAAGCATCCGTGAAGCGCGGCGCGGGCTACCCCGGTGCGGTCACGACGTACGTTGCCCGGGTGGGGTCGTGCCGCCATGCGGAAGGAGATTCTGATGTCGCGCCCTGATGCGAAGGATTACGCACTCTCACGCGCTGCGCTTTTGACCGAGGGGTTCAAGGGCCTGCTTCTGGTGAACGGCGGCGGTGCCGCTGCGTTGCTGGCCTTCATCGCACAGGTTGCCGATAAATCGCCCAGGCTCGCCCAGTTGTCGTTTGTTGGCGTCGCCTTCATGGCGGTTGGTCTCGGGCTTGCACTTCTCGTGCCCTTCTTCCGGTATCACCACTCGCACGCGGTTCAAAAGCGCGAAGCCGCTGGTCAGACTGAAGGGCTGAAGACGGTTTACTGGTACCTCTACACCGCTTGCCAATATCTGTCGGTGATCGCTTTCGTCGGCGCATTGATCTATCTGGTGGTTACCGCGCTGCCCGTTCTGGCCGCGATGCCGGCCGGGAGGTGCTGAATACTGCCTTTATTGCATTGAACCGCAGTCGCGTAAGTGCGCGGGTGACTTGGTGTCTGTCCCCAATGCGGTCACCATCGCCACTACTTCGGGGTTGTAGAGCCCGTCGAATTCGTCAGCTTCGAGGATGTCGAAGAGCGGTTCGAGGAAGACTGGATTTCGCTGAGGAACAGTAAATGAGCAAGCTCACAATCAAGACGGGAACCGAAGAGGACTCCTTCAAGCGTGGGCGCAGGCTGGCAAAGGCGGCGGATCTTGGCGAGCGCCTGCCGGAGGAACGCATTCTCAGCTTCGAGGACCCTGCCGACGTGATGAAGTTGATCACGGCGACGCGTCTCGCCTTGTTCCGGACGATGAAGGAAACGCCCGGTTCGATCACCGAGATTGCGCATCGTCTGCATCGCGATCGCAGTGCGGTAAAGCGGGACATCGATGAGTTGGCGCGGGCCGGATTGATGACCGTGGCGGAGAAGGTGCTGCCAGGTCACGGGCGCATGAAGGAAGTCAGGGCGGCGGCGAGCCGGTTCAGTCTGCAGGCCGAGATTTCCTGATTGGCGGCGCGTCAATGACTTCTCCAACGCCATGACGAATCCGTTCAAGACCTGCACCGCTTCCCGATGACCGCCCTCCACACCGAAAAAGTCCTCGAGGACGAGATCTGCCGCGACCTCGCCACCGCCCGCTGGCTGCACGACGCGGCCGATGCCGCACGATACGATCGCGCGCTGGCGCTGTACCCCGACGACGTGGTGGGCTGGATCCAGACGACGCAGCCCGAAGCCTGGGGAGCATCGAGCACACCCACGGCGCCAACGCGCGCAAGGTGGTGTGCGAGCGCCTGCGCCGCACGCGGGCCGACCACGGCACGCTGCACGTGCTGCGCCAGGGCTTCGAGATGCTGGGGCTGCGGCGGCCGATCGCGATGGCGCAGTTCAAGCCCGCGCTGGCGATGAACGCCGAGCTGCAGGCGAAGTACGCCGCCAACCGTCTGCGCGTGGTGCGCCAGCTGCGCTACTCCCTGCACAACGAGAACTGCCTCGACCTCGGGCTGTTCGTGAATGGCATTCCGGTGGCGACCTGCGAGATCAAGACCGACTACACCCAGGCGGTGGAAGACGCTGTGCTGCAGTACCGCAAGGACCGCCCGCCGCGCGTGGCGGGCAGCAACGCGGTCGAGCCGCTGCTGGCCTTTCCGCAGGGCGCGCTGGTGCACTTTGCGCTGAGCAACTCGGCGGTGCGCATGACGACGAAGCTCGAGGGCTTCGACACCGTGTTCCTGCCCTTCGACCAGGGCGACGCCGGCGCTGCGGGCAACCCACCCAACCTGCAGGGCTACGCCACCGACTACCTGTGGAAAGCGGTGTGGGCGCGCGACTCGTGGCTGGAGATCCTCGGCCGCTACATCGTGCCGAGGAAGAACGACGCCCGGCAGCTCGTCAACACCGTCTTCCCGCGCTACCACCAGCTCGACGCCACCCGCGCCATCGTCGCCGCCGTGCGCCGCGACGGACCGGGCGACAAGTACCTGATCCAGCACTCGGCCGGCTCGGGCAAGACCAACTCGATCGCGTGGACCGCGCACTTCCTGGCCGACCTGCACGACGCGGACAACCGCAAGGTCTTCGACACGGTGGTGGTGGTGTCGGACCGCACCGTGCTCGACGACCAGTTGCAGGAAGCCATCATGGGCTTCGAGCGCACCCAGGGCGTGGTCGCGGTGGTGAAGGGCGAGGGCGCGAGCAAGAGCCAGGAGCTGGCCGAGGCGCTCGCCGCCGGCAAGAAGATCGTGGTGTGCACGCTGCAGACCTTTCCCCGCGCGCTCGACAAGGTGCGCGAGCTGGCGGCGACCGAGGGCAAGCGCTTTGCGGTGATCGCCGACGAGGCGCATTCCTCGCAGACCAACGAGACCGCGGCCAAGCTCAAGGAGGTGCTGTCGCCGACGGAGCTCGCCGAGCTGGAGGACGGCGGCGAGTTCGACACCGAGGACCTGCTCGCCGCGCAGATGCAGGCCAAGGCGGCGGGCAAGGAACTCGGCATTACCTTCGTCGCCTTCACCGCCACGCCCAAGGACAAGACGCTGCAGCTCTTCGGCACCCGTCCCGACCCCGCGCGCCCGCCTGCTGATGACAACCTGCCCGTGCCCTTCCACGTGTATTCGATGCGGCAGGCGATCGAGGAGGGCTTCATCCTCGACGTGCTGCAGAACTACACCAGCTACAAGGTCGCCTTCAACCTGGCGCATGAAGGTGGAACCCGTTATTCCGAGGTCGATCGTGAAACCGCCATGAAGGGCATCATGGGCTGGGTGCGGCTGCACGAGTACAACATCGCGCAGCGCGTGCACATCGTGGTCGAGCACTTCCGCCTGCATGTGGCGCCGCTGCTCGGCGGCCAGGCCAAGGCCATGGTGGTGACCGCGAGCCGCAAGGAGGCGGTGCGCTGGCAACTGGCGATGCGCAGGTACATCGCCGAGCACGGCTACCGCATCGAGACCCTGGTGGCGTTCTCCGGCGAGGTGGAAGACCCTGATTCCGCGCCCGAGCCGCTCGCCGAGACCAGCGCGCGGATGAACCCGCGCCTGCGCGGGCGCGGCATCCGCGAGGCCTTCAAGGGCGGCGACTACGCCATCCTGCTGGTGGCCAACAAGTTCCAGACCGGCTTCGACGAGCCGCTGCTGTGCGGCATGTACGTCGACAAGCGCCTGGCCGGTATCCAGGCGGTGCAGACGCTGTCGCGCCTGAACCGCGCGCATCCGGGCAAGGACACCACCTACGTGGTCGACTTCGTCAATGACCCCGACGAGGTCCTCGCCGCCTTCCGCGTCTATCACACCACCGCCGAGCTCGCCGGCGTCAGCGACCCTGAGCAGATCTACACCCTGCGCGCCAAGCTCGACGGGCTGGGCTTCTACGACAGCTTCGAGGTCGATCGCGTGGTCGAGGTGGTGTTGCGCGGCAAGGACCAGTCCGCGCTCGACCGCGCCCTGGTGCCGGTGGCGGACCGCCTGATCAAGCGCCACGCCGCCGCCTGGCGCTGGACGCCGGGCAGGGCGAATACAAGCTCCAGCCCAGCGGCCCCGGCGGCGGCGAGGTGCGCGACAAGCACAAGGCGGCGCTCGACGAGATCATCGCGCGGGTGAACCAGCTCTTCATCGGCGAGCTCACCGAGGGCGACAAGCTGCTCTACGTGAACAACGCGATCAAGGGCAAGCTGCTCGAGTGCGAGACGCTGATCGAGCAGGCGGTGAACAACACCAAGGAGCAGTTCGGCAACTCGCCCGATCTAAATGCGCGCATCCTGGACGCGGTGATGGACGCGCTCTCGGCCTTCACCTCGATGAGCCGGCAGGCGCTCGAGTCCGAGCGCATCCGCGCCGAGATCAAGTCCATCCTGCTCGGGCCGGGCCGGCTTTACGAGCTGCTGCGGCAGCAGCGCTCGCCGTCGGTGAGCGACGCTTAAGGGCGTATCGCATTCCGGTCCCTCTCCCCTGGAGCCTGTCCTGCCATGAATGCGTAGCCCTCGTCCTCACCCTCACCCCGCGCGATCGTCCTCGTCGGTCTCGTCGCGCTGGCGATCGCGATGGGGATCGGCCGCTTCGCCTTCACCCCGATGATGCCGCTGATGCTGCGCGACGGCAGCCTGGACGCGGTCACCGGCACGGAGTGGGCGACCGCCAACTACCTCGGCTACCTCCTCGGCGCGCTGAGTGCGTCGTGGTTCGCGGGCATGCCCCGGCGCGGCCTGCAGGTCGGGCTGATCGGCGTCGCCGCGACCACCCTCGGGATGAGCTGGGGCGGCACGGCCTTCCCGTGGCTGGGCATGGCGCTGCGTGCGAGCGCGGGCGTGTTCAGCGCCTGGGTGCTGGTGTGCGCCAGCAGCTGGTGCCTGCCCGAGCTCGCCCGCCGCCACGCCACCGCGCTCGGCGCCTGGGTCTATACGGGCGTCGGCCTGGGCATCGCCGGAACGGGCGTGCTGACCTGGC
>NZ_AMXF01000063.1 GCF_000310225.1 Thauera phenylacetica B4P
CGCGGCGCCCGCCGTCGCGGCCTCGCCGGGCGTCGCGGCGGCGCCGGGAGCGCGTCGAGCGCCGGCGCCCAAGCTCGCCCCCGGAAACCTCGGGGTGGTGCTGTGCTACAGCGCCTTCGGCTTCGGCTACATCGTTCCCGCGACCTTCCTGCCCACCATGGCACGCGAGCTCGTCTCCGATCCGCTCGTGTTCGGGCTCACCTGGCCCATCTTCGGCACCGCGGCGGCGCTCTCGGTCGCCTTCGCCGCGCGCTGGCTGCACGGCTGGCCGCGCCGGAAGGTGTGGGCGATCGCGCAGGGCGTCATGGCGCTGGGCACCGTACTGCCGCTGCTGCATCAGGCCTTGTGGGCGCTGGCGGCGTCTGCGGTGCTGGTCGGTGGTACCTTCATGGTCACCACCATGGCTGGCCTGCAGCTCGCGCGCGAGCGCATGCCCGCGAACCCGACCCGCCTCCTGGCCAGGATGACCGCCGGCTTCGCGGCCGGCCAGATCGCCGGCCCGCTGCTGGTGCGAATCATCGGTGACTCGCAGTTTGCCGGCTGGGACGCCCTGAGCTGGGCGAGCGCGAACGCGACCCTGCTGCTGGCGGGCACGGCGCTGTGGCTCTGGCGTGGGAGCGACCGCCCGGCATAGCCGCGGGCTTTGGTCTATGGTTCGGGTACGAGCCGCTCCAGCGCCGCCGGTGCAGGCTCGGACTGTCCGGGAGCCCGCATGGACAAGCCGCCTCATCGCTTGCCGGTATTCCTGAATCTGGCACAGATCCGCTTCCCGATCGGTGCGATCGCCTCGATCGCGCACCGTGTGTCGGGCGTGCTGCTGTTCATCGCGCTGCCCGTCCTCGCCGCGCTGCTGGATGCCTCGCTGCGCAGCGAGGCGGATTTCGCCTCGGTGCGCGGTCTGCTCTCGTCGCCGCTCCCGCTCGTTGTGGCCGGCATGCTGGCGTGGGCGCTCGTGCATCACGTGCTGGCCGGGATCCGCCACCTGCTGATGGACGTGGGCATCGGCGGCGAGCTCGAGCGCGCCCGCGCCAGCGCCCGCCTCGTCCTGTTCGCCGCGCCTGCGCTGGCCCTGCTGCTTCTGGTCTGGGGGCTGTCATGAGGCTGTTCGACGGACAGCGGGCGTGGGTGATCCAGCGCATCAGCGCCGTGCTGCTGCTCGTGCTGATCGTGCTCGCCGTGCTCGCGCTGCCCTTCGCGTCGCCGCTCGATTTCTCCGCGTGGCGCGCCTTCGCCGGCGGCGCGCTGGGCGGGCCGCTGATCGCGCTGCTGTTCGGCGCCTTGTGCGCGCACGCCTGGGTCGGCCTGCGCGACATCGTGCTCGACTACATCCAGCCGCGCGGACTGCGGCTGGCGGTGCTGAGCCTGATCGCGGTCGTGCTGCTCGGCGTGCTGGTGCGCGTGCTGCTGAGCCTGGCCGCAGTGGCGCTGGCCACCTAAGCGGGGAAGGGGCGCGACATGAGACTGAACATCTATCGCTTCGACCCGGAGAGCGGCGCGCCGCCGCGAATGCAGGCCTACGAGGTGCAGCCGGAGGCGGGCGACAAGAAGCTGCTCGACCTGCTGATGCGGCTGCGCGTGCAGGACGACAGCCTGTCGTTCCGGCGCTCGTGCCGCGAGGGCGTGTGCGGCTCGGACGCGATGAACATCAACGGTCGCAACGGCCTCGCCTGCCTGACCGCGCTCGATGGCCTGAAGGAACCGGTGGTGCTGCGTCCGCTGCCGGGCTTCCCGGTGATCCGCGACCTGATCGTGGACATGACGCAGTTCTTCGCCCACTACCACTCGATCCAGCCCTGGTTGATCAACGACGAGCCCCTGCCCGAGCGCGAACGGCTGCAATCGCCGACCGAGCGCGAGCGCCTGGACGGGCTGTACGAATGCATCCTGTGCGCCTGCTGCAGTGCGTTCTGCCCGTCCTACTGGTGGAATCCGGACAAGTTCATCGGGCCGTCGGGCCTGCTGCAGGCCTACCGCTTCATCGCCGACAGCCGCGACACCGCCAGCGCCGAGCGCCTCGACTTCCTCGACGATGTCTATCGCCTCTACCGCTGCCGCACGATCATGAACTGCACCGAGGTCTGCCCGAAGGGCCTGAGCCCCTCGCACGCGATCGAACGCATCCGCCTGGCGCTGCTGCGGCGTTCATCCTGAAACACCGCGCGCGGCTACCGCCATTTCACTGCGTGCGCGAACGGAAGTGCGCGCTGCAGCCTTCGAGTTCGAGCAGGTGGGACAGCAGCTCGGAGTGCTGGTGCACGTGGAACACGAAGCGCGGCACGTCCCGCCCGGTCGCCTGGGCCATGAAGGGTTCGCCCCAGAAGCTGAGCAGGGCCTCGCAAGCGCCGCTGTGCTGGCTGTCCGCGAGGATGAAGGAGAGCGTGCGTTCCAGCCTGCACCAGCGCGGCGGGCGAACGCGCGCATGACCGGCGCAGGCGGCGATCTGGGGCGCGATCGTGCTGTCCCATAGCTCGCGCTGGCTTTCGTCGAGCACGAACTGGATCGACCCGACCGCCGGGTTGTCGATGGCCGGCCGCAGCAAGGCGTCGAAGAGCGCGGGTGTGCGGTACATCGACAGGCACACGTTGAACCAGATCGAGTCTCCGCTCATCGCCAGCAGGAAGCGGTGATACGCCGTCTGCAACTGGCGCGGGCCGATCAGGGCCAGGCCCGGACGCTCGAGTGCGGCCTGCAGGCGGTCGACCGTGTGCCCCATGCGCTCGACCTGCTCGGCGGTCAGCTCGTTGTTTCGGCTGTGGCGCATGAAGTTGATGAACAGCAGACCCACGAGCGCCAGCAGGATCGGAAGCACGACCGTCTCGTCGACGATGTGCAGCAGGTGCAGGACGATGGCCACGAAGGCGGCGGCGATGCCGGCGATCGCGTCCCACTCCCAGCTCATGGCCTGGCGGATCTTCATCGCTTGCCCTCCAAGGATTCTTTCCAACATAGCACAGCGCCCCGAAAGGGCCCGGCACCGGCCTCGGGTTCGGTTCAGTGCTGCCCTGAAGCAGGCCGACCCAGCCGGCGTCATCCGCGAACCGGTGGTGGACGCCTGCCAGCCCTATCCACGTCGCCGAGGCCGATTTCGCTCGCCGCGCGTTCCAGCCTCAAGCCTCCGCCCTTGGCGCGCGCGCCGTCGACGAAGCCTTGCGCGACCAGCTCGGTGACGATCTTCATCAGCTGGCTGCGTGAGATGGCGAAGCGCTCTGCCACCTCCTTGATGGTGACGCGCCGCTCGGGGATCGCTCCCAGCTACATGAGTACCCGGAGCGCGTGATCGGTGTGCTGGGTGATGTTCATCGCCGGGGTGCGCGGAGGAGTGGCCGTGGGGCGCATGCCAGCAACAATAGATTCATTCAAGTTGACTCTTTAAAAGAGGAGTTTGATACTCCTCTTCAAGGAGTTGCCGCAAGGAGCCGCCATGAAACGCCACGCCCGTCTCGCCCAGTTGTCCCGCGAGCATCACACCGCGCTGCGCCTCGGCAGGCATCTGCTCGCGGGCGGGGCGCAGACCGAGCTGGGCGCGGAGCTGCCGGGCCTCGAAGCCCATTTCGCCGAGGAGGAGCGCGACCTGCTGCCGCTGCTCGAGACCGATCGCCACCGTGCGCTCGCCGAACGCCTGCGCGCGGAGCACGCGCAGCTCGGGCGGCTGTTCGCCGCGGCGCTGCGAGGCGGCGACGAGGCGCAGGCCGGGCAGGCGCTGATCGACCATGTGCGCTTCGAGGAGCGCGAGCTCTTTCCCGTGCTGGAGACCCTGTTCGAGGAGGTGCGGCCATGACCCACGTCGTCACCGAAGCCTGCATCCGTTGCAAATACACGGACTGCGTCAGCATGTGCCCCGTCGATGCCTTCCGCGAGGGCCGGCAAGAGCGCGGACGAGCGGTAGCGGGCGCCGGAAAGCAAGACGCCAGCCCGGGGGCTGGCGCAAGTGCTTGAATTCGAATGGAGCGGGTGAAGGGAACAGCACCCGGTCGCTAACTCGTTTATTACGAACGTCTTTTCCGATCCATGGGGCACGGAATGGACTCGATTGTGGACTCAAGTCTTCGGTCTGGTCAACGCAGGCCGTTGCTGTTGATCCAAAGCGAGCTATGCACATCCAGCAGCAGCCACAGCGCATCGGATTTTATCCGGAAGTACAGCCTTCCACTGACACACCACAGGCTGCAACGGATAGGTGAGCTGCGTCCTCAAAGGCCTGGCTCATCATGGGCCGGTACGGCCCCGTCTTTCACCCGTTCGATAAACCGCTTCATGGGCTCCGTGGGTTCGCCTTTGCGGCGCAGCAGGTAGGTAGAGAGCATCGGCGGGGTGCCGGCCAGGGGACGAATCGAGATGTCCGGGCGCTGTAGCGTCTGCACTTGCGAGGCGATGGCGAAGCCGATGCCGTAACCGGCGCCGACCAGGGTCAGCATCACGCCCAGGGTGGTCACTTCATCGACCACCCTGGGCGGCGTCTTTGCGTTCTGCAGCATCGCTTGAATTTGATGACGGCAGCCCGATCCCGATTCGGGATGGCACAGAACCAGCGGGAACTTCAAGGCTTCGGCCAGCGGCACCTGCACGTGTGCCAGCAAGGGGTGGCGTGCGGGCACGATCACTGACAGCGGATCGGTCCACACCGGCTCGGCGACGAGGCCATCATGCACCGCGTTTGACAAGGCAAAGCCGATGTCCAGCAGATCGTTGTGCAGCATCTTGAGCTGCTGCGCGAACGGCAGCTCGAAGACGCGAATCTCCAGCTCGGGCTCATCCTCGCGGCTGCGTGCCAGCAAGGTGGCGATGCGGGGCTGCGCCAGGCTGTCGCAGATCGCGATGCGCAGATGGCCCTGGTAGCCCTGTGCCGCCGCCTTGGCGCTCTTGACTGCCTGCTCCACGGTGGCCTGCACGCGCCGGCATTCGCCGAGGAACACCTGGCCGGCCCAGGTCAGCCGCGTCAGGCGTGTGCTGCGGTCGAACAACTGCACGCCAAGCTGGCTTTCCAGGTCGCGCATCGCACGCGACACAGGCGATTGCTCGATGCCCAGACGCTCGGCTGCACGGGCCAGATGCAGTTCTTCCGCAACTGCGATGAAGTAACGCAGCAATCTGAAGTCCAAGGCCGCCTCCTGTCTGTCGTCGTCTGGCTCGGGCTCTCCGGCGCCAGCGCTCACATCCAGATCCCGCCAGCATCCCGCTCTATGACACCGCTTCAAGGGCTCATGCTTGCTAGGAGCATTTTCCTCGTCGATTCCCGCGGATTAGGCCAGCGCCTGCCCTGACGCGTGCAGGAGTTCGTATCGGTGCGGCCGGCGACGACTCGCTGACGTCAGAGCGAGCGTGACAGCGCATGCATTATGGAACTTTGTATCTATTTTGCGTGCTCTTGCATGGCGAGGCAATACGTTGAAATAACCAGCCTTGTCCGGCCACGCACAACCTCCTGGCGACAAGGAAAGGTCGGCCGGCGGTGACTGGAAACCCTCTGTGGCAGGCATCGCCAAAGACAAGCACTCATGCGGTTCCCTGCGGTCATAGGAACTAACTGCAGCTTCAGGGGCGAATACATGAACTTGCGCCATCTTCGCTGTTTCGTTGCGGTGGGCGAGGAATTGCACTTTGGCCGGGCGGCGCGGCGGCTGCATGTGGAGCAGTCACCCCTGTCGAGGACGATTCGCCAACTGGAGGCTGACCTGGGCGTGACGCTGCTCGAGCGCATGCCACGGGGCGTGTGCCTGACCCCGGCCGGGCAGGTGTTCCTAGAGGAGGCCCGGCGTGTGCTGCTGACCCTTGAGCAAGCACGGACCAAGGCGCGGGCGGTGGCGGCGGGA
This sequence comes from Thauera phenylacetica B4P, assembly GCF_000310225.1. Lineage (GTDB taxonomy): Bacteria > Pseudomonadota > Gammaproteobacteria > Burkholderiales > Rhodocyclaceae > Thauera > Thauera phenylacetica. The sequence goes on from NZ_AMXF01000063.1 coordinate 5,811, forward strand.
CACCAGGGTACCCTCCGCATCGCACTGACTGGCTGTGTTGGGCAGGTCCGATTGCCGGCGCTGCTCGCGCTGTGCCGAGAGGAGGCGCCGGAAGTGGGCATTCGGCTGTTCGAGGCACCGCTACCGCAGGTGGTGGGCGGGCTGGGCAACGATCTGTACGACGCGGCCTTGGCGATGGCCAGCGTGATGGAGTCCGGTGTGGTCGCCATGCCGCTGTGGCAAGACCCGTTGGTCATTGTCATCCCAGTGCGGCACCCCTTGCTGGAGCACAAGCGGGTGCCGTTGGAAGAAGTGGTGCGCTACCCGCTGGTGCTGTTCGATCCGCAGGCGTGTGGCGAGTGCAGCCGGCAAATTGAGCGTCTGCTGCGCCTGGTGGAGACACCGCCCGTCGTGGCCGAGTACGTCACGACCCACTCGCTGATGCTGGCTCTGGTGGCGGCCGGTTATGGCATCGGATTTTCCAGCGCGGCGCACGTGCCGACATGCCGGCAGGCGGAATTGATCTTCCGGCCCTTGGATGAAGAGTCGGCGGCGCTGACGACCTACCTGCTGCATCCCGAGGGCACTTTGTCGGAGTCGCTGCGCTACTTCATCGATCGTGCGCAGCGTGCCGGCCATATGACGCTGGATACGCAACGGACCCCATGAGGCTGTTGCAGGCGGGCTGGCCGATTCCATTTTGGTCAAAGCGCCAGATCTGTTTTGCCACGGCCGGAATTGCTTACTGCGATCCGCTGGCGCGGTTACTCAGCCCTTGCTTGCGCTTGCGGTTGGCATTCTGCGATGAGAGTCGTATGCACATCGTGGCTTGTCACAGCAGAGACGCGCAGCGCAACAGTGCTTGCCATATGCGTATCGGCTCTGGCGTGTTGAGCTGATCGCGCTTTACGAGGTTCATTTCCCTGCAAAGACTTTGGCCTGGTTTTCCGGGTCAAGCACGGCGCCCGTGGTGGATGACGGTAGCGGGATTTTTCACGCCTTAAGAATTTTGCGTGATGGGGCCATGCACGACAAGGGGCACATCCCGCGCTGGTAAAGGCGGCAACACCGACGCCACACACTTCGCCGCTGCTTCACCTGCTCGTTTTGCCCAGAGACGCCCTGGACGTCCACGCACGCCGCCTGTATGGCGGGTGCGCGTACGTGCCCCGGGTGTGATGACGAATGGAGGCGTGCGATATGCCGAAGTCGAGCAGGCTGGTCGATGGCGCCAAGATCTGCTACCGCCCGATCGAGGCAGCAATCCGCTGGAGCGGATTGCTGCGCTTCGAGCGGCGCATCCTGGCGACCTTGGGGCGGCGGCCTCTGCCGGAGGCAACGGAGGTTCCGCGCTGGCCGTCGCTGCGCTTGAACACCGAAAGAGTCTTCGATGCGCTCGCTCACGGCGAGATGCCGTATGGCAAGGAGGGCTTGGTGCGGGACACGCAGGGCCTTGAACTGGACGATCCGTCGCTGACGGTGCGGCACGTCGACCTGAAAGCCTGGATGGCGCACTACTACCCCGGCGAGAAGCCGGCGTTTCTGTTCGACGAGCTCGAGCGTGCGCTTCACCCGGCGGTCAGTCTGGACACGGTGGGCGCATTGCTGGCCGAGCGGGAAGTGATCAAGGCGCGGTTGGCGGAATTTCTGAGCGCATACGAGGCGCTGCGCGCCGAGCACGAGGCGCTGCTGAAGCAGCACGCCGCCTGTTCGGCTGACGCCGAGCGTGCGAACACGCCGGGGCCGCGCAGCGAATCGACCTACCTGAACATCGTTGGCGGATTACTGACGCTGCTGTTGGGCAAGTCGCCCAGCGGCATGCCGTATTCCAGTTTCCTGACGCAGGAGGCCATCATCAGTGCGATGGTGGCGCACCACGGCAACGCGTTGGGCATCAACGAGCGCACCCTGCAGGCCAAGTTCGCACTGGCTCGGCGCAATTTGCAGCGCATGATTCTCTGAGCGCTGCCAGACCGTATCTGCGGTGGCGGATACCGCATTTACGGTGTCTTTCCTCGACGCGTCGTTCCAAATTCGAGTCACGCCAATCAACGCCACTGAGCGTTAAGGAGTGACTCTCATGTCTTCGCAGACCACCGCCACGGCGGCGACGGCCGAGCACCGCATCCTGCGCCGCGCAGAGGTCGAAGCCAAGACCGGCTTCAAGCGCGCGCACATCTACAGCCTGATGAAGGAAGGCAAGTTCCCCAAGGCGCTGCGCCTGGGTGTGCGTGCAGTGGGCTGGGATTCGGTGGAGATCGACCAGTGGATCTCCGATCGCCTCAAAGAACGCGCCTGACGCTTCTTCTCGGTTCATGCCATTCGACGAGGAGAAGCGCATGCAGGTGGTATCCATCATTTCGACCAAGGGCGGCGTCGGCAAGACCACGACGGCAGCCAACCTCGGCGGCTTCATCGCCGATGCGGGGTTGCGCGTGCTGCTGCTGGACCTGGACGTGCAGCCCACGCTGTCGAGCTATTTCATGCTGAGCGCGCGCGCGCCCGGCGGCATCTACGAGATGCTGGCCTTCAACGAGCGGCGCATCGAGCAACTGGTATCGCGCACCGCGATCGCAGGCCTGGATCTGGTGCTCTCCAACGACGACCGCGGTGAGCTGAGTACGCTGCTGTTGCACGCTCCGGACGGGCGCCTGCGACTGCGGCATTTGCTTCCCGTCTTTCGTTCGCGCTACGACTTGCTGCTGATCGACACCCAGGGCGCGCGCAGTGTGCTGCTGGAGATGGCAGTTTTGGCGTCCGACCTGGTGCTGTCGCCGGTAACACCGGAAATCCTTGCGGCGCGCGAGCTGCGGCGCGGCACGCTGCAACTGATCGAGGACATCGCGCCGTATCGGCACCTGGGCATCGAGCCGCCGCTGCTGCGCCTGCTCATCAACCGTGTGCATCCGGTGTCGTCGAACGCGCGGATGGTCCAGCAGGCGCTGCGACAGGTGTTCCAGGAACAGGCCGGTGTGCAGGTGCTCAACACCGATGTGCCGGCCATCGAAGCCTATCCGCGCGCTGCGACGCGAGGATTGCCGGTGCATCGGGTGGAGTACCGGCAGCCGGCTGGGCGAACGGCGCCCGCGGCACTGGAGACCATGCGTACGCTGGCCGGCGAGCTGTTTCCGGCGTGGCGGGAGCGCTTTGCGCTGGTCACCCGCCGGACCGATGGGGGAGGGGCCGGCCATGGCGAGCGCGCGTGAACTGGCTCGCGGCCGTGAGCGGCTGCGTGCGCTGATCGAGTTCGCGCAGGGCGAAGGCTGGCGCGTGGTGCGCACATCTGGCGGGCACCTGAAATTCACCAAACCAGGTTGCACGTCGATCTACACCAGCGCGACGGCGAGCGACCATCGTGCCGACCGCAATGCCCGCGCGCAGCTTCGCCGCGCTGACCGGCAGGCGCAGGAGATCGGCCATGGCTGAGCTGACGCCCCAGGACATGGCTGCCAAGTTGTTGACCACCGGCTTCGAGCGCAGCGGCCCTTCGGCCGCGGCCTTGAGCGACCCCATCGCCGATACGCCGATGGTGGTGACGCTGGACCAGTTGCGGCCCTACGACCATGACCCGCGCGTGACACGCAACCCGGCCTATTCGGAGATCAAGGCCTCCATCCGCGAACGCGGGCTGGACGCGCCTCCCGCGATCACGCGCAGGCCGGGCGAGACGCACTACATCATTCGCAATGGCGGCAACACGCGGCTGGCCATCCTGCGGGAACTGTGGAGCGAGACCAGGGAGGAGCGCTTCTTCCGCCTTGCGTGCCTGTTTCGTCCATGGCCGGCGCGCGGCGAAATCGTGGCGCTGACAGGGCATCTGGCGGAGAATGAGCTGCGCGGTGGGCTGACCTTCATCGAGCGCGCGTTGGGCATCGAGAAGGCGCGCGAGTTTTACGAGCAGGAAAGCGGGCAGGCGTTGTCGCAGAGCGAACTCGCGCGGCGGCTGACGGCCGACGGCTATCCGGTACCGCAGTCGCACATCAGCCGGATGAACGATGCCGTGCGCTATCTGCTGCCGGCGATACCGAGCCTGCTCTACGGCGGGCTGGGCCGGCATCAGGTAGAGCGGCTCGCGGTGCTGCGCAAGGCGTGCGAGCGCATTTGGGAACGCCGTGCGCTGGGCCGGCCGCTGGCCGTGGACTTCGCTTCGCTGTTCCAGGATGTGCTGTCGCCGTTCGACATGCAACCGGAGGGCTTCTCGCCCCAGCGCGTGCAGGACGAACTGGTGGGCCAGATGGCCGAACTGCTGGAGGCGGACTACGACACGCTGGCGTTGGAGATCAACGATAGCGAAAGCCGCCAGCGTGCGTTGACCAGCGAACCCGCGCCGTCGACGCCACCGGCAGCGTCTGTCGTGCCTGCTCTTCCTCCCCTACCGGTCTCCGCGCCTCAGCAGCCACGCGTCTCGTCTGCGCCGCGCGACACCACGTCGGCCACGCCTCCGGCACCAGAGGCGACGCCGCCTGCATCGCCCAAGGCGACGGAGGAGCAGGACGGCCAGCGCGACGAGCGCTTGCGGGGTCACATCGTGACGCCGGCGCCGACCACCGAGCGCCTGCAGTCCATCCAGCGGATGGTCGCGGACCAGCTCGGCGACAAACTGCCTGATTTCGAGGTCGATGCGCTGCGCGCGATCCCGGTGCAGGCCGGCGGGCTCTATCCGGTCTCCGACGTCTGGTACATCGAGCCAAGCCTTGATGTGCCGGATCGTCTGCGCGTGCACATTGCGCAGTTCGCTCGCGAAATCGCCGACGAAGCGGGAGTGGCCAACCGGGTTGAAGCCAGCGACAGCGGCATCGGCTTCGTCTGCGTGACGCTGGCCGTGGACGAGGCAAAGGCCTTGCCAGCATTCGCGCATGGGGTTCTGATCCTGCTGCGCGCGCTGAGCCCCGCATCGGCGCCTGCGACCGGACTGGATCGCGCGCGTCTGGCCGATGACCTGGGCTCGCTGCTCCATGGTCACGGCGGCCTGGCCATGCGCCTGAGCGATGCCGGGCTGGTGAAGCTGTTCCGTCTGCTGCGCCTGGCGCGCCGGCTGTTGGATCTGGAAGCCGGCGACCCGGGCCACGTGTCTTGAGCGCTCAGGAGGCTCCCATGTCGGCACCGCATCCGCTCAATCAGGCAGTCATTGCCCAGGCGCTGCACGATCTTCACAACGGCCAGCTGCGTCGCTGCAAGGCGATGGGCTTCGGCGAGGAGGAACTGGATGCGCTGAAGCGCCCCGAGCTCGTGAGCATGCTCGTGAATGCCACGGTGTCGTGGTGTTCGGTGTCGGTGAACCGGGAAGTGTTGAAGAGGCTGCTGAGTCAGGTGCATGACGTGGAGCGGGAGATCGCCACGGTGTACCGCATGCTGCGCCTGGGGGCCAGCACTGAAATGGTGAGCAAGTTCTACGGCCTCACACATCAGGAAGTGGCGCTGCGCCGCGACATCCTCGGGTTGCCCAAGCGCAAGGGCCGGCATCCGGTGCTCGACGAGGCGCAGGATGTGGCCTTGTGGGAGCGCTGGCAGGCCGGCGTCGCCGAGGGCCATGTCGCCCTGACCGACGACATGGCGATGCTGGCGCTGACCATGGACCTGGCCGAGGCGCTCAGCCTGCCGATGTCGGTGGTGTGGGCGGCGATACGAAACTGGATCGACCAGGGACTTGTGTAGGCCATGACCAAGGGCGACGTACCACGGCGCGGAGGCCCCGTTGCGCTGTCGGCCTTGTTCGACGAAGCGCTGCGGCACCTTGAGCCGAAGGAAACGGGGGAGGGCGCCGCGCCGCGCCAGGATGGTTTTCTGTACAGCGGCAACCGGCACGAGAGTGTTCCGCGCGCGCTGTTCCTCGACCGTCGCCTGACACCGCTGGAGCGCAATGCATGGCAGGTGTTCCGCCTTCAGCTCAACGACGATGGGGTGACCGCCTTTCCCACCTACGACCAGATCCGCCCCTATCTGGCGTCCGTGCCCTGTGCGGCGCAGGCCTCGCACGAAACCGTGGCGCGCGCCCTGACGTTGCTGCGGCTGACGCGCTGGCTCAGCCTGGTGCGGCGGCGGCGCGATCCCAGGACCGGCCGCATCCAGGGCAATCTCTACGTGCTGCATGACGAACCGCTGTCGCCCTTCGAAGCGATGCAGCTTGACGCCGACTACCTCGGCCTGGTGAGCCAGGCGCTGACCCATGCCGCCAAGGCGGTACAGATCGTGGGCATGAACACGCTCAAGGAGATTGCCGAAGACCCGCTGCTCAGCGGTCGCGCGCTGCCGACCCGCCTGCAGGTAATGGCACAGCGCATGGCGCGGCATGGCTGGACGACCCCAGGTTATCCACAGGAGGGTGCGGCCAAGGAATCCGAAGAAGGTCAGGAAGCCTTTCTTCGGAATGCTCCGCCCCCGTCTTCGGAATCCGAAGCAGGGCCGAAACCCGCGCCGGACGGCTCTCTTCGGATTCCGAAGGAGGGCCGTACAGTACGTAATGATCGTATGAATGAAGTACGTACCGTACCGCGCGCGAGGGCATTGCAGAACCTGCGGCTGCCCGAGCGCTTCCTGCGCCTGAAGGAGGAGCAGCAGGCCGGCGCACTGGTTGCCCTGCAGCAGGTGGCCGAAACCCAGCGCCAGGCGGTGCTCGACGAGTGGGCGGCGCGCTGTGGCGGCAGCACGGTGCGCAATCCCGCCGGCTACTTGTTCGGCATCATCCAGAAGGCGCTGCGGGGGGAGTTCAAGGCATGGGCGGGGACCGAAGCAGCAGCGCCGCCCGCGCCGCAAGCTGCGGGGCCGGCGCCATCGTCGTCGCCTTCGGCTTCCCGTCCGGCCGACCCCGAGGTGGCGCGCGCCGACCTCGCACGGCTGCGCTCAGCCTTGCGCGACGCCTGAGCTATCCCCACGGGATAGCTGGGACAGGGAGTCTTCCGGCAGGGAACGGAAAGCTGCTTTGCGCTGTGCGTTAACTGTGCGTATAATGTGCGTACGATTACTTGCCTATGGGAGCAGCGCCATGGCCTCTATCGCTTTCGCGGATGTGCTTGAATCGGTGCGTGAAGCTGGCACGTCCCACATCTCCGCCACGGGCGTCGCCGATGCGTTTGGTCTGCAGTACCAGGACTTGGCCACGCTGGCCGGGGTGCACCGCAACACCCTGCGCACTCACCCTGAGTCCCCGCGACTGCAGGCCGCGCTGCGCGATCTCATGCGGGTGCTGTCGGCCGCCACGGCAGTGCAGCCGAACACTGCGCGTGCGCTTTTCATGGTCAAGAACGAGCCCATTCCGGCGTTCCGCCACAAGACCCTGCTGCAGTTGGTGCAGGAAGGACGCACCGACGATGCGATCGATTACTTGGAGTCGATCAGTGCGGGGTTCACCGGATGATCCTCCACGACCTGCCGCCCGGCACCACATTGTTCCGCGCGCATACCCCGCAGTGGGCCAGCCGGCCCACCAGCGGCGCCGGTGCGGCGGCCAAGGGCGGGCGCTTCAACCGGGAGGGCATCGAGGCGCTGTATCTGTCGCTGGAGGAGGTGACCGCATTGCGCGAGTACCAGCAGACCTCGCCCTTCCTGTCGCCCTGCACGATGTGTTCGTACACCGTCACTTTGCGCAGACTGGTCGATCTGCGGCAACTCCACCAGGGCGATTCTTGGGATGAGCTTTGGCACGACTGGCGTGAGGACTGGCGCCACCTGAAATTCGACCTGCACATCGAGCCGCCTACTTGGGTGCTGGGCGACATGGTGCTGGCCCAGGGCCACGCGGGGATCCTATTCCCCAGCCAAGCGAACGACGGCGGCACCAATGTCGTCGTGTACGTGGATCGACTCAAGGACGGCAATTCCGTCGTGGTCAATGATCCCGACGGGCGGCTGCCCCGCGACCAATCCAGCTGGAAGCGCTGACAACGCAACGCCGTCTCACCTTCCGGCCCCTTGCCGGTCGGAACCCTATCCCCAGGGGATAGCCGGCACACACAGCCTTCCGTGCGGATCAAACCGGGCGCGCATGGGCTGCGGTTTGTTGACTGAAAGCCTTCCGGCCGATGCCGATGCTGGCGACTCGCTTCTTCACCACGAGTCGCTCCGATGGCCAACGAACGCACAGAACCCCTGCAACTGAATCTCGGATCGCTGCGCAGCGCGATGTCGCTGACGCTGCACACGCACCACGCTTCGCGCATCTGGCACGGCCGCGCGCCGACCGAGGGGCGCCCAGGCATCATCGGTCTCAACGGCTTCATCGGCGCCATGAACAAGATGAAGCGCGGCGCCGAGCAGGACGACCCGTACTCGGACTGGTGGATGTTGCGGATCGAGGACAAGCTCGCCGACACCAAGACCCGTCTGCAGACCCTGCGCGACCAGGTGGATCAGGCCTTGGCCGACGTGCCATCGGCGCTGTCGCTGGGCGAGAACATGAACGTGCAGCCGGTGAAGCTGCCGCTGTTCGTGAACGCCCAGCTCGGCTTCATGGCGGTGTATCTGCTGGCCGACTACGACGACCTGGCACGCAAACTCATCCTGGCGCACCACACGGCGCTGATCGACCGCAGCACCTTGGAGCGCTGGCTCAATGATGGTGCGCACGCGCTGCGCAGCCTGTTCTCGCTGGCCCAGCAGTACCGCTACTCGGGCACGACGCGCGACGACTTCGCGGCGAAGAACGCGGCGGCGCGAGCGGCGCTGGAGAAGTTCGGCGAGTTGCCGCAGGACGTGCTGGAAGGCACGCGCCGCTCGCGCTTCGCGCCACCCATCGCGCGGCGGACGAACAAGCCCGGCACGCCGCCTGCTGCGCCTGCCATCGTGCCCGATGCGCAGGCTTCCACGGGTGGCGCAGCCGATGGTGCGGCGGGCGATGAGGGTGCTGGCGCATGACAGCATCGCCCCCTATCAGCCACTCCACGCGCTTCGTGGCGCTGGAACAGGCGGACTTCCAGCGGCTGGAACACGCAGGCTACCTAAAAGGCCTTTTACAGCCTTTTAAGGGTAAGGGGAGTCTGGAGACCTGGGCCAGCCAGTGCGCAGCGCTGCGCGACGACGTGATTGGCCTGGCGCAGCGGCGCGTGCTGCCCCAGGCGCGCGCCTATCCATTCAGTCTGCTCGACGTGCAACTGGCCCAGCAGGCCACTGGCGCAGGGACGACCTTCCTGCGCTGGCGCAACCTCGACCGTTCCTCCATGGGCGTGGCGTTGTGGGAGGCCCTGCTGGCCAACCCCGCGACGCCGGCCTCGCTGATCGACGAGCTGTACGCGATCGAACTGCAGCGCATCGTGCTGAACATGCAGATCAGTCTGACCCACAGCATCGCTCGCCAAGCCCTGGAATGCGCCAACAAGGCCGCGCAGGCCGAAGCGGCTTACCTGCGGCGCGTCCACGGGCATACCGCGTCCGTTCCACCCACCACCAAGGAGTCACCATGAGCACGCACTTCGTCGGCGAGGGCAACATCGGTTCTGCGCCGGACTACCGCGAATTTCCGAACGGCAACGACGAGCCGCGCCGGCTGCTTCGCCTGAACGTCTACTTCGACAACCCGATCCCGAAGAAGGACGGCGAGTACGAAGATCGCGGCGGCTTCTGGGCGCCCGTGGAGCTGTGGCACCGCGACGCCGAGCACTGGAAGACGCTGTACCAGAAAGGTATGCGGGTGCTGGTCGAGGGCCGCACCGTGCGCGACGAATGGGAGGACGCCGACGAGAACGAGCGCGTGACGTTCAAGGTCGAGGCGCGGCGCGTGGGCATCCTGCCGTACCGCATCGAGTCGGTGGCGCTCAGCGCCAAGCCGGCCGGCGGACAGTAATTCGCCCATCGCCGTTCCCCCGAGGGCGGCTGTAGCAACCGTCATACGCCCGCGATGCACCAGCGAGCTATCCCCAGGGGATAGCTCCAAGGTCGTCCACGGAGTTCCAGCCGCCCTCCCGAAACGACGCTCTTGCTGTGCCAGCTCCTACGATCTATGCACACCGCTGCGGCAACGAACCGCCTGCCAATCACAAAGCGGTGTCTGCATCAATCGACTTCCTTGCTGCCGGCATCTCCTGGCCCCGCCAAGCTGACGCCCATCCGATGAACCGCACATTTCCAAGGAGGCTTCATGCGCGTGTTCCTGTGCGAGAAGCCGTCCCAGGGCAAGGACATCGCCCGTGTGCTGGGTGCCGGTCAACGCGGCAACGGCTGCTACAGCGGCGCGGGTGTCGTTGTGACCTGGTGCATCGGTCATCTGGTGGAGGCGGTTCCGCCCGAAGGCTACGGCGAGCAATACAAGCGCTGGGCCATCGAGCAACTGCCCATTCTTCCTGAGCGTTGGCGTGTCGAGCCCAAGGCGGCGACCGCAGCGCAATTCAAAGTCGTGCAGCAGCTCGTCGCCAAGGCGGGCGAGCTGGTGATTGCGACCGACGCCGACCGCGAGGGCGAGATGATCGCCCGCGAGATCATCGACCTATGCGGCTACCGCGGGCCGATTCAGCGCCTGTGGCTGTCGGCGCTCAACGACGCGTCGATCCGCAAGGCGCTGGGTGCGCTCAAGCCGTCCGCCGAGACGCTGCCGCTGTATTTCTCCGCACTTGCCCGATCGCGCGCGGACTGGCTGATCGGGATGAATCTGAGCCGCTTGTTCACACTGCTGGGGCGCCAGGCTGGCTATACCGGCGTGCTGTCGGTGGGGCGCGTGCAGACGCCGACACTGAAATTGGTCGTGGATCGTGATCGCGAGATCGCGCGCTTCGTCCCCGTGCCGTATTGGACGGTGGACGTACTGCTGTCCCATGCCGGCCAGTCTTTCACCGCGAGTTGGATGCCGCCCGAAGGCAGCACGGATGCAGCGGGTCGCTGCCTTCAGCAGCCGGTGGCGCAGCAGGCTGCGGACCGCCTTAGCGCGGCACGCGATGCGCAGGTCGTGTCGGTGGACACCGAGCGCGTGCGCGAGGCACCGCCGCTGCCGTTTGATCTAGGCACCTTGCAGGAAGTGTGTTCGCGTCAGCTCGGCCTCGAGGTGCAGGAGACGCTCGACATCGCGCAGGCGCTGTACGAGACACACAAGGCGACGACCTATCCGCGCAGCGACTCGGGATATCTGCCCGAAAGCATGCTCGCCGAAGTGCCGGCGGTGCTCGATGCACTGCTCGCCACCGATCCCAGCCTGCCAGCCTTGGTTGGCCAGCTCGACCGCAACCAGCGTTCGCGCGCCTGGAACGACGGCAAGGTGACGGCGCACCACGGCATCATCCCGACGCTGGAGTCCGCCAACCTGTCGGCCATGAACACGAAGGAGCTGGCCGTCTACCGGCTGATCCGCGCCCATTACCTCGCGCAGTTTCTCCCGCACCATGAGTGCGACCGCACGGTGGCGCAGCTCGCGTGCGGCGGTCAATCGCTCGTGGCGGTGGGCAAGCACATCGCCGTGATCGGCTGGCGCCAGGTACTGGCGACACCGGAGCCAGACGCCGCCGATGGTGTGGAAGCGCAGCGCAGCCAGGTGCTGCCGCCACTGGCGAGCGGATTGCGCTGTGGGGTCGAGCAGGTCGAGCTGAAGGCGTTGAAAACGCTGCCGCCCAAGCCCTACACCCAGGGCGAACTGGTCAAGGCGATGAAGGGTGTGGCCAAGCTGGTGGACGACCCGCGTCTGAAGCAGAAGCTGAAGGAGACGACGGGCATCGGCACCGAGGCCACGCGCGCCAGCACGATCGCGGGCCTGCTCGATCGCGGCTACTTGCTGAGGAAGGGCCGCGCCATCCGCGCGTCGGATGCGGCCTTCACGCTCATCGACGCTGTGCCGGTCGCCATTGCCGATCCCGGCATGACCGCCATCTGGGAGCAGGCGCTCGATATGATCGAGGCCGGCCAGATGACGCTCGACACCTTCATCGCCAAGCAATCCGCCTGGGTGGCCCAGCTCGTGCAGGAGCATCGGGGCGCGACACTTTCCATCCCGCTGCCGCCTTCGCCGCACTGTCCGCAGTGCGGCACGCAGATGCGCCAGCATGCCGGCAGGAATGGCGCGTTCTGGTCATGCAGCCGTTATCCAGACTGCACGGGCACGCTGCCGCTCGAGTCCTTGGCAAGCAAGCGCGAAGGGCCACGGAAGCGGCGCGCAGTACCCAAGCCGACCTGACGCCTACGCATCCCTCTGCCTTGCCAGCCGCGTCCCCGGTGGTGGGGCAAGCGTCCCGCGTTTCGCGGGACCCCCAGCGCACGTCTCCTTCTGCAACGGTGCGCGCGCCCCGGCTGCCCGCCATCGGACAACGGGACGAGAAGGTCATTGCTCCCCGAATCGCGCCCGTCGCCATTTCCTTGATCGGTGTGCCTTGCCTCGGCCATGAGGGGCTTCCCGACGGCTTGCCGCCGAGCGAGCCGTGAGGAGGCCCCTTGGGCTGAGGGTAGTCAGTGCCGGTGCCCGCCGGTGAAACATCGGGCTCCCTTTGTGTGTGGATGCACGCCAGAGGTTGCCGGCCCCAGCCACGAAACGGGTCGGGTGCGATTGCTGACGCAGCGAACGGCTTTGACGACGGCCAGCGCTGACGCAGCCCACAGGTGGTTCTTCTTCCTCTCCAGCCGAAGGCCCGCGTGGCCTTCGGCGCCCTGGTCCTGGCCTTGTTCCTTGATGCGGACCACTGCCCCAAAGCGGGCCGTCTGCGATTCGGTTTTCGCTACGACGGCACCCATGCTGCGCGCCCATCCTCAGGCCATGCGTTGCTGACAGTTGTCAGCACCATGCCCAGGCAGTCGAGACCTTCAAGACTGCAGCGCGGATCACCGTACTGGTCGTTTCGTTCTCCGGGCGTACCTGCGTCCATCCACCTCACCCTCAAGGGATCGACCTCCCTTGCGGGCGGGAGTCCCTTGGTTGCCACAAGGAGCCTCCCCATGGACACCCAAGCCATCCGTGCACAGATGCGAACGCTCGTCGTCGGTCATGTGCCGTCCAACGTCCGTTCGTTCAAGTTCAACATCTTCGACGGCGAGCCCAAGGTTTCGACGCTGGGCTTTCACATCGACCCGAAGCCTTTCGAGGGCAGGGTCATCGCCACCACCGACGAGGCCATCGTCGTCAAGACGGGACGGGCCGAGTTTGCGGTGCTCGATCGCTCGCTTGTCACCGAAGTTCCCGACGAGGGCGCCAAGGTGCAGGTCGAACCCTACGTCAGACGCCGCTTCGACGGTCAGCGCGCGGACACGCCCGAAGAGCACACCGAGTTCACCGCCGACGGCAAGCCGTACACGGTGCAGCGGTTCGTGCTCGGTTCCGCGCCGGCGAAGCTGCCGATCCCGGTACCTCGCTGCCCCGAGCTGCAGGCGCTTATCCAGCAGATGGAAGCGATGCCAGCTCCCGACGGTTTCCGGCGTATCACCCATCTGCTGGTGGATGCCGGCGCGCGGGACTTTACCTGGATCGATCCGCTGCCCAAGGACATCATCGCGACGCCGCCGACCATCGCCTTCACGGTGGTCACGGCAAAGTTCCAGGGGCGGGTCGCTGTCCAGTACAAGCGCGGCCTCGACCTTTACGCGGTCGAACTGCACCGTGACCGAGAGCTGGTCGAACGGGTCGATGAAGTGTTCTTTGATGCTCTTGGCGAGACGCTTGAGCGCCTCATCGACGATGGGAGTTGGCGGCGCATCCGCGTGCACTGCCTGTCCGGTCGCAAGTCTGTCCGGCACTGACCCCCGCGCAGCCTCCCGCTCACCCGGCGGGAGGTTCCGCATTCCGCTGGCTGGCGACACATCCATATCTGCTCGATTCGAGGGCGCCGACCCGCAGCGTGTCCTTTCCGAGGCGGCAGCCAATCTACGCCGCGTCGTCCTGGTCAGGGACCAGGGCGTGTACTGCCTGGCCGAGCGTGACGAACAGCGGCCCGATGGAGGCCAGAAGTTCATTGCCTAAGCAGTCGGCTGCAATCCGGATATCGATGCGTTCGACGACTGGTCAGAACTTGTGCGTTCAGTGAGCGAGAGCTGCCGCCCCTTACGGAAAGCTTTCCACAAGGCGCGCTACTAGACGGTTGCCGTTTGAGAAACGCTAGTCTGTACTCGCTTCCCGCTGTTGAGATCGCACACGCTTGCTGCGTGCCCCTTGCTGCTCTAAGTCCGTCATCGCCACCTCCCGCAAGCTGGCTTGGACAAAGCTTAAGTGCAGGTTCGCCGCTTTTCGTGCGGCAGCCGGATCCCGGATAGCGATTGCCTTGGCGATCTCCGCATGCTGCGCATCGAGCAGTCCGACATTGTCCTGTTGATGGTAGAGCGCCTCCCGCGAGCGCAGCATGTTCATACGCATGAGGTTGAAGATGCCGCGCGTCACGTGAACCAGCGCGATGTTGTGTGAAGCCTCGGCCACTGTGTTAACGGCGGTCGATTCCCGCACAAATCCGGCGTCCACCGCCGGCACGGCACAGCATGACCTTGATCTGGTGAGCGGATAGCGGCTGTTTGCTTGATGGGGTCAGGGGCGTTGGAAGGCGCCCGTAGGGCGGCTGGAAACGCCCCTGACCCCGGCGCGCCGATGGCGGGCGGGGTGTTCGTGCAATCGGGAGGGAGGGCGTTTGGCACCCGAGTGGCCGATGCGCGCACAATCGGGCTCGGCCTGTGGCAACGCAGGCGCGACACCGGCTCAAACCGCCAAGT
>NZ_AMXF01000064.1 GCF_000310225.1 Thauera phenylacetica B4P
TCGCCGCCGCCCAGCTCGCCCGCCTCACCGGCGACCGCTCGCGCGACCTCGCGCCCGCGCTGCGCGACGAGGTCGCCCGCCGCCTGGCGGCGATCCGCGCCCCGCAGAGCTGGATCACCATGCTGCGCGAGGTGGTCAGCCTCGACGACGCCGACCGCCGCCGCAGCTTCGGCGAGGCGCTGCCGCCGGGCCTGCGGCTGCTATGAAACGCCGCGCTCGATGAAGGCGCGGCGCCATCGGCGCCTCGACACCGACAACGTCGGCGCGCTTACTGCAGGCCGGCGAGCGGCGCGCGGTCGATCGCCGACAGCGACGTGTTGACCTCGAACAGCTTCGCATGCACCTCGGGCACGCCGAAGCCGAGCAGGCGCGCGCGGTGCATCTCCAGGTAGCGCTCGGCGTCGGCGCGGTCGGCGAAGAGGTAGATCCCGCCCGCCTCGCCGGTGTCGCGGTTCTCGGTCCAGATCTTCCACAGCAGGCCGGGCTCCTGCGCGATGGACTGCGCCAGGCCCTGCATCGCCTGCGCCATGTCCTCGCCCCAGGGGCCTTGGTAAGGGAAATCGACTTGAAGAAGGATGGGCATGGGGGATCTCCTGAGTTTCGGAGCCGAAGGGAGAGGCGGCTCGGGCTGCGGCGGGACGACACACCACGCCCTCGCCGAGGCTTGCAGCGGTTCGCGACTCGTCGGTCATTCTACCGTCTCGACGCGAGCCTTCGGCCATGCCGCCGACCGAAGCGCCGCGTTCGCGCCTGCCGGCGCTCCTACGCCGAGGGTCGGAGTGGCGGCGGTTCTGTAGGAGCGCCGGCAGGCACGAATGCGGCGGCTCCGAAGCGAGGCTTTCGACTAACGCGCGCTACCCTTGACCGACCAGTTCATTTTCCCTCAACGTCCATCCGCCCTGCCCCCTTCGCACCGTCACCCACGATGCCCGCCTCCACCGCGCTCCACTTCGAAACCATCGCCCGCGCGATCGCCTTCGTGCGCGCCCATCCCCACCTCCCGCCCGAGGCGGTCGCGGAGGCTCTCGGCCTCGATCGCGCACGGTGGCGACGGGTGCTCGCGGAATGGGCGGAACTCACCCCAGAGCGCTTCGTGCACTGCCTGGGCCGGGCGTACGCGCGCGAGCGCCTGTCGCTGACGCCGGAGCTGCTGCCGGAAACGCTCGCGAGCGCTCCCGCAACTGCGGGCCAGGCTCGCGCCGGGCAGCTCACCTGGGAGGCGATGCCCCCCACCGAACCGCGCGCAGCGGGGCACGCCATCGAGCTCGGCCACGGCCTCGCCGTCACGCCCTTCGGCGACGCGCTGCTGGCGTGGACCCGCCGCGGCGTGTGCCATCTCGCCTTTCGCTGCACGGACGAGGCGGCCCTGTTCGGGGAGCTGCATCACCTGTGGCCCACGGCCGCGCTCGTGCGCGACGATGCGCACGCGCGCAGCCTGGCGCTGCGGATCTTCCCGTCGCGCTCACCGTCCACCTCGGCGACTGCAGCCGCACGGCCCTCCGGAGCGGTCGATGCGACAGACGCCGACCGCGGCGGCGTCCGCCTGGTGCTGCGCGGCACGGCCTTCCAGGTCCGCGTATGGTCCGCCCTGATGCGCATCCCGCGCGGCCGCCTGCTGTCCTACCGCCAGCTCGCCACCCTGCTCGGCATGCCGGCGGCACCGCGCAGCGTCGGCAGCGCGATCGCGGCCAACACCCTCGGCTACCTCGTCCCCTGCCATCGCCTGATCCGCGCGGACGGCGATGCGGGCGAGTTCCGCTGGGGCAGCGAGCGCAAGCTGGCGATGCTGGCCTGGGAGGCGTCGTGAGCGTGCTCGCCGCCCGCAACGAGGCGCGCGCCTTCCCGGGAGAAGAGGTCGCGCAGCGCGCGGAGGGTCGTGCTGCGCGAGCTCCCGCACGGCCTTACGAGGCGGCGCGCCGTGCCGCCGCGAGGCGAAGCGAACGGAGACGAGTACGGTGAATACGCGACGCAACCCCGACTATCTGGCTGGCTACCCGCCGGCGCTGGTGCAGCAGGTGAGGACGCTGATCGAGCAGGGCGGGCTGGCGGACGCGCTGCGCCGGCGCTACCCGCAGGCGCACGCGGTACGCTCGGACAGCGCGCTCCACGACTACGCGCAGGCGCTCAAGGCCACGCACCTGCGCAGCGCGCCGCCGCTCGCGAAGGTGCGCTTCGACAACACCCTGCACGTGATCCGCAACGCGCTCGGCACCCACACCGCGATCTCGCGCGTGCAGGGCGCGCGCCTGCAGGCCAAGCGCGAGATCCGCATCGCCACCCTGTTCCGCACGGCGCCAGAGGCCTTCCTGCGCATGATCGTGGTGCACGAACTCGCCCACCTGCGCGTGCGCGAGCACGACAAGGCCTTCTACCAGCTCTGCCAGCACATGGAGCCCGACTACCACCAGTACGAGTTCGACCTACGCGCCTACCTCGCCTACCGCGACGCAGGGGGCGAGGCCATCTGGGAAGCGTAGCGGTTTCGGCAGAAGCGCCGGAGGGCGCGAACGCGGCGGTCGGGATCGGCGCGCGCGTCGATCGATGAATGGCCCGATTCGCGCCTGCCGGCGCTCCTACAGGAACCCTCCTTCCCCAAGCGACGCCGCGACGCCCGACACGACCCCCGACACGACACCCGACACGACACCCGCCGCGACGCGCCCTGTAGGAGCGGCGGCAGCCGCGAAGACGGCGGTCCGGCGAGCACATCACCCATTCCGTGCGCCGCGGTTCGCGCCTGCCGGCGCTCCTACAGGAACCGGGCGCGCAAAACGAACCGCCCACACCGCGCGGCTGCACGGGTGTGGGCGGGAGGGGGTGGCGAGCGGGAGCCGGATCAGCGCAGGTCGAAGCGGTCTGCGTTCATCACCTTGGTCCACGCGGCGACGAAGTCGCGCACGAACTTCTCCTGATTGTCGTCCTGGGCATAGACCTCGGCATACGAACGCAGGATCGAGTTCGAGCCGAACACCAGATCGACGCGGGTCGCGGTCCACTTCTTCGCGCCGCTCTTGCGCTCGACGATGTCGTAGCTGTTGCGCCCGGTGGGCTTCCAGCTGTAGCGCATGTCGGTCAGATTGACGAAGAAGTCGTTGGTCAGCGCGCCGACGCGATCGGTGAACGCGCCGTGCCCGCTGCCGCCGTGGTTGGTGCCGAGCACCCGCAGGCCGCCGACCAGCACGGTCATCTCGGGCGCGGTGAGGCCGAGCAGCTGGGCGCGGTCGAGCAGCATCTCCTCGGGCTGCACCACGTAGTCCTTCTTCTGCCAGTTGCGGAAGCCGTCATGCACTGGCTCCAGCACCTCGAAGGACTCGACGTCGGTCTGCGCCTGGCTGGCATCGCCGCGACCCGGGGCGAAGGGTACGTCCACACTGAACCCGGCGGCCTTGATCGCCTGCTCCAGGCCGACGTTGCCGCCCAGCACGATCACGTCCGCGACGCTGGCGCCGGTCTCCGCGGCGACCTTTCCGTACGCCGCCAGCACCTTGGCCAGGCGGGCCGGCTCGTTGCCTTCCCAGTCCTTCTGCGGGGCGAGGCGGATGCGCGCGCCGTTGGCGCCACCGCGGTAGTCCGAGCCGCGGAAGGTGCGGGCGCTGTCCCAGGCGGTGGCGACCATGTCGCCGACCGACAGGCCGGCGGCGGCGATCTTCGCCTTCACCGCGGCGACGTCGTAGTCCTTGCGACCGGCGGGCACCGGGTCCTGCCAGATCAGGTCTTCAGCAGGCACGTCGGGACCGACGTAGCGCGTCTTCGGGCCCATGTCGCGGTGGGTGAGCTTGAACCAGGCGCGCGCGAAGACGTCCTCGAAGTAGGCCTGGTCGTTGCGGAAGCGCTCGGCGATCTTGCGGTACTCGGGGTCGAAGCGCAGCGCCATGTCGGCGTCGGTCATCATCGGCTTCTTGCGGATCGACGGGTCTTCCACGTCCACCGGCATGTCTTCCTCGGCGATGTTCAGCGGCTCCCACTGCCACGCACCGGCCGGCGACTTCTGCAGCCACCAGTCGTGCTTGAACAGCATGTCGAAGTAGCCGTTGTCCCACTGGGTGGGCTTGGAGGTCCACGCGCCCTCGATGCCGCTGGTCACGGTGTCGCGACCGATGCCGCGGGTGGTGTGGTTCATCCAGCCGAAGCCCTGCTCCTCGAGGTCGGCGCCTTCGGGTGCCGGGCCGAGCAGGGCGGCGCTGCCGTTGCCGTGCGCCTTGCCGACGGTGTGGCCGCCGGCGGTGAGCGCCACGGTCTCTTCATCGTTCATCGCCATGCGGGCGAAGGTCACGCGCATGTCGTGGGCGGTCTTGAGCGGGTCGGGCTTGCCGTCGACGCCCTCGGGGTTCACGTAGATCAGGCCCATCATCACCGCGGCGAGCGGGTTCTCGAGGTCGCGCTGGCCGGAGTAGCGCGAGCCCTCGCTGCCGCTGGGGGCGAGCCATTCCTTCTCGGAGCCCCAGTAGATGTCCTTCTCGGGGTGCCAGATGTCCTCGCGGCCGAAGGCGAAGCCGAAGGTCTTGAAGCCCATCGACTCGTAGGCCATGTTGCCGGCGAGGATGATGAGGTCGGCCCAGCTGATCTTGTTGCCGTACTTGCGCTTGATCGGCCACAGCAGGCGGCGCGCCTTGTCGAGGTTGCCGTTGTCGGGCCAGGAGTTGAGCGGGGCGAAGCGCTGGTTGCCGGTGCCCGCGCCGCCGCGGCCGTCGGCGATGCGGTAGGTGCCCGCGGCGTGCCAGGCCATGCGGATCATCAGGCCGCCATAGTGGCCCCAGTCGGCCGGCCACCATTCCTGGCTGTCGGTCATCAAGGCCTTGAGGTCCTTCTTGAGCGCATCGACGTCGAGCTTCTTCAGCTCTTCACGATAGTCGAAGCCGGCGCCGAGCGGGTTGGTCTTGCTGTCGTGCTGGTGGAGGATGTCCAGGTTCAGCGCCTTGGGCCACCACGCCATCACCGAGTCCTTGGCGGCGGTGTTGCCGCCATGCATGACCGGGCACTTGCCGGCGGTGTTCGTGCTGTTCTCGCTCATCTGATTCTCCCTCTGTGACGGTGACGCAAACTGTTCGCGAAGCGCGATCGCACCTCGCAGGAAACCGCTTCCCGGCCTCGTTCCAACGTGGTGGACCGGGACCCGAAGCGGTCGAAAACCGTTGCTTCCAGGCTCAGACTAGCAAAGATCGGTCGCTTTGGAAGCAATGAGGGGGATTGATGCAGGCTATCTTTCTTGTTTGCAGTGCACAAAAAAACCTATTCCTGGAGCCTTTGGAAAGCATTTCCCGCATGGGATACCCCGGTCGCCAGCGCGTGCCGCCCACGGTCCACGAGAAACGCCCCGCGCCGGAGAGGCCGCGGGGCGTTTTTCGGGACGAGGATGCGCTCAGACCCGGCGTCTGCGGACCAGCGCCATGCCTGCAAGACCGAGGCCAATCAGCGCAAGCCCCGCGGGTTCAGGCACCGGATTGGTCGAGCCGTTGCCGGCACGCTCGCCGGTGAAGGCCACCTCGCCGATGGAGTAGGAGTTGTCGCCATCCGTCGCCTGGATCCGGACGTAGCGCGCCTCCCGCGGCGTGAATGCGAGCTGTGACACGTACTCGGAATCGGACGGATCGGTGGCCATCGTGTCCATCCCCCAACCGATCTCGCCCACGCCACTCGACACCGTGAGCAGGCTCGCCCAGGCGGAGTAGTCGGTCGAGTATTCGAGCAGGTAGCCGTCGTTGTTATCCACCGAAAGACGGACGCTGTCGATGCGGTACAGGTCGCCAAAGGCGAACACGAAGCGATTGCCCTTGCCGTTCCACGACACCTTGTCGGCCAAGTTCCACTGGCTGCCCTCGGTCGGGAAGATCCCGTCGTTCAGCACGGAGAGCGAACCGCCATAGTTGCCGCCATTGCCGTTGGCGCTGACGACGGTAGTGATCGAAGCCGCCTGAGCGGCAGTGGCGGAGAGCCCCAGCAAGGTGAGGACGAGCAATGTGCGTTTCATGTGGCGAGCCCTGGTGCGATCGAATGTATTTATCAAAAGCAAGGTTTGTGCCAAGAGCCATTTCGCCGACAACGGCTGAGGGTCTCCCGAACGCCCGGATATCGCGTGTAAATAATCCCGACACCGTCAAGCCTCTTTAAGCCTCGATCTGGGGCGTAAACACCGCCATCCCCCAAGTTGGGGTGCTCCCTGCACAAGAAATGTCGCACCCTCCCCCCAAACGCCTCATGACGCCCCAGATTGAGTAGTTTTTTCTATGATCGACTGTAAGAAATCCCGACACTCGCCCTCCCTTGCGCCACCGGCAGCACCGACTGTCATTTTCCTGCAACCCGGCCGCACCACTCCCGCAGGAAATGCGAGAATCGCGCCCCACCCTGGCAGGCACGACCTGTCCGACGGGTCGAAAGACACAACAGACACCATCGAGGAAAACAACATGTCGAAGAAGTTGGCTGGTTTGATCGTTCTTGGGCTCGCGAGCGCGACGCCCGCATTCGCCGCCGGACAGGCCGAGGCGAAGGGCTTCGTGGAAGACAGCGCGCTGAACGTGCTGCTGCGCAACGCGTACATCAATCGCGATTACAAGGGTGGCCGCCACGACAGCGGCGAATGGGGCCAGGGAGCGATCGCCAACTTCGAGTCGGGCTTCACCAAGGGTACGATCGGTTTTGGCGTGGATGCATTCGCAGCCTACGCGGTGCGTCTCGACGGCTCGCGCGACCGCGCCGGAAACTGGGGGATCGACTTCTTCAAGTAGGACAGCACCGGCATGCCGGAGAAGGATGTCGCCAAGGGCGGCGCCTCGCTGAAACTGCGTTTCTCGAACACCGTCCTCGCCTACGGTGACCTTCGCCCCAACCTTCCGGTGCTGAGTCACGACAACTCCCGCCTGCTGCCCGAGAGCTTCACCGGCACGATGCTGACCTCGACGGAGATCGAGGGCCTGGAATTCAATGCGGGCACGTTCCACGCGCAATCGCGCAAGAGCGACGAAGGCCGTGACAGCGGCGGGCTGAAGGGCATCGACGTGATCGGCGCCAGCTACAAGTTCAACGACGCTCTCAGCGGCGCGTTTTACGCCTCCGACGTCGAGGATGTGCTCAAGCGCCAGTACCTCAACGTGAACTACGTGCTGCCGATCGCCAGCAACTCGCTGACCTTCGACTTCAATGGCTATCGAACCAAGCAGGACGCTGACTTCCAGCCCGGCAAGAGTCGCATCTGGAGCCTGGCCTCGACCTACGCCACCGGCCCGCATGCCTTCACGCTCGCCTACCAGCGCAACAACGGCAATGTCGACTACAACTATGGCTTCTACCAGAGCGAAGGCTGGGTCGGTGACGGCGGCGGCTCGATCTGGCTGGCCAACTCCTACTGGTCCGATTTCAACGCTGCGGACGAGCAGTCCTGGCAGGTCGCCTACGCGGTCGACTTTTCTCAGTACGGCATCCCCGGCCTGAGCTATCGCATCGCTTACGTGCGCGGTCATGACATCGATGTCGGCACGACCACCGATGGAAAAGAGCATGAGCTCTTCAATCAGCTGTCGTACAAGGTGCAGAGCGGCCCCGCGAAAGATCTGAACGTCCGCCTGCGCGCCTCCACCCTCCGCGTTTCGGACAACGCCCGCGCCTACAACACCAGCGGTAACGAAGTCCGGATCTTCCTCGACTACCCCTTCAGCGTGTTCTGATCCACGCAATGCACACCGACCCGGGCAGCGCCCCGGATCCGGTGCACCCAAGAACAAGCGGGAGCCTCAGGCTCCCGTTTGTTCATGCGGAGATCGAGAACCCGGCCTCAGCCCTTGCGACGACGCCCGACCGCAAGCCCCGCCAGTCCCAATCCGAGCAGCGCGAGCGAAGCGGGCTCCGGCACGCCGTTCGGCGTGCACCCGGGTGCCGTCGGATTCGCCGTGCAATATTCGACCGCCGTCTCCTGCACGCCCACCGTGAAGCCGTTCCAGTTTTCGCTGCTGAGACTGCGCCAATTCACGGTGTCGAAGGTCCCCTTGAACTGCAGCGTGCCGTGCGGCTCGCCGGTGCCCAGCAACTGGTACTCCGTCTTGCCATTGACCGTCGCCACCTGCTTGAACGAGGTCCCGCAGCCCCAGTAGCCGCAGGCATTGCCGTCACTGGCGCCGCCGAAGCTGAGGATATCGAAGTCCTGGTCGAAGCCGTAGCCGTTGCCGTTCAGGCTGACGTAGGCGAACACCGGATTCGCGATCGCCTGCGAGAAGCTCAAGGTCTGCAGGCCGGCGTACCGCAGCGCGATGATGTCGGTGGTTCCCGGCCGGTTGTCGACCGCACTGCTCGTGTAAGGCGAGGTACCGGCGGGGCCGTCGGAGCCGTTGCTGTAGTAGTAGGCGCCGCCGCTCGGCTGGTAGAAGGCGATCCCCTGCGGGTTCGTGTAGGTCACGGTGACCGTCGCATTCGACGTCGTGATCGTGCCGACGCCCCGGAAGCCATTGCCGGAATCCAGGTCAACTCCGGTCCAGTCCGTCCAGTAGATCTGCGCCGCCGAGGCGCTTCCTGCGCTCAGCGCAAGTGCAAGCAGACCGGCCTTGCATATCATCCGTGTCGTTGTTTTCATGTCCGTCTCCAAATCATTCCCGGCAACGCCGAGCCACCGCGATCGAAGCGAGATCCATGCCAATCCGGCAATCGTATCGAGTTCGCCTTTTCAAACAGAAGCTTGCGGGGGGTCGAAGACGCCGGACCGGCGCCGGGGACGCGGAAGTGTAAAGATTGCCGACAGCGCTTGTCCCGAGCGCCCCCCCAGCCCGATCACCACGCCTCGCCTGAAAAGCGCCCCATGCGGCCGGAAATCCATCCCTCGATCCCCGTCCTCCACGTCGACACCTTCCTCCTCGTCGCCGACAAGCCGGCCGGCCTCCTCTCCGTCCCCGCGGGCGGGGAGGGCCGGCAGGATTGTCTGGCGGCGCGGATCCGGGCGCGCTGGACCGACGCCCGCATCGTGCACCGGCTCGACGCCGCCACCTCCGGCCTGGTGCTGTTCGCACGCGGCGCGGAAATGCTGCGGCGCATGAGTCTCGCCTTCGAGCAGCGCGTCGTCGGCAAGCAGTACGTGGCCGTGGTGCACGGGCATGTCGCGCAGGACAGCGGCGAGATCGACCTGGCGCTGGCCGAGGATGCGGACAACCGCCCCCGCCAGCTCGTCGACCCGCTGCGCGGCCGGCGCGCGCTCACGCGCTACCGCGTGCTCGATCGCCAGGGCACCGGCGCCGACGCCATCAGCCGCCTCGAGCTCAAGCCGGTCACCGGGCGCGCGCACCAGCTGCGCGTGCATCTGCTCTCCCTCGGCCACCCCATCCTCGGCGATCCGCTCTATGCGCCGCCCGAGTCCGCCGCGCGCTTCGCCCGCATGCACCTGCACGCCACCCGCGTCGCCTTCATGCATCCGCACACCCGCGTGCCGAAGGTGTTCGACAGCCCGGTGCCGTTCTGAAGCGTCCGCGCCCTCCCAAGCGCGGTGTGCTATACATCGGGGCCTCGACCGGCAGACGCACATGACCCCCCGCTCTCCGCTGCAACGCGTCGCAGACCTGCTGCGCGCCGAGTGGCACCACCTCACCACGCTCCACCCCAGCACCCGGCGCTGGCAGATGGCCTTCGCCGCCGCGCTGGCCTGCGGCCTGCCGCTGATGGTGGGCGCGTGGTTCGGGCATCTCGAGTACGGGCTGATCTCGTCGATCGGCGGCCTCAGCTTCCTCTACCTGCCCAACACGCCGATGTCGCACCGCATGGTGTGGCTGATGGCCTGCGCCTTCGGCATGTCGGCGAGCTACGCGCTCGGGCTGATGACCCACTTCCTGCCGCTGGCCGGGGTGGGCGTGCTGGCGCTGATCGCGATGCTGGTGACCATGGTGTGCCGCTTCTACCGCGTCGGTCCGCCGGGCAGCCTGTTCTTCATCATGGCGGCGGCGATCGGCGCCTACACGCCCGGGTCCGTCGAGGAGATCCCGCTGCGCGTCGGCCTGCTCACCATGGGCGCACTGCTCGCCGGCCTGATCGCCTTCGTCTACAGCCTGCGGATCCTGCGCCTGCAGGCGGCCGATCCGGTGCCGCCGCTGCCGGCCCCGACCTTCGACTTCGTCATCTTCGACGCCGCGATGATCGGCGCCTTCGTCGGCCTGTCGCTCGCGATCGCACAGGCGCTGCAGCTCGACCGTCCCTACTGGGTGCCGGTGAGCTGCCTCGCCGTCATCCAGGGTGTGTCGCTGCGCGCGGTGTGGAACCGCCAGCTCCAGCGCGTGCTCGGCACCGCGATCGGCATGCTGCTCGCCTGGTCGCTGCTGAGCCTGCCGCTCGACCCCTGGCGGATCGCGCTGCTGGTGATCGCGCTCGTCTTCGTGATCGAGAGCCTGGTGGTTCGCCACTATGGCCTTGCGGTGATCTTCATCACCCCGCTCACCATCCTGCTCGCAGAGGCCGCCACCCTGGGCGCGGCGCCGCTCGCCGAGCTGATCCAGTCGCGCTTCATCGACACCCTGCTCGGCTGCGTCGTCGGCCTGGTGGGCGGCATCTGCCTGCACAGCCCGCACTTCCGCGAGGTCGTGGGCGGACCGATGCGCAAGCTGGTGCCGAGGCGTCCCGCGCGCTGAGCCTGCACGGCGGCGGCAGGCGCGCCGCGCAGGCCGCAGGATTCAGCTCGACGCCGCCGCGGGCGCAGGCGCCGGATCCTCGGGCGGATGCCCGCGATGCAGGGCACGCTGCGCCCGCCGCACGGCAAACCACACCGCGCCGACCACCAGCGGCAGCGCGAGGCCGGTCGCGAGCTCGGCCTCGACCGGCACGCCGAGCTTGCCCAGGGCCTTGAGGCCATAACCGAGCACGCCGAGCAGGTAATACGAGATCGCGACGATCGAGAAGCCCTCGACCGCGTGCTGCAGGCGCAGCTGCAGCTCGGCGCGCTTGTTGAGCGAGGCCAGGATCGCCGAGTTGTAGCGCTCCTGCGTCATCGTCACGCGGGTGCGCAGCAAGGAGTCGGTGCGCGAGAGGCGCTCGATGAGCTCATGCTGGCGACGCCGCACCGACTCGCAGAACTCCATCGCCGGCACCAGCCGGCGCTCCATGAACTCGCCGAGGGTGGGCACGCCCTCGATGCGCTCCTCGCGCAGCTCCTGCAGGCGCGCGCGGATGATGCTGAAGTAGGCGGCGCTGGCGCTGAAGCGGTAGTTGTCGGCCTCGGCCATCGCCTCGATGCGCGCGGACAGCCGCGTCAGGCGTTCGAGCAGCGAGCGCTCGGCCTCCGGCGAATCGGCCGCCGCCAGCTCGCCCGAGATCGCCGCCAGCGCGGCCTCGGCCTCGCGGATCACCGGCTGGGACTCGCGCGCCACCGGCAGCGCGAGCAGCGCCATCATGCGGTAGGTGTCGATCTCCAGCACACGCTGGCTCAGAGCCTGAGAAGCATTTGATTTCCGCAAGCCGAGTAACCGACATGCGACGAGACCCAGTGGCCTGCGATGCGCAGGTGCTGTGGGGTGTTCGAGGCCCAGCCAAGCGTCTGTGAGGGCAGATCCGGGGTTTTCAGGCGGCGGGTTTTCATTTCAGGCACCTCTTATGCCAGCGCTGCGGCGATTTTGGACGCACCGCTACCTCGACCGAGCATCTGCGGCGCGATCTTGGCCATGCGCATCAAGTTGTGCGCCAGCGCGTACAGGTAGGCCACCGCTCGAACCTTGCCCAGCCCGCGCACAGGCATGCGCTGCAGTCCGCGGTTGCGCGCCAGTGCGTTGACGCACTCGGCCGTGGCCGCGCGTTGCTTGTACACATCCTTGATCTCGTCGCCGGCCATGCGCGCACGCCACTGCGCCACCGGCTCGGAGTCCCCTTCCTTGCGCCGGTACTTGTCCGGCGGCGGGCGGGCGTCGTCGTCGCGCTTGTCTGCCTTGCGCCTGGGCTCGGGCACCGGGGCGATGACCTCGGTCTGGCCTTTCGTGTGCGCATGCACCGCCTCAATCTGCTCGTGCGCGGGAAAGCCCCCATCGACCAGCCATTGCCCGGGTACGGTGCCCGTGCGCTCGATGACCTGCTCGAGCATCGGCGCCATCTGCGCCATGTCGCTGCCGGTGTTGCTCACCTCCACCCCGACGATGACCTGGTCCTCGCACGTTGTGGCCAGTTGTACGTTGAACGCTGGCCGGTAGCCGCCGTCGCCCATCTTCATCACCCGCGCGTCGGCATCCGTGGTGCTGGCTCGTGCCTGCTCGGGCTTTTCACCGTTGCGCCGCTTGGCCGCCTGCACCTGCGGCAGTTGCTCCAGCGCGGCGCGGATGCACTCCTCGCGCTGCTGCGCGGCACGCTCGCGCGCAGCCTGCGCCCGGCGGCTGGCCGCTGCCGGATCGGCCGCGGCGCGTTTCTTGATGTCATCGACCAACTCGCCGGCCTCGGCCAAGTGCTGCTCGAGGCTGGCCTGCCGCCGAAACGACGCTGCGCCCGCATCGGCACGCACGCGCATGCCGTCCTGCGCCACGCGCTCCAGGCTGATCGCCCCAGCCGAGGCCAGCGCAGCGACATTGGCCGTGAGCACTTCGTCCATCAAGCTCTCGTTGCCTGAGCGAAAGTCGTTGAGCGCGTGGTAATTCACCGACACGCCACCGCAGATCCAGCGGTAGGCGTCGCTCTCGCGCGTGAGACGGGCAATCTCCCGGCCGCTGCCCACCGCATCGAGCGTGGCGTACAGCCACAGCGCGAACAGGATCCGCGGGTCGATCGCCGACCGTCCGGCGTTGCTGCCACGGGCCTTGATCGATTCGATCAACCGGCTCAGGTCCTGCCGCTCGACGTAGCCCCACACCAGCCGAGCCCGGTGATCCTCACCCAGCAGCGACTCCAGGTCCGAGGCGCGCAGTTCGATCTGCCCGCGGTTGGGCTGCAGCAACCGCGGCGGGCCTTGCCGGCGTGAAGCCGCCCGCGCCTGCTTCGCCGCGATCACCTGTTGTTCCTCGACAGCCGGCAGCTCATCGAACAGGCTGGCCGGCGATCCGTTATGACGTTCGGTCTCGTTCATGTCTCGGAGCATGCCAGTCCCAGCACAAACAGGCGAGATTGGAGAAAAACTCTCACGCTCTCAGCCGCCCGGCCTGGAACTCGCGCAGGCCGACGTCGCGCAGCAGGAAGCGGCTGACCCCGTCGGGCTGGACCAGGAAGTCCGACCACACCTCGCCACCCGCCATGACGCGCGCACCCGCGATCAGCGGCCCGGAGAACTGCGTGCGCAGCCACGGATCGCTCGCCGCGAGCGGCTGGCCGCCGGCGCTGACGAAGGCGAGCTGGGCGGCGGAGATCACGTTCCCGGCGAGCTGCCCCAGCCAGGCCTGCGGCAGGCGGCGCAGCAGGTCGTCGGCGAAGTCGCCGCTGCCATCGCCGCGGAAGGCGAAGGTGTAGGTGGAGAACTCGGAGTGGTTCTCCCACTTCAGTCGCCAGGGGCCGAAATCGTGGAAGAAGTAGCTCGCACCGCGCTGCGGCGCGCTGACGCCGAAGCACTCGCACAGCTCGCCCAGCCAGGCGTGATGGCGGTCGAGCGCATCACCGGCGAACAGCGCCAGGTGCAGCACGCGCTCGGGCGGCTCGATGCGCATGAAGGGGCGGGCGTGCATCTCGCCCGCCAGCGCCAGGCGCAGCGGGTGGTTCAGGGTGCGCTGGGTGTTCACCTCGCACCCTCGCTGCAGGCCGGCTGCAAGGCCGGCGGTCGCGTGTCCATCGATCCGGCGCCGTCTCAGTTGTAGCCGAGCACCACGGCATGGGCGAGCTCGCCCGCCTCACCCGCGTCATGGCGCGCGCCACCGCGCTCGCCCGCATCGCCCGTCGCCGCGCACGCCTCGGCGCCCGCCATTATCCACTCCGCCGCCTGTTGCTCGATCGCCTGCATCTGATGCATTGTCTGCCGTCTCCAAGGAGTCTGTGTTCATCGCTTGCCAGCCGCACCCGCGGATCTGGCGAGGCGCGATTCTTCGCCGGCGGACGGGCGGATTCAAACGAAAAATGCGCAGGAGATCATGAGCCGGAGGAACCAACCGTGAGACGACGCATCCCCAGCCTCGAGGCGCTGGTCGCCTTCGAGGCCGCCGCGCGCCATCAGAGCTTCACCCTCGCCGCGGTCGCGCTGTCGCTGACCCAGAGCGCGGTGTGCAAGCAGATCGCCGCGCTCGAGGACTACCTCGGCCTCGCGCTGTTCCATCGCGTCAAGAAGCGCATCTCGCTCACCGAGGCCGGTGAGCTCTACGCCCGTCAGATCGGCGAGGACCTCGACCGCCTCGAGCGCCACACCGGCGCGCTGATGACGCATCGCGGCGAGGGCAACGTGCTCGAGCTGGCTTCCGTGCCGACCTTCGCCACGCGCTGGCTCATCCCCCGCCTGGGGGCCTTCAAGGCACGCCACCCCGGGATCACGCTCAACCTGACGACGCGCTCGCAGCCCTTCATCTTCACCGACACCGGCTTCGACGCCGCGATCCACTTCGGCAGCCCGGAGTGGCCGGGGGCCAGCACCAGCGCCCTCTTCGGCGAGGAGATGATCCCGGTGTGCAGCCCGCAGCTGCTGCCGCCCGCGGGCTGCGCCAGCGCCGCCGACCTGGCCCGGCTGCCGCTGTTGCACCACAGCGGGCGCCACGACGCCTGGCCGCGCTGGTTCGAGCACGCCGGGGTGCGCGACGTCGAGGTCAGCGCCGGCGCGCGCTTCGAGCTCTTCTCGATGCTGATCGAGGCCGCGCTCGCCCGCCTCGGCGTGGCCCTCGTGCCGCGCTTCCTCGCGCAGCGCGAGCTCGCCGCCGGCGAGCTGGTGGTGCCCTTCCAGCGTTCGCTCGAGTCGGCCCAGGCCTATTACCTGGTCATCCCCGAAACCCCGGGCCCGAGCGCGGCCTTGCTGCGCTTCGCCGCGTGGCTGCAGGAGGAAGCGGCCGCCTATCGGGAGGGCGCGCCCGCAGCCGGCGGCGCCCTCCCGGACGGCGCCGCCGCGAGGGACGGGCACGCCTGAGGGCCCGACTCCGACTCCGACCCCGCTCCCGACCCCGCTCCCGACCCCGCTCCCGACCCCGACCCCGGGCGCGAGCCGGCATCGATCGAGGCGGGCATCCGCGTTGCCCGGGTGGCGCCAGGGTCTCCAGCGGCACGACTTCGTCTTTCCTGTGCACACTCGGGCATACTGGCGCGCCCCGCGCCGGAACCGCCATGTCCTCCACCCTCACCGACCTGCTCGCCACCGCGCTCGCCGCCCGCGCCCCCCTGATCGCACAGCTCGCTGCCGAAGACACCGACGCCTGGCGCCTCTTCCACGGCACCGTCGAAGGCGCGCCCGGCATCACCGTCGACCGCTACGGCGCCGTGCTGCTGGCGCAGACCTTCCATCGCCCGCTGACGGTCGAGCAGCTGGCCGAGCTCGAGGCCTTCTACGCCCAGGCCCTGCCCGGCCTGCCGCTGGTGTGGAACGACCGCAGCGGCAAGAACTCGCGCATCGCCAACACCCTGTCGCCCGAACAGCAGGCCCTCGCCGAGCAGCCTTCCGAGTTCTCCGAGCTCGGCGTGCGCTACCGCTTCCAGGCCCGCCATGCCGGGCAGGACCCTTGGCTGTTCCTCGACCTGCGCGCCGCGCGCCGCCGCGTCATGCAGGAAGCCGAGGGCAAGTCCCTGCTCAACGTATTCGCCTACACCTGCGGCGTGGGCGTTGCTGCGGCCAAGGCCGGCGCGCGCCACGTGGTCAATGTGGATTTCGCCGAGTCCAGCCTCGCGGTCGGCAAGGACAATGCCCGCCTCAACGAGCTGCCGATCCGGGTGCGCTTCGTCAAGTCCGACGCCTTCGCCGCGCTGCGCCAGTACGCCGGCATCGGCCAGCCGAAGATGGTGCGCGGCAAGCACCTGCCGCCCTTCCCCGAGCTGGCGCCGCACCGCTTCGACCTCGTCTTCCTCGACCCCCCGCGCTACGCCAAGAGCCCCTTCGGCGTGGTCGACCTGGTGCATGACTACGCCGCGCTGTTCAAGCCCGCGCTGCTCGCCACCGAGGAGGGTGGCAGCCTGATCTGCTGCAACAACGTCGCCCGCGTGCGCCGCGAAGACTGGCTCGACCAGCTCGAGCGCAGCGCACGCAAGGCGGGGCGCACGGTGCGCGAGGCCGAATGGATCACCCCGGAGGCGGACTTCCCCAGCCGCGACGACAACCCGCCGCTGAAGGTGGTGCTGCTGCGCGTGTAAGCCACGCGTACGCACGACCCGGCGCCGGCACGCCGGCGCACACCCAGCGGAAACGCCCGAGGAGAGGCCATGGCAGGATTCGAGAACTATCAGCAAGAGATCCGCAAGATCGAGGACGAGATCGAGCACATGGGCGTCGCGCTCGGCATCGACTGGTCCGACGAGGCGCAGGTGAGGGCGCTCGCGCGCGAGGCGCTGGATCACTCGCAGGACAGGATCCGCGAGGCCGCGGCCAGCCCGGACGACCATCAGCTGGGCGCGAAGGTGACGCTCTTCGGTCTCGCCAGCCTGATGCTGCGCACGATGGAGGAGAGCGCCGGCGTCGGCATCGAGAGCCACGGCGGACCGGTCTGGAAGGCCTTCGGCCGGACGCTGTGGCTGGAGGCGCAGCAGCGCCGCGAGGGCGAGGGCTGAACCGCGAGCGGGCGCGCCGGAACGCACGCGGCCCGGGTCCGCGCCGTGCGCGGAAGGAATCCATTGGGCCGATAAACAACGCGCATGAAAATCCACCGCTGATTTGACGGAAAATATCCCTTTGACCGGTCGGCAGCCCGTCTGCCGAGCCGGCCCCGGATTTCTCCTTCAGGAAGCGACCATGCTGCAGAAACTCCCCGCCTTCGCCGGCGTCAAGGGCCCTGTCGTCGTCATCGTGATGGACGGCTACGGCATTCCGAAGCACGAGGTCGGCAGCGCCATCGACGCCGCGCGCAAGCCCACGCTCGACCGCCTGTTCGCGCAATACCCCAACATCCGCCTGCGCGCCCACGGCACCGCGGTGGGCATGCCCTCCGACGACGACATGGGCAACTCCGAGGTCGGCCACAACGCCATCGGCGCGGGCCAGGTCTATGCGCAGGGCGCGGCGCTGGTCGCCAACGCCATCGCCGAGGGCGCGATCTGGCAGGGCGAGGCCTGGCAGCAGATCGTCGCCGCCGCCAAGGCGGGCGCGAACGGAAAAGCAGGCGTCCTCCACTTCATCGGCCTGTTCTCCGACGGCAACGTGCACAGCCACATCGACCACCTCAAGGCGATGGTCGTGCGCGCGAAGGAGGAGGGCGTGGCCACGGTGCGCATCCATGCCCTGCTGGATGGCCGCGACGTGCCCGAGACCAGCGCGCTCGACTACGTGGTGCCCTTCGAGGCCTTCCTGCAGGACATCAGCACCGCCGGCTTCGACGCCCGCATCGCCTCGGGCGGCGGTCGCCAGACCATCACCATGGACCGCTACGACGCCAACTGGCCGATGGTGGCGCGCGGCTGGCGCACCCACGTGCTCGGCGAAGGCCCGCAGTTTGCCAACGCCACCGACGCAGTGCACGGCCTGCGCGAGAAGCATCCCGGCACTATCGACCAGGATCTGCCCGAGTTCATCGTTGCCGACAATGGCAAGCCGATCGGCACCATCGAGGATGGCGACGCGGTCGTGTTCTACAACTTCCGCGGCGACCGCGCGATCGAGATCAGCCGCGCCTTCGTCGAGGAGGACTTCACCCAGTTCGACCGCGTACGCCATCCGCGCGTGACCTACGCCGGCATGCTGCAGTACGACGGCGACCTGCAGTTGCCCAAGCGCTTCCTGGTCGCCCCGCCGGCGATCAAGGACACCTCCGCCGAGTGGTTCAGCAAGTCCGGCCTGGCCCAGTTCGCCTGCTCCGAGACACAGAAGTTCGGCCACGTCACCTACTTCTGGAACGGCAACCGCTCGAACAGGTTCGACGGCGAGACCTGGCAGGAGGTCCCCAGCGACGTCGTGCCCTTCGAGCAGCGCCCGTGGATGAAGGCCGCCGAGATCACCGACGCGATGATCGCCGCGCTGCAGTCGGGCCACTACAAGGTGCTGCGCTGCAACTACGCCAACGGCGACATGGTCGGCCACACCGGCAACTTCCGCGCCGCGACGATGGCGATCGAGGCGGTGGACCTTGCGCTCGCGCGCCTCCTGCCGGCGATCGACGCCGCCGGCGGCGTGGCGCTGATCACCGCCGACCACGGCAACGCCGACGAGATGTTCGAGCTCGACAAGAAGACCAGGCAGCCAGCGCAGAACAAGGACGGCAGCTACAAGGCCAAGACCGCGCACACGCTCAACCCGGTGCCGCTGATCCTCTACGACAATGTCAGCGGCGGCCGGCTGGGCCTGAAGCCGCTCGAGACCGCCGGCCTGTCGAACATCGCCGCCACGGTCGCCAACCTGCTCGGCCTGCACAAGCACGACAAGTGGGACGACAGCCTGCTGGAGGTGAAGTGACGGCCCGATTCACCGGGCACCGCCCGTTCTCCGGCACGGTCGCCGGGAGCTTTCCCCTGGAGCCGGTTCGATGCAAACCCGGCACCGTCGTCGGGAGCTTTCCCTTGGTGCCCGTTCGATGCGAACCCGGCACCGCCGCCGGGAGTTTTTCCTTGGAGCCGGTTCGATGCAAAGCTTGATGAAGAAGACCTCGCGTGCCGCCTCGGGCACGCTCCTCCTCGCCGCCACCCTCGCGACGGGCGCCTGCGGCCTGGTGCCACAAAAGACCGAGGTCGCCCCGGGCGTCACCCAGCAGACCGGCCAGTTCGAGTTCGCCCTGCCCAGCGGCGAATACCGCTGCGAGCGCGGCGAGCGCCTGCAGATCCGCCGCGAGCTCGCCAACGCGGTGAACAACCGCATCCAGCTCGGCTGGCATGGCAACCAGTACCTGCTCGTACGCGACCCGTCGTACTCGGGCCTGCCGCGCTTCGAGGACGCCGCGAGCGGTCTGGTGTGGATCGACCTGCCGTGGAAAGGCCTGCTGCTCGACGGCCGCACCCAGAAACCGCTCGCCAACGAGTGCCGCGCCGCCTGATGCGGGCGTGAGGACGGACGCCTTCGAAACCCCGCGCGCCCCATTCGCGCCTGCCGGCGCTCCTACAAAACCCAGCGCGTCCCCTTCCCCTGTAGGAGCTGCGGCAGCTGCGAACCCAGCGCCCCCACCATCGACGCGTACGCGGAATTCCACCGCCGCCTTCGCGCCTGCCGGCGCTCCTACAAAACCACCGCGCGCCCCGCTCCCCTGTAGGAGCTGCGGCAGCTGCGAACCCAGCGCCGCCACAATCGACGCGTGCGCGGAATTCCACCGCCGCCTTCGCGCCTGCCGGCGCTCCTACAAAACCACCGCGCGCCCCGCCCCTGTAGGAGCTGCGGCAGCTGCGAACCCAGCGCCGCCACAATCGACGCGTGCGCGGAATTCCACCGCCGCCTTCGCGCCTGCCGGCGCTCCTACAAAACCACCGCGCGTCCCGCCCCTCCCTGTAGGAGCTGCGGCAGCTGCGAACCCAGCGCCCCCACCATCGACGCGTACGCGGAATTCCACCGCCGCCTTCGCGCCTGCCGGCGCTCCTACAAAACCACCGCGCGCCCCGCCCCCTGTAGGAGCTGCGGCAGCTGCGAACACGGCGATTGCACAATCGACGCGTGCCCAGCATCCGCCGACGATCGAACCCGCGCTCAGCCCTCGAGCACCCCAACAAGCGCTGCGGCCTCCGCCAGCGCCAAGCCATCGACGACGGCCCGCGCCGCCTCGATCTCCGCCTGCGCCCGCGCATGCGCATCAACGATGCCGAAGCGCGCCGCGTCCTCCGCCTCGCTGCGCAGCGCGTGCGCGCTGCCCACATGCAGGCCGACGCGCGCCAGCGCCGAGCGCGTGGCCGGGTCGGCGCCGTGCACGATCGCCATGCACTCGGCGCCCGCCTCGAAGAGCTTCGCCCGGCGTCGGCGCGCGATGTCGAGCCAGGCCTCCGGCGTACGCGACGCCGGCGCGGCGAGCAGCTCGCGATACGCCACCTCGCCCTCGGCGATCACGTTGGTCGCATCGGACAGCACCCGCATCACCTCCATGTCGTCGAGGTCCACGATCATGCGGAAGGCGCTGGTGTAGAGCAGATCGCCGAGCAGGATGTTGCCCGCGTTGCCGAACAGCGCGGCCTCGTGCGCGCCGTCGGCCGCACCGCCGCTCGCCTCGGTCACGTCGTCGTGCAGCGCGAGCGAGATGTGGATCAGCTCCACCGCCGCGGCCAGCGCGTGCGGCCGCTCGCCGCCATGGCCGAGCGCGCGCGCGGTCGCCAGCACCAGCGCCGGCC
>NZ_AMXF01000065.1 GCF_000310225.1 Thauera phenylacetica B4P
CGTCGGGCATGTGGATGCGCTTGCGGCCGGCCTCCACCGCCGTCAGCGGCACGGTCTCTTCCATCGTGGCGAGGCTGCGGCGGGTGAGGTCCTGGTAGGTCGCGGTGCCGGAGCTCTTCCAGCGGATCTCCTCGTCGGAGAGCGGGCGGATCGCCTTGGCCGGCATGCCGGCCACGAGCATGCGCGGCGGGATCTCGACGCCCGCCTTGACGAAGGCGGCTGCGGCGACGATCGAGGACTCGCCGATCACCGCGTTATCCATGATCACCGCGTTCATGCCGACCAGGGCGTTGCGTCCCACCCTGCAGCCATGCAGGACGGCACCGTGGCCGATGTGCCCGTCCTCCTCGACTACCGTGTCGGTGCCGGGAAAGCCATGCATCACGCAGGTGTCCTGCAGGTTCGAGCCGCGCTCCAGGATGAGGCGCCCGAAGTCTCCGCGCAGGCACGCGCACGGCCCCACGTAGCAGTCCGGGCCGACGATGACGTCGCCGATCAGCACCGCCGAGGGATGCACATAGGCGGTCGGATCCACCACCGGCACGATGCCGTCGATCGCATAGACTTTCAGCTGCTTCATCCGTGTTCTCCTTCGCTCGGACTTATGTTACATATAAAGAAACAAATTCTTCAATAAGTAAATTTTAAGGAGGGCGCTTCGATGAGCGACGAGATCGACGGCAAGCATGGCGTGCAGTCCCTCGAGGTAGGCATGAGCATCCTGCGCGCGATGGTCACCGGCAAGCGCGCGATGATGCTCAAGGACATCGCCCAGGCGGCCGACATGCCGCCCTCGAAGGCTCATCGCTACCTGGTCAGCCTGATCCGCAGCGGGCTCGTCGAGCAGGATCGGCTCACCTCGCGCTACGACCTCGGCCCCTTCGCCCTCAACCTCGGCCTGGTCGCCCTCGACCGCGTCGACCGCATCCGTCTCGGCCTGAATGCGATCGGCGAGCTGCGCGACCTCACCAACGAGACGGTCGCGCTGGCGGTATGGAACGATGGCGGGCCAGTGATCGTTCGCTGGGAGCGCCCCCGCCGCCCGATCACCGTCAACGTGCTGACCGGCACCAGCCTCAGCCTGCTGAGCTCGGCCGCCGGGCGTGTCTTCGCCGCGTGGCTGCCCGAACCGCAGACGGAAGCGCTGCTGCGCGCGGAGATCGAGTCCGGCCGGGTGCCCGCGGGCATCGCCACCCTCGAGGACGCGCGCCGCCTGCTCGCCGACGTTCGTGCGCAGGGGCTGGCGGTGATCTCAAGCGGCTATTTCGCCCGCGGCGTGGAGGCAGCGGCGGCCCCGGTGTTCAACTTCAAGAACGAGATCAACATGAGCATCGCGCTCGTGGGCGTGCAAGGCTCGCTGGATCTCCGTCCGCAGAGCCCCGTGCTGCTCGCGCTGAAGAATGCCTGCGATGCACTGTCGCTGCGGCTCGGAGCCACCGCGATCCCGGGTGTCGAGGCGGGCGGCCACCCGGCCTGAGGCGGGGGCGCGGCGGGGAGAGGACGCAGCGGAGGGGTGTGCCCTTGGAATCGATACAAAGTTTTTGCTTGACTGGGTCTTTTGTATCAATTCTAATAAACGGAACCTATTCTGTATTTCAGAATAAATGCCGTTGGAGCCCCACATCCCCGACACGTCGGGCCCTGCGCACCGGTCATCCGCACAACCCCTGGAGGAGACACCATGAAGTTGCACAACACCCTGCTGGCCGCCCTCGGCCTTGCCCTTGCCGCCACGGCCGCCCATGCCGAGATCAAGGTCGGCGTCGTGCTCTCGGCCACCGGCCCCGCGGCTTCGCTGGGGATCCCGGAGAAGAACACGATCGCGCTGCTGCCCACCACGATCGGCGGTGAGAAGGTGAGCTACATCGTGCTCGACGACGCCTCCGACACCACCACGGCGGTCAAGAACGCCCGCAAGCTGACCGTCGAGGACCGCGTCGACGTGATCATCGGCTCCACCACCAGCCCGGCCTCGCTGGCCATGGTCGACGTCGCCGCCGAGACGAAGACGCCGATGATCTCGATGGCCGCTTCGGCGCGCATCGTGGCGCCGATGGACGACAAGAAGCGCTGGGTCTTCAAGACCCCGCAGAACGACCAGCAGATGGCGTCGGCGATCATCGAGCACATGGGCGCCAACAACGTCAGGAAGGTCTCCTTCATCGGCTTCGCCAACGCCTACGGCGAGGGCTGGTACGAGCAGTTCAGGAAGCTGGCCGAAGCCAAGGGCATCGAGGTCGCCGCGAGCGAGCGCTTTAACCCCACCGACACCTCGGTGACCGGGCAGGCGCTCAAGCTGATGTCGGTGAAGCCGGACGCGGTGTTCATCGCCGGCTCGGGCACGCCCTCGGCGCTGCCGCAGAAGACGCTGCGCGAGCGCGGCTACAAGGGCCCGATCTACCAGACCCACGGCGTGGCCAACAACGACTTCCTGCGCATCTGCGGCAAGGACTGCGAAGGCACGCTGCTGCCGGTCGGCCCGGTGCAGATGGCGCGCAGCCTGCCGGACAGCCATCCGGTCAAGGCGAGCGCACTGGCCTACGTCGAGAAGTACGAGGCCGCCAACGGCGCGGGCTCGGTGTCGAGCTTCGGCGCCTATGCGTGGGACGCGGGCGTGCTGCTGCAGGCGGCGGTGCCCAATGCGCTCAAGGCGGCCAAGCCGGGTACGGCCGAGTTCCGCAGCGCGCTGCGCGACGCGCTCGAGGGCGTCAAGGAAGCCGCCGGTGCCACCGGCATCTACTCGATGAGCGCCGAGGATCACCTCGGCCTGGACGACCGCTCGCGCGTGATGATCGAGATCCGCAACGGCACCTGGTCGCTGCTCAAGTAAGCGTCTCCTTCCGCGGCGGGGCGCCTCGCGTCCCGCCGCGCGTCTGTCCGGGGTTCCCGGTACATCGAATCAATCACGGTGGCCCGCAAGGCGCTGCCGAGAGGAGGCATTCCCATGGATATGGCAATTGCATTGATTCTGTCCCAGGACGGCATCACCAACGGTGCGATCTACGCGCTGCTGGCGCTGGCACTGGTGCTGGTGTTCGCGGTCACGCGGGTGATCTTCATCCAGCAGGGCGAGTTCGTGGCCTACGGGGCGCTGACGCTGGCGATGATGCAGTCGGGCGTGCTGCCCGCCACGGTGTGGATGCTGGTGGTGATGGGGGCGCTGGTCACGGTGCTCGACGGCGGGCTTGCGCTCAAGGCCGGACAGGGCCGGCGGGCCGCGAGCGTCGCGGGCTGGAACCTGGGCTATCCGCTGGCGCTCGCCGCGGCGGTGGGCGGGCTGGCGGTCAACGAGCTGCCGCTTGCGGTGCAGGTGCTGCTGACGCTGGCGATCGTGGTACCGATGGGGCCGATGATGTACCGCCTGATGTATCAGCCGATCGCCTCGGCGCCGGTGCTGGTGCTGCTGATCGTCTCGGTGGCGCTGCACATCGCGATGGTGGGCCTGGGGCTGCTGTTCTTCGGTGCCGAAGGCCAGCGTACGCCGGCGTTCAGCGAATTCAGCCTCGAGCTCGGCCCGCTGATGGTCTCCGCGCAGACGCTGTGGGTGTTGATGGTGTCGGTGCTGCTGATCGTGGCGCTGTACCAGTTCTTCGAACGCACGCTCTACGGCAAGGCGCTGCGCGCGACCGCGATCAACCGCGTGGGCGCGCAGCTCATGGGCATCTCGCCCACGCTCGCCGGCAAGCTGACCTTCTTCCTCGCCGCCTTCATCGGCGCGCTCTCGGGTGTGCTGATCGCCCCGATCACCACGATCTACTACGACACCGGCTTCCTGATCGGCTTGAAGGGTTTCGTGGCCGCGATCATCGGCGGCCTGGCGAGCTATCCGCTGGCCGCGATGGGTGCGATCGCCGTAGGCCTGCTCGAATCCTTCGCGTCGTTCTGGGCCAGCGCCTACAAGGAAGTCATCGTGTTCACCCTGATCATTCCCGTGCTGCTGTGGCGCTCGCTGTGTAGCCACCACGTGGAGGAAGAAGAATGAGAGCCGACCGTCTCGTCCTGGGGGCCTTTCTCGCCCTGCTGCTGCTGGTGCCGGCGATCCTGTCGCCGTATTACGTGACGCTGTTGAACTACATCGGCCTGTACGCGATGGTCGCGCTCGGCCTGGTGCTGCTGACCGGCGTGGGCGGGCTGACCAGTTTCGGCCAGGCCGCCTTCGTGGGCCTGGGCGCCTACACCACCGCGGCGCTCACCACCGCCACCGACCTGCCCGGATGGCTCGCCTGGGCGGGCACCTCGCCCTGGCTCACCCTCGTGGTCGGCCTGCTGCTGACCGCGGTGGTCGCGATGC
The DNA here is from genome assembly GCF_000310225.1 of Thauera phenylacetica B4P. Taxonomy (GTDB): domain Bacteria; phylum Pseudomonadota; class Gammaproteobacteria; order Burkholderiales; family Rhodocyclaceae; genus Thauera; species Thauera phenylacetica. The sequence continues at coordinate 4,292 of NZ_AMXF01000065.1, forward strand.
TGATCGGCTCGCTCACGCTGAAGCTCTCGGGCCACTTCCTGCCCCTGGGCACGATCGCGTGGGGCATCAGCCTGTACTTCCTCTTCGGCACGATGGAGAGCCTGGGCGGGCACACCGGCATCAGCGGCATCCCGGCGATCGGGCTGCTGGGCTGGACGCTGGACGAGGGCGGCGAGATCTACTACCTGATCTGGGCCTTCCTGCTCGTGGCCATGCTCACCACCCACAACCTGCTCGACTCGCGCGAGGGCCGCGCCATCCGCGCGCTCAAGGGCGGCCGCATCATGGCCGAGGCGATGGGCGTGGACACCTCGCGCTCGCGCATGGTGATCTTCGTGATCGCGGCCCTGCTGGCGTGCGCCTCGGGCTGGCTGTATGCGCACATGCAGCGCTTCGTGAACCCGACCCCGTTCGGCGTGCACATCGGCATCGAGTACCTCTTCATGGCGGTGGTCGGCGGCGCCGGCTACGTGTGGGGGGCGATCGTGGGTGCGGGCGTCATCACCGTGCTCAAGCAGTGGCTGCAGAACTGGCTGCCCAGCCTGCTCGGCGCCACGGGCAACTTCGAGACCATCGTGTTCGGCCTGCTGATGGTGCTGGTGCTGCACCGCGCCCGCGAGGGCCTGTGGCCGATCCTCAAGAAGCTGGTGCCGGTGCGCGCGGTCCGCAAGACGATCGACGCCGACGCCGAGCCGCTGCCGCGGCGCACGCTGCCCAAGGCGGGCGAGCTGATCCTCGAGGCCAAGGACGTCACGCGCAAGTTCGGCGGCCTGGTCGCCAACAACAACATGAGCCTGGAGGTGCGCGCCGGCGAGATCCTCGCCCTCATCGGCCCCAACGGCGCGGGCAAGAGCACGATGTTCAACCAGATCTCCGGCGTCGACACCCCGACCTCGGGCGAGGTGCTGTTCCTCGGCAAGCCGGTGGCCGGCCACGACTCGCGCGAGATCGCCCGCATGGGCATGAGCCGCACCTTCCAGCACGTGAAGCTGCTGCCGACCATGAGCGTGCTCGAGAACGTGGCGATCGGCGCGCACCTGCGCAGCGACAAGGGCGTGCTGAGCTCGGCCTGGCGCCTGGATCGCGCGGAAGAGGCGCGCATCCTCAAGGAGGCCGCCCGCCAGATCGAGCGCGTGGGCCTGGCCGAGCACATGTACGAGGAGGCCGGCAGCCTCGCCCTGGGCCAGCAGCGCATCCTCGAGATCGCGCGCGCGCTGTGCGCCGACCCCTGCCTGCTGCTGCTCGACGAGCCCGCGGCCGGACTGCGCTTCAAGGAGAAGGAGGCGCTCGGCGAGCTCTTGAAGAAGCTGCGCGCCGAGGGCATGGCCACGCTGATCGTGGAGCACGACATGGACTTCGTGATGAGCCTGGTCGATCGCGTGGTGGTGATGGAGTTCGGCCAGAAGATCGCCGAGGGCCTGCCCGACGAGGTCCAGCAGAACCCGGCGGTGCTCGAGGCCTACCTGGGCGGTGTGGAATGAGCGGGGAGAATGCGATGACAAAGCAGATGCAAGGCGGCGCCGCGCCCTCGAACGCGGGCGCGAAGAATCCGGTGCTGGAGGTCAAGGACCTGTGCGTGTCCTACGGCAAGGTCGAGGCGCTCACCGACGCCAGCCTCACCGTGGGCGAGGGCCAGATCGTCACCGTGATCGGCCCCAACGGCGCGGGCAAGACGACGATGCTGTCGGCGATCATGGGCGTGCTCGGCTCGCGCGGCCAGGTCGCCTTCGACGGCAGCGTGGAAGGCGTGCCCGAGGTCGAGCGCATGGTCGCGCGCGGCATGACGCTGGTGCCCGAGAAGCGCGAGCTCTTCGGCGAGATGAGCGTCGAGGACAACCTCGTGCTGGGCGCCTTCCAGCGCTACCGCATGGGCAAGCGCGACCACGCGCAGACGCTGGAAGAAGTCTATGCGCTGTTCCCGCGCCTCAAGGAGCGCCGCGACCAGCACGCCGGCACGATGTCGGGCGGCGAGCGCCAGATGCTGGCGGTGGGCCGCGCGCTGATGGCCAAGCCCAAGCTGCTGATGCTCGACGAGCCCAGCCTGGGGCTGGCGCCGCTGATCGTGCGCGAGATCTTCCGCATCATCGGCGAGCTGCGCCGGCGCGGGGTGTCGATCCTGCTCGTCGAACAGAACGCACGCGCCGCGCTGCAGGTGGCCGACTACGCCTACGTGCTCGAGACCGGCCAGATCGCCATGCAGGGCCCGGCGCACGAGCTCGCGGACGATCCGCGCGTGATCGAGGCCTACCTCGGGCTCGGCGGCAAGCACCAGGCGATGCTGTCGACCTGAGCCACGAGCCCTTCTGCTCCTCACGGAAAAGGACAAGACCATGGACGCGATGCGCATCCTGATGGACGAACACCAGTCGCTGGCCGCGATCATCCACGCCATCCGGCACATGATCGGCGAGATCGAGGCCGGCCGCCTGCAACCGGACCACAAGCTGCTCGAGGCGATGGTGCATTACCTCGACGCCTACCCCGAGAAGCGTCACCACCCCAAGGAGGACGCCTTCCTCTTCGGGCCGCTGCGCGCGCGCACGCACGACGCGGACGCCGCGCTCGACCGCCTCGAGGCCGAGCACGCCCAGGCCGACGCCCGCATCGCGGTGCTCAAGGCTGCGGTCAAGGGCTACGCGCACGACCCCGTCGGCGGCTTCGAGGCCTTCAAGGCCGCCTTCAACGACTACGCCGCCTTCTACCGCAACCACATGATGACCGAGGAGCGCGAGGTGCTGCCGCAGATCCGCAAGCACTTCACCGCCGAGGACTGGGCGCACGCCAACGCCGGCTTCGTCGCCGACGACCCGCTCAGCGGCACGCGCGCCACCGCCCGCGCCGGCGAGGAAGACTTCGCGCAGATCTTCTCCAGGCTCGTCGCCGCCGCACCCGCGCCGATCGGCCTCGGCGCGGGGCCGTACAAGGGCTGAACGCGCGCGCCCGCGCTCCACGCCGGCGCCCGGCCGGGCTAGAATCCGTCATCGATTCCAGTCCGCCGGGTCGCCCCGTGCGTGTCCGGCCCCAACAGCGGTGAATGCGTGAGCGCCGAAAACAGCAGTTCCAGTTCCGAAACCTCCTCTCCCTCCGCCGCGGTTCCACGCGTGGATGACGCCACGGCCCAGTTCGTGGCCTGGGTGCGCGGCGCCGCGCCCTACATCCACGCCTTCCGCGGCCGCACCTTCGTCGTCGGCTTCGGCGGCGAGGTCGCCGCCGGCAAGCGCGCGCAGAGCCTCGCCTACGACTGCAACCTGCTCGCCGCGCTCGGCATCCGCCTGGTGCTGGTGCATGGCGCGCGTCCGCAGATCGACGCCGAGCAGGCGCGTCGCGGGCTGGAGCCGCGCTTCCACCATGGCCTGCGGGTGACCGATCCCGAGGCGCTGGAGTGCGTCAAGTCGGCGATGGCGGTGACCCGCTTCGAGGTCGAGGCGCTGCTCTCGCAGGGCCTGCCCAACACGCCGATGGCGGGCAGCTACATCCGCGTCACCGGGGGCAACTTCATCACCGCGCGGCCGGTCGGCGTGGTCGATGGCGTCGATTACCAATACACCGGCGCGGTGCGCAAGATCATCGCCGAGGAGATCAACGCCGACCTCGACCAGCAGAACGTGGTGCTGATCACCCCGCTCGGCGTCTCGCCCGCGGGCGAGATCTTCAACCTCGCGATGGAGGAGGTGGCCGAGGCGGTGGCGGTGGCGCTCAAGGCCGAGAAGCTGATCTACCTGTGCGACGCCCCCGGGCTGCTCGGCGAGGACGGCCAGCTGGTCGAGTCGGTCACCGCCGACGAGGCGCAGAGCAAGCTCGAGACCGGCGAGGGCCTCACCGAGGACCTGCACCTGTTCCTGCCGTGCGCGATCCGCGCGGTGCGCAAGGGCGTGGCGCGCTGCCACCTCATCGACCACGACCTCGACGGCGGCCTGCTGCTCGAGTTCTTCACGCACGCGGGCGTGGGCACGGTGGTGTCGCGCGACCCGCTGTTCCGCCTGCGCGAGGCCACGGTCGAGGACGTCGCCGCCCTGGTGGCGCTGATCTCGCCCATGGAGGCCGACGGCACCCTGGTGCGGCGCGGGCGCGAGCTGCTCGAGCAGGAGATCGAGCGCTTCACCGTGGTCGAACACGACGGCGTGCTGGTGGGCTGCGCGGCGCTGTACCCGTTCAGTGAGGACAACGCCGCCGAGCTTGCCTGCCTGGCGGTGACGCCCGAGTATCGCCGCGCCGGCCTCGGCGACCAGCTCCTCAAGCGCATCGAGCGGCGCGCGCGCGTGCAGCGCCTCGAGCGCCTGTTCGTGCTCACCACCCGCACCGCGCACTGGTTTCGCGAGCGTGGCTTCAGCGAGATCGGCCCCGAGGCGCTGCCGCGGCAGAAGCGCGAGCTGTACAACTTCCAGCGTCGCTCCAAGGTGTTCGTCAAGCCGCTATGAGCGCCTGCCCGGCACCCGGCACTCGGGAAGACGTCGAGCTGCTCGCCGAGATCGCGCTCGGCGTGCGCAGCGTCGAGGCCGTCTTCCTGCCCGGGCTCGCGTTGCGCTGGATCAGCCCCTCGATCGAGGCGCTCACCGGCTTCAGTGCGGCGGAATGTGTCGCCGCAGCCGATGCCTTCGAGCTGCTGGTGCTCGAGGACGACCGCGTGTTCTGCCGGCGGATGGCGCAGCGGGTCGAGGCGGAGGGGGTTGCGCAGGCCTTCGAGCTGCGCCTCTGCGCACGCGACGGCCACGCCGTGTGGGTGCAGACCCACTTGCGCCCGCGCGCCGGTGGCGGGCTGCGCCTGTCGGCGGAGCATATCCAGGCACGCAAGGCGACCGAGTTCACCCTGCTCGAGACGGTGGCGGAGCTGCGCCGCCAGGAGGCGCTGCGCGAGCTCTACCTCGTGCGCAGCAACGACGAGCGCCAGCGCCTGGCCGCGCTGCTCAACCTGATCCGGCTCGGCATCCTGTTCATCGACCAGGACCGCCGCGTGCTCTACCATAACCGCGCGATGCTCGAGATCTGGGGCTACCCCCCCGAGACCGTGCTGGTCGGCTGCCGCGACGCTGTGCTCAAGGAGCGGGCGCCGGTCGTGCTGGCCGATCCGGCGGCTTATCTTGCGCACATCGCGAGTACCGTGCGCGGCAAGCAGTCGATCAGCGAGGAATACGAGTTCCACTTCGCCGACGGACGCATCGTCACCGATCGCTCGGCGGTGGTCGCCGGCGAGGAAGCCGGGCGGCGCATCGGCCGGCTCTGGATCTACGAGGACGTGACCCTGGCACGCCGGACCTCGATGCAGCTGGTGGAACTGGCCGAGCGTGACGAGCTGACCGGACTCTACAACCGCCGTCGTTTCCATGAGGAACTCGGCCGCATGCTTGCCGACGCCGAGCGTCGCGGCGGCCGGCTCGGCCTGCTCGCCTTCGATCTGGATGGTTTCAAGCCGATCAACGACTCTTTCGGCCACCAGGCGGGCGACGAGGTGCTGGTGCGCCTGGCGATCGAGCTCGGACGCACCGTGCGCCGCAACGAGACCCTGTTCCGCATCGGTGGCGACGAGTTCGCCTTGCTGGTGCCCGAGGGCAGCGCCGACGGCCTGCGCGAGCTCGCCCACCGCCTGGTCGAGACGGTGGGCGCGATGCGCTTCGTCTTCGAGGGGCGCGAGGCCGGGGTGACCGCCAGTGTGGGGATCGCACGCTTTCCCGACAACGCGCGCGAGGGCGAGGCCCTGGTCGCCGCCGCGGACGAGGCGCTCTATCGCGCCAAATCCGCCGGGCGCAATCGTGCGGAGGTGTCCGGGAGGCGAGGCGACGAATCGGCTAGAATGCCGTCCTCGAACCCCGATGAACCCGCAAGCAGAGAGGATTGAACATGGCTCGCATGGTGAACTGCGTGAAACTCGGTCGCGAGGCCGAAGGCCTGGATTTGCCACCGGTGCCCGGTGCGCTCGGCAAGCGCATCTTCGAGAATGTCTCGAAGGAAGCCTGGCATCAGTGGGTCAAGTACCAGACCATGCTGATCAACGAGAACCGCCTGAACCTGATGGACGCGCGCGCGCGCAAGTACCTCGCCGAGCAGATGGAGAAGCACTTCTTCGAGGGCGGCGCCGACCAGGTGGCCGGCTACGTGCCGCCGCAGCCCTGACTCGATGATGCACCACATGGAAAAGGGGACCCGAGGGGTCCCCTTTTCCATGCAGCGCCTGACGCCTGACGCCTGACGCCTGACGCCTGACGCCTGACGCCTGACGCCTGACGCCTCAGCCCTTGCCGAGCTTCGCCTGCGTGTTCTCGAAGCGCACGTCCTCGCCGCGCGCCACGAACACCACGTGCTCGGCGATGTTCATCGCGTGGTCGCCGACACGCTCGATCGCCTTGGCGATGAAGAGCATCTCGAGGCAGCTCGAGATCGTGCGCGGGTCTTCCATCATGTAGGTGATGAGCTGGCGCATCACGCCCTTGAAGCCGGCGTCGATCTCCGCGTCCTTGCGGCGCAGGTCCTCGATGCCTTCCGGATTCACGCGGGCGAAGGCGTCCAGCGAAGCGCGCAGCAGCTCGAGTGCGAGCTCCACCGCCTGCGTGAGGCCCACGCGCGGCACGAAGGGGGTCTCGGCGCCGTGCAGGCGGCGCGCGGCTTTGGCGATCTTCTTCGCCTCGTCGCCGATGCGCTCGAGGTCGGAGGCGATCTTGATCACCGCCAGCACCAGGCGCAGGTCGCCCGCGGCCGGCTGGCGCTTGGCGATGATGTGGCTGCAGGCGTCGTCGAGCTCGATCTGCGCGAGGTTGATCGGCTTGTCGCCCTCGACCACGGTATCGAGCAGGTCGATCTGGCCGCTGCGCAGGCCCTCGATCGCCTTGACCACCTGTGCCTCCGCCAGGCCCCCCATGTTGAGGATGCGACGGCGGATTTCTTCGAGTTCGATGTCGTACTGCCTGAGAGTGTGTTCGGTCATGTTCGCCACGATCCAGTCCGGGAAGCGCGCAGGCTAACAGGCGATTGTTAAGGTTTTGTTGCCTGCAACACGGCTGCCATGCGCGCAGCTCAGCGTGCGTCCATCCGCTGCACGCCGCCGGGCGCCGCGAGCAGCAGCACGTCGGCGCCGCGCACGGCGAAGAGCCCGTTGGTGACCACGCCGACGATCTGGTTGATGTGCGTCTCGGTGGCGACCGGGTCGGTGATCGACAGCCCATGCACGTCGAGGATCAGGTTGCCGTTGTCGGTGACGAAGCCCTCGCGCAGCCTGGGCTCGCCGCCGAGCGCGCGCAGCGCGCGCGTGACGTGGCTGCGCGCCATCGGGATCACCTCGACCGGCAGCGGGAAGCGGCCGAGCACCTCGACCTTCTTGCTGGCGTCGCAGATGCACACGAAACGCTCGGACACCGCCGCGACGATCTTCTCGCGCGTGAGCGCGCCGCCACCGCCCTTGATCATCGCGAAGCCGCCGTCGATCTCGTCGGCGCCGTCCACATACACCGGCAGCGACTCGATGCCGTTGAGGTCGAAGACTTCGATGCCGTGCGCGCGCAGGCGCTGCGTGCTCGCCTCGGAGCTGGAGACCGCGCCGCGGATGCGATCGCGCATGCCGGCGAGCGCGTCGATGAAGTGGTTGACGGTGGAGCCGGTGCCGACGCCGACGATGCTGCCTTCGACCACGTGGTCGAGGGCGGCGTGGGCGGCGGCTTTCTTGAGTTCGTCCTGGGTCATGTTTGCGCGCGAGGAGAGGAGGTGGGGAAGGTGGGAGGGGTGGGAAAGAGCAGCAGGCCGCTCAGACGATGCCGTGGAAGGGTTGCACGAGCACGGTGTCGCCCTCCTGCACCGCGCTGCAGTCGGCCGGCAGCACGACGAAGCAGTCGGCCTCGGACATCGAGCTCAGCACGCCGGAGCCCTGGGCGCCGGCGGGCGCGACCGCGAGCCCGTCGCCACCGCGCTGCAGGCGACCGCGCAGGTATTCGACGCGCCCGGGCTGCTTGCGCATCGAGAAGGCCGCGCGCACCGGGAAGCGCTCGGGCGCGGGCAGCGGCGCGACGCCCATGAGCTGGAGCAGGGCGTCCTGCACGAACTGGTAGAAGGTGACCATCACCGCCACCGGGTTTCCGGGCAGGCCGAACAGCACCGCGTCGCCAATGCGGCCGAAGGCCATCGGCCGCCCGGGCTTGATCGCGAGCTTCCAGAACGCCACCTCGCCCATGCGGTTCATCATCTCGCGGATGAAGTCGGCCTCGCCGACCGACACGCCGCCGCTGGTGATGATGACGTCGGCGGCCTGCGAGGCCTCGCGGAAGGCCTCCTCGAGCGCCTCCGGGCGGTCGGGCACGACGCCGAGGTCGAGCAGCTCGCAGCCCAGCCGGGTGAGCACGCCGTGCAGGGTGTAGCGGTTGCTGTCGTAGACCTCGCCGGGGCCGAGCGGGCGGCCGATCGAGGCGATCTCGTCGCCGGTGGACATCACCGCCACGCGCAGGCGGCGGCGCACGCACACCTCGGCGATGCCGAGCGAGGCGATCAGGCCGAGCTCGGCGGGGCCGCAGCGCTTGCCGGCGGGGATCGCCACCCCGCCCTCGGCGAGGTCCTCGCCGGCGTGGCGCAGGTTCTGGCCTTTCTTTTGCCCGGCGGGGATGAACACGCGCTCGTGCTCGCGGCGGGCCACTTCCTGCACGACGATGGTGTCGGCGCCCTGCGGGATGGTGGCGCCGGTCATGATGCGCACGGCCTGGCCGGCGCCCACCATGCCGGAGAAGGGGCGGCCGGCGAAGGCGGTGCCGACCACCGCGAGCGCGCTCTCGCCGGCGCTGGTGAGGTCGGCCGCGCGCACGGCGTAGCCGTCCATCGCGGAGTTGTCGTGCGCGGGCACGTTGCACGGCGCGATCACGTCCTCGGCGAGCACGCGGCCGAGCGCGGCGCGCACCGCCACGCGCTCGCGCCCGGCGATCGGGGCGAGGGCGCCGAGGATCGCCGCGCGCGCGGCGTCTACGGCGAGGAAGCTGCGGTCGTCGCCGCCTGCGGGATTGGGGTTCATGCTTCGGGTTTGTCCTCGATGGGCGACCGCGCTGCGAGCCTTGGCGCGCTCACAGCGCGCCGTAGGAGTGCAGGCCGGTCAGGAACATGTTCACGCCGACGAAGGCGAAGGTGGTGACCAGGAGGCCCACCACCGCCCACCACGCCAGCACCGCGCCGCGCAGGCCCTTGGTCAGGCGCATGTGCAGCCAGGTCGCGTAATTGAGCCACACGATCAGCGCCCAGGTCTCCTTCGGGTCCCACTGCCAGTAGGTGCCCCAGGCCTCGGCCGCCCACAGCGCGCCGAGGATGGTGGCGATGGTGAAGAAGGCGAAGCCGATCGCGATCGCCTTGTACATCACGTCCTCGAGCACGCGCAAGGTCGGCAGGCGGGTGGCGAGGATGCCGCGCTCGGCGAGCAGGTAGGCGGTGCCGACCATGGCCGACACCGCGAAGGCGCCGTAGCCGATGAAGTTGGTCGGCACGTGCACCTTCATCCAGTAGGACTGCAGGGCCGGGATCAGCGGCTGGATCTCGTGCGCGTCGCGGGTGAAGGTGTACCAGAGCAGGAAGGCGACCGCGGCCGAGATCACGATCATCACGAAGGCGCCCATGCGGCGGGTGGCGTAGCGGCCCTCGTAATAGAGGTAGAGCAGCGCCGTCATCAGCGCGAACAGCACGAAGACCTCGTACAGGTTGCTGATCGGGATGTGGCCGATCTCGGGGCCGAGCAGGTAGGACTCGTACCAGCGCACGAAGAGGCCGGTGGTGCCCATGGTCGCGGCGATCCAGGTCAGCGCAGAGCCGGTGCGCTCGCCGAAGTCGCTGCGCCCGACGAGGCCCAGCCAGTAGGCGCCGGTGGCGATGAAGATGAGCGCGCTCATCCACATGATCGCGGTCTGGCTGGAGATCAGGTACTTGAGCAGGAAGGTCTGCTCTGCACGCGCGAGCTCGCCCTGGTAGAGCGCGATGCTCGCCAGCGCCAGCAGCGCCACTGCGGCGAGGAAGGCGCGGAAGGGCTTCCAGTGCCAGCCGATCACGGCGAGCACCGGCACGTGCAGCACCAGGATGAGGTCGTCGTAGACGTCCATCACCGGGTGGTAGCGGACGAGCGCGAAGGCCGCGCCCAGCACCAGCGCGAGCGCGTACAGCCAGTCGAAGGCGTCGAGCCGGCGCATCAGCGGCGTGCGCGGCGGGAGCGCGGCGGGGAGCACGCCGGGAAGGGGATGGGCGGGAGCCGGGCCGGTGGGCGTGGGCGAGGGGGCGGGAGCGGGGCGGGCGATTTCCATCAGGCACCTTCTCGGAGGTCGGATGCGGGCACGGGGGCGCCGAGCACGGCGGCGAGGCCTTCGACGTGCTGGCGGAAGGTCTCGTCGACGTCGAGCGCCCTGCGGTTGGAAGACATCGCGACCAGCGCCTCGTTCGGCTTCACCAGCACGAAGAGGCGGCGTTCGCGGATGTAGAGCATCGCGAACACGCCCAGCACCAGCAGCAGCGCGCCCAGGTAGACGAGCGGCAGGCCCGGCGAGCGCGTCGCCTGCAGCACCGTGGCGTGGCGCTCCTCGAAGCCGTCGAGCTGCAGCCAGGCGGGGGCGCCGTAGAAGTGGCTGTCGGAGATCGCCGCGATGCTGTCGTTGAGGAAGGTGGCGCGCGCCGGGTTCAGCTCCGGCGCGGGCTCGCCGGCGCTCTCGCGGTGCAGGGCCCAGGCCTCGAAGGCGAGTCCCTGCAGGATGCGCACCAGCACGTCGGCGGCCTGGCCGCGCTCGGCCTCGGGCACGGACTGCTCGATGAAGCCGCCGAGCGTCTCGTAGCCCTTCTCGGCGAACAGGCCGAGCGTCTGCCGCGCCGACTGCACCAGGGCCGCGCGCATCGCGTCCTGGCCGCGGCCGGCGGGGAAGCTGCGCGCGGCGAAGCGGCCGACCAGGGTGTCGCGCTGCGCGGGGTCGAGCAGGCGGTCCCGGATCGCGAACCAGGCGTCGACGCGGCCGTCCTCGTCCAGGGGGATGCGCATGTAGCGGAAGGCGTCGGCCTGCGCGTCGCGCAGGCCGGTGTACAGGAACCAGCGTCCGTCCTGCTCGATCGGCAGCATGTAGTTGTGGAACTCGCGCGCCTGCCCGGCGGCGTCGCGCAGCTTGAAGGTGAAGCTGGGGCCGATGTTGCGCAGGTCGCGCACCTCGGAGCCCTTGGCGCCGCTGCCGAGGTGGCGCTGCAGCTTGTCCATGCCGCGCGCGGCGGCCTCGCCTTCTTCGCCCTCGGCGGCTCGGGTGCCGCTCATGTCCTCGACGTTGAAGGCCTTGAAGTCGGTGAATTCGAGGGTGTAGGCAAAGCCCGCGGCGGCATCGCCGAAGGCCAGGCTCTCGCCCACCACGCCCTCGATCTCGCGCAGCACGCCGGGGCGCCCCGGCAGCAGGCTGCGCGCCCGGATCGCCAGCTTCGAGCCGCCATCCTCGAAGCTCGACTGGTAGAGCGTGATGCCGTCGACGGTGAGCGGGTGGTTGACCTCGATGGTGTGCCGGGTGGTCTCGCCGCTCGAGCGGTCGGTGACCCGGATGTCGCTGGCGAAGCGTTTCGGCATGCCGTTCTCGTAGTGCTCGATGTGGAACTTGTCGAGCGCGACGTTGAAGGGCAGCTCCTGCAGCAGGATGCCGTCGCCGAGCCCGAGCACCGCGAAGCTGGTGGTGCGACCCTCGGGGATGAAGACGTCCCCGCGAAAGCTCGGGTTGCCGGTGCCGAGGCGGGCCGACTCGGGGATGTCGGCGATGAGCTGGTTTCCGGCGGTGGTGTGCTTGTCGCCCAGCCACACCTGCAGGCGCAGCGGCAGGTTGCCGTCGAGCAGGCCGCCGACGCAGATCAGCACGATCGCGCCGTGGGCAAGGAAGTAGCCGATGCGACCGGCGCTGCCCTGGCGGGCGGCGAGCAGGGTGCCTTCGCCGTTGTCGGCCACCCGGCTGGCGAAGCCCGCGTGCGCGAGGTAGGCCTGCGCGCGCGCGACCGCGTCGGCTTCGGGGACCGCGGGGACGAGGCTGGCGCGGTGGGCGAAGCTGCGCAGCGAGGCCTCGCGCGCGCGCTCGCGGAAGCTGCGCATCTCGCGCAGCATCGGCGCGGTCTGGCGCACGATGCACAGCGTGGTCGACAGCACCAGGAAGGCGAGGATGACGAGGAACCAGCCGGCGTTATACACCGAGTACAGGCCGAGCTTTTCGAACACCGGGAACCAGAACGGGCCGAACTGGTTGAGATAGGCGTTGAAGGGTTCGTTCTGGCGAACGACCGTTCCCACCACCGAGGCGATCGACAGGATCGTCAGCAGGGCGATGGCAAAACGCATCGAGCTGAGCAGCTCGAAGAGGGCGCGCGCGATGCCGCTATGCATCCGGACCTCGGTGAAAAACGGACGCCTGCGCCGCAGGCCATGCGGCGCGACGCGCGACGCGGGCGATCGAGCCGCGCCTTGCGGGCGGCGGGCGCGATTCGCGCCGGAAAACGGAAACGATCCCGCGCCCGTGAGTGCGGGCGCGCGAGACTTGCCGCGGCGAGGCGTCCCGCCGGCCCACGGGGCCGGACGGCAGACGGATCAGCGCAGGCCGGTCGCGTAGTCGGCGACGGCCTTGATCTCCGGATCCGTCATCTTGATCGCGATCATGCGCATCATGCTGTTCGGGTCGTTCACACGCACGCCGTCGCGGAAGGCCTTCATCTGCGCCTCGGTGTACTCGGCGAACTGGCCCGACAGGCGCGGATACTGCGCGGGCATGCCGGCGCCGGCGGGGCCGTGGCAGGCTGCACAGGCGGGGACGCCCTTGGCGGCGATGCCGGAGCGCCAGATCTTCTGGCCGAGCTCGACGGTGTCGAGGCTCTTGGCCGGCTCGGGCTGCAGCGTGTTGGCGGCGAAGTACTTGGCGAGGCCGCGCATGTCGGCTTCCTCGAGGCCGGCGACCATCGCGCCCATGATCGCGTTTTCACGCACCGGAGGGTTGCCGTTCCAGCCCTTGAACTCGCGCAGTTGCTTGAAGAGGTAGTCCTCGTGCTGGCCGGCGATCTTCGGGTTGGCCGGGAGCTGGCTGTTGCCATCGGTGCTGTGACAGGCCGCGCAGACCGTCTCGGCGGTCTGCTTGGCCTTTTCGAGGTCCGGGGCCTGGTCCTGGGCCTGAAGGCCGCCGGCGACCAGCAGAAGCGACGAGAGCAGCAGGGAACGCTTGATCATGATGTCCTCGGAAAGCCGTGAGTGATTGTTTCAAACGAGGTATTCTAATACACGAACGCCTGATTGCGCGATGCGATGAGGTCTGTTCGCCGCGCAAGGCGCGGTTTTCAGTGATCTTCCGCCATGCCTCTGTTCCGCAACGCAACATTCGAAATCTCGATCGCCAAGCCTTCGGGCCTGCCACCGCCCTCGGGCGCGGAGGTCGCCTTCGCCGGGCGCTCCAACGCCGGCAAGTCGAGCGCGATCAATACCCTGGCCGGCCACGTGCGTCTCGCCTACGTGTCGAAGACGCCCGGGCGCACCCAGCTGATCAACTTCTTCCGCCTCAACAACGGCGCCTTGCTCGTCGACCTGCCCGGCTACGGCTACGCCGCGGTGCCCGAGAAGATTCGCCGCCAGTGGTCCGGGCTGATCGAGACCTACCTGCGCACCCGCGAGAGCCTGATCGGACTCGTGCTGATCATGGACAGCCGTCATCCGCTCACGCCTCTCGACCGCAACATGATCGATTGGTTCGCGCCCTCGGGCCGGCCCATGCACGTGCTCCTCACCAAGAGCGACAAGCTCTCGCGCGGCGCCGCCGCGGCGACCCTGCAGGAGGTGCGGCGCGCGCTCGAGCCGCTCGGGCCGCAGGTTACCGTGCAGCTGTTCTCCAGTCTTAAGAAGATCGGAGTGGAGGAGGTCGAGCGCGTGATCGGTGGCTGGCTGGTGCCGCCCGGCACGACGTCCGAGGACACGGCCGGCACGCCGGCCGCCGCCGGCGATGCGTCGGCGGCCGAAAAAACAAAAGCCCCCGACCAGGGGACGTAGTCGGGGGCAAAAATGCCTCACCAGGCGTGAGGCACCCGCTCAGGGAGGTGAAGCGGGAGATGGCCGGCCTGGGGGCACGGCGCCATCTGCCTGTTAAGATGACTCCCTCACCCGAAAGTTCCGCAAGCCGCGCGCGGGGTTTCTCCGCCGCGCGCCGGCGTGCGCGACGGGTTCGCGCGCGCGTGGCGGCTGGCGCTCGCCGGCGCACGTTCCCGGCGTGCGTCCCCGCCCTGCGTTCCAACACGACCTGCAAGAGACCGAGATGCGACCTACTGGAGCCTTTCCCTCGACCCGCATGCGCCGCATGCGCCGCGACGAATTTTCCCGCCGCCTGATGCGCGAGCACGTGCTCACCGCCAACGACCTGATCTATCCGGTGTTCGTGCTCGACGGCGCCGACCGCAGCGAGGTCGTGCCCTCGATGCCTGGCGTCGAGCGCGTGAGCATCGACCGGCTGCTGCGCGTGGCCGAGGAGGCGGTACGCCTGGGCGTGCCGGCGCTGGCGCTGTTCCCGGTGATCGACCTCGCCGGCAAGACGCCCGGCGCGGAGGAGGCCTGGAACCCCGAGGGCTTGGTGCCGTGCACCGTGCAGGCGCTCAAGGCGAACTTCCCCGAGCTGGGCGTGATCACCGACGTGGCCCTCGACCCCTACACCAGCCACGGCCAGGACGGCCTCATCGACCCCGCCGATCCGCGCGGCTACGTGATGAACGACGAGACCCTGGAGGCGCTCGCGAGGCAGGCCCTGTGCCATGCGCAGGCGGGCGCCGACGTGGTCGCGCCCTCCGACATGATGGACGGCCGCATCGGCCGCATCCGCGCCGAGCTGGACGGCGCCGGCCACATCCACACCCGCATCCTGGCCTACTCGGCCAAGTATGCGTCGAGCTTCTACGGCCCCTTCCGCGATGCGGTGGGCTCGGCCGGCAACCTCGGCAAGGGCAACAAGCACACCTACCAGATGGACCCGGGCAACAGCGACGAGGCCCTCCGCGAGGTCGAGCTCGACATCGCCGAAGGCGCCGACATGTTCATGGTCAAGCCCGGCATGCCTTACCTGGACATCGTGCGCCGCGTGAAGCAGGAGCTGCAGGTGCCCACCTACGCCTACCAGGTGAGCGGCGAGTACGCGATGCTCAAGGCCGCCGCCGCCAACGGCTGGCTGGACGAGAAGGCGTGCGCGCTGGAGGCGCTGCTGTCCTTCAAGCGCGCCGGCGCCGACGGCATCCTGACCTATTTCGCGCTCGACGCGGCGCGCTGGCTGAAGGCCGGCGCGTGACGACCGCGCGGGTGGCGGCCGCGCAGCCGGCCCTGCGGCCGCTGCGTGCGGACGACCTGCCCGCCGTGCTGGCGATCCAGCGTGCGGCCTACGGCGATGGCTACCAGGAGTCGGCCGCGGTGCTCGCGCGCAAGCTCGAGCTCGCGCCGCAGGCGTGCTGGCTCGCGCAGTCGGATGGTGCGGCGGTGGGCTACGTGTTCGCCCATCCCTGGGACGCCGCCGGCGCGCCGCCCCTGCATGCGCCGCTGCAGGCCCTGCCGGCGCGCGCCGCGCATGGCTTCGTGCATGACCTCGCGGTGGCGCCGGGCGCG
>NZ_AMXF01000066.1 GCF_000310225.1 Thauera phenylacetica B4P
GCCCGCGAACGCGGCCGGCGAGCCCGTGCGCCGCGCCGATTCGCCCGCTCCCGCGCGCGCGCTGGCGCTCGACCTCTCCCGCACGGACGAGCTCGAGCGCGCGCGCGACCAGCTGCTCGCAGCCTGGGGCGGCATCGACCTCGTCGTCTTCAACGCTGGCAGCTATCGCCCGCTGCGTGCCTGGGAGCTGAGCGCGCAGGCCGTGCGCGAGACCCTGGAGACCAACCTCGTCGGCACCATGAGCGCCACCGCGGCGGTCCTGCCGACCCTGCTCGCGCAAGGCGAGGGCGCGATCGCCCTGGTGGGCAGCGTCGCCGGCTACGGCGGGCTGCCCAAGGCGACGGTGTACGGCCCCTCCAAGGCGGCGCTGATCAACTTCGCCGAAGTCCTCCACCTCGACCTGTCGCCGCGCGGCATCGGCGTGTTCCTGATCGATCCCGGCTTCGTCGCCACCCCGCTCACCGCGCAGAACGACTTCGCCATGCCCGCGCTGCAGACTCCGGCGCAGGCGGCCGATGCGATCGTCGACGGCTTCGCGCGCGGCGACTTCGAGATCCACTTTCCGAAGCGCTTCACGCGCGTGCTCAAGCTCCTGCAGCTGCTGCCGCGCCGCCTCTACTTCGCGCTGATCCGCCGCGCCACCGGCCTGTAGGCTTGCCGCCATGACCGACCCGAAGCTTCCGGAGCCCCTTCCTGCAGCCGGCTCGACGCCGGAGCCCGCACGGCAATCGCCCGCCCTGCGCCTGGCGCGCTTCTACGAGACGCTCACCCCCGCCGCGCTGGACGGGCTCGGCCAGCTCTACGCGCCCGACGCCCGCTTCAAGGACCCCTTCAACGAGGTCGTCGGCATCGCCGCCATCCGCCGCATCTTCGCGCACATGTTCGCCACCACCGAGGCGCCGCGCTTCGAGGTCACCGACTGCATCGAGCAGGGCGGGCAGGCGATGCTGGGCTGGACGTTCCGCTTCGCGCTGCGTGGTCGCGCACTGACGGTGCGCGGCGTCACGCACCTGCGCTTCGACGCCGACGGCCAGGTGACGCTGCACCGCGACTACTGGGACGCCGCCGAGGAACTGTACGAGAAGCTGCCGCTGCTCGGCGGGCTGATGCGCGCGATCAGGCGGCGCTTGCGTGCCACCGATCCGCCTCGATGAGCGTGCGACGAGCGCTGCACCTCAGTTTGGCGTCGCGGGTGTTCCCCCAGGATCGATGAGGCGCTCCGTCGCACATCCGGCTGACCCGAGCGGGGCAAGGGGACTATCATCGGGTGTTGATGGAACCGAAACACAGGTACGCCCCATGTCTTCACGTCGTAAAGCGATCTCCCGCCTCGTCGCCGCCCCGCTGCTCGCCCTCGGCCTGCTCGCCGGCTGCACGCCTGCCGAGCCGGTCTTCAAGAGCACCGACATCTCCGGCACCAGCTACGGCAGGACGCTGCGCCTCACCGACCACCACGGCCAGGAGCGCACGCTCGCCGACTTCAAGGGCAAGGTGGTCACGATCTTCTTCGGTTATACGCAATGCCCGGACGTGTGCCCCACCGCGCTGTCGGGCATGAGCACGGTAATGCAGGCGCTCGGCCCCGACGCGGACCGCGTGCAGGTGATCTTCGTCACCGTCGATCCCGAGCGCGACACGCCCGAGCTGCTCGCGCAGTACGTGCCGGCATTCGACGCGCGCTTCCTCGGCCTGTATGGCACACCCGAGAAGATCGCCGAGGTGGCGAAGGAGTTCCGTGTCTTCTACCGCAAGAGCGGCGACCTCGCCGGCCACTACACCATCGACCACACCGCCGGCACCTACGTCTTCGGCCCTGACGGCCGCCCGCGCCTGTACGTCAAGCACGCCGAGGACCCGCAGGTGGTGGTGGCGGACATCAAGGCGCTGCTGGCGGGGAAGTGAGGCAAGCTGAAAAAGCGAGTTCGCTCTGAGTGCTTGGCCGAGTTCGTTTCACGCACCGTCTGTCAGCGAGCGTGAGAAATTCTCCGCCTGAGCGCTCAGTACGCTCAAGTCTGCACGAGGGAGCCCATGCTGGCGCCATTCGGTGTAGTCGAAGCGGTCGCGAGAGATCGACGCGATGAAGCGTTCGGCCTCCACCGGGCCAAGCGCCTTGACCAGCGCATCCAGCCCGGTCCGACGGATTTCCGCGTCAGTTCTCATACCATTTCTCCGCGAATGCAAGTGCCGGGCCTGGAGTCAGCGCCTCGATCAAGCCAGTACGTTCCACTTTTCTCAGGAGCCTGTCGTCGGTGCTGACGAATACATCACATCGTCCCGCCACCGCGCAGCCTACATGCAGAGCATCATAAGCACTGACTCCATCGGAAACCAGGCACTTGGCGACTTCGAGCACCGCGTCGCATTCATGAATGACCTCGGACGCCAGCTTCCTCCATTCGAGGATGTGGCGAATGCGCTCCTCGAATGGGTTGTTCGCAACCTCGAAATCCATGATGTAGGACCAGACAAGCGCGTGCCTGCCTGTCCGGACAAGATCTTGCAGAACGAGCTTCGATTCGGTTTCGAGTCGAATCCGCGTCTGCGCCTGGTCGTCAAACGGCCTGTTGAAGCAACAGACATCCAGATAGAGGCGCATCAGCTTCAAGCCACCGCGGCCAGCATCCCCCGCATCTTCTGCATCGCCTTGGCCTCGATCTGGCGGATGCGCTCGGCCGACACGCCGTATTCCGCCGCCAGTTCGTGCAGCGTGGCGCTGTCGCCTTCGGCGAGCCAGCGCCGCTGCACGATCGCGCGGCTGCGCTCGTCGAGGCTGGCGAGCGCGTCGCGCAGGCCGCTGTCCTGCAGGCGGGCGAGCTGGGCCTGCTCGACCTGTTCGGAGGGCTCGGCGTGCGGGTCGGGCAGGTAGGCGATGGGGGCGAAGCGCTCGTCCTCGTCGTCGCTGCCGGCGTCTAGCGGGATGTCGCGGCCGGTGAGCCGCGTCTCCATCTCCACCACTTCCTCGGGCTTCACGCCCAGCTGGGTGGCGATCGAGCGCACCTCGGCAGGCTGCAGCGTGGTGCTGTCCTTCTTCATGCCGCGCAGATTGAAGAACAGCTTGCGCTGCGCCTTGGTGGTGGCGATCTTCACCAGGCGCCAGTTCTTCAGGATGTATTCATGGATCTCGGCCTTGATCCAGTGGATCGCGAACGACACCAGGCGCACGCCGCGCGTGGGGTCGAAGCGCTTGACCGCCTTCATCAGGCCGATGTTGCCTTCCTGGATCAGGTCGGCGTGGGGCAGGCCGTAGCCGAGGTAGCCGCGCGCGATCGCCACGACGACGCGCAGGTGCGACATCACCAGCTGCCGTGCCGCATCCACGTCACCCTCGTCGCGCAGCCGCGTCGCCAGCTCCACCTCCTGCTGCTCGCTCAGAATGGGCATGCGATTCACGCTCTGGATGTACTGATCCAGGCTGCCGGCGGCGGGAACGGGGAAGGTCAGGGCTTGTGACATGGGCTGGGGTCCTCCTTGCGCATCAATTTTAGCACTCTGGGCGTGAGAGTGCTAAGGGGCGGCGGGAG
The DNA here is from genome assembly GCF_000310225.1 of Thauera phenylacetica B4P. Classification (GTDB taxonomy): domain Bacteria; phylum Pseudomonadota; class Gammaproteobacteria; order Burkholderiales; family Rhodocyclaceae; genus Thauera; species Thauera phenylacetica. Next base: position 3,522 of record NZ_AMXF01000066.1, read on the forward strand.
TTCCGGGGGCAGCCTTCTTCAGTCTTTTTCGGCGGACACCCAGTCCTCGACGCGCAAACCCGCAATGCGCCTGAACTCGCGCGTATTGTGGGTGACCAGGGTGGCGTCTTCGGCCAGCGCATGGCAGGCGATCCACAGGTCGTTCGCGCCGATCGGCGTGCCTGCCTCCTTCAGGCGGATGGCCTGTTCTGCGTAATGCCGGCAGATGGCGGGGACGGTGGGATAGCGCACCGGTACCTCGCGTGCCAGGGCGTTCAGCCGCCGCAGCACCTCCGTCTTGTGAGTGCTGCGCTCGGCGCCCTTCAGCAACTCGGCCCAGGTCACGAAAGACATGCACAGGGTGTCGCTCTCGGGGAGTGCGTCGATGCGCTGCGCGATGCCGGGCGGCTGGTTCTTGATCAGGTAGATCAGGGTATTGGTGTCGAGCAGGTAGATCACAGCGCCTCGCGCTCCTGCACCGGCAGCGGCGCTGCCTGCCCGGCCTCGAGCGCGGCGACGAAGTCGTCGTCCACTTCGCCCAGCGCTTTCAGGGCCTGCATCAGGGCGGTGCCACGCTGCACGCGCAAGGGGTGGATCACCAGGTCGCCCGCGTCGTTGCGCGTGATGCTGACGCGGTCGGTGTCGAGGCGGAACTCCGCCGGAATACGGACCGCCTGGCTGTTGCCGTTGTTGAAGACGCGGCTGGGCAGTGTTTCCATGGCATCACCTCTTGTAAATACGCTGGCGTGTGTATTTTAGTGCTCGCGTAGCAACAGGGCAAATATCCACTTGTTTCCCGTGGGCGGGCTGCGCCTCGAACCCGTAAGCTGACCTGCCTTCTGCGCTGCCCTCTTCATTCAACGCACGATGAACGCTGCTGGCGTCAGGATGGCAATGCCGTGCCATGGGTTCAGCACAAGCAGATCCTTGTCTTCACTGATGATCGCCGCCGCTTCGCCTGCAAGCGCCACATCCAGGAATTTGTCGTCGCGCGGATCGCGGCAGGCCGCCACCCTGCGAATGATCGGCACGACCTGCATGACGCCGCCGAGCAGACGGATGAACTCGCGCCGGCCTTCTCGAGATACATACGGGTCGAACTTGGGCCGTGCCAGCACCTCGACGAGCTCGGCCAGGGTTTCTTCCGAGCCGAGCAGGTTGCCTTGGGCGAGCGCCCGGTCGACCGCCTTGGCGGCGGTGCTGCGCGGCGCCAAAAGGCGGCTGACGAGTACGTTCGTGTCGACGACGAAGCGCAGGAATTCAGTCATCGGCGAGCAATTCGGCGACTTTGTCCTCGGTCAGTCCCGCCGCTGCGGCTTTCTCGCCGACTGCGTCGCAAAAGCGCTGGAACTCGGCGACGTTGAGCCGCGTGAGGCGCTCGTACTCCTTCATCGACAGAACGACCGCGACATCGCGCTTCTGGCGGCGGATCACGACGGGTTCGTGTGCGGCCAGGTCGAGTACGCCAGCCAGTCCTTGTTTTGCCTCGGTGGCGGAGACGGTGCGCATGGTGGCGACTCCTGTTCGTTTTGGTGAGATTGGACTGTATGTTTTGTACAAAATGTACGCAATTGCCGAGCTGCGGGCGTGCTGCCGGCGGGCTTGGCCAAGCACGTCAGCGCCGCGACGGAAACTCCCGTGCGGTATGAACCACGTTGAGCACGATCACCGAGTCATCCGTCACTTTCACGAAGGCAACATAGGGCAGTCGGCGAACGACGAGCTCACGTGCCCCCGGGATTCGCGTACTTGCCCGAATACGCTCGGGGAAGACGCGCAAGGCTTCGATCTCGGCAACGATGCGCGAATGGACGGCTTCCGCAGTCAGGGGGCCTGCCTCCGAGTGGTAATAAACAAGGATCTCCTCAAGGTCGTCCAGCGCCTCGTCAGTCCAGAGGATGTTCATGCACGACGATTCCGCGCCGCCACACGCTCGCGCAGCAGGGCCATGGCTTCGTCGTGGGCATGTAGCGTGGTTTGGCCCGCATCCAGGCGCTCGAGCGTCGCCGTGACCTTCTCGAAGAGCCAGCCGTCGTAACCGGGTGTCTTGTCGAGCAGGAATTCGGGCAACAGCGTGTCTGCTGCGTCCTCGATCGACACCATGATGCCGACGGGGCGATCGTTCTTGGTGATGACGACCGGCTCCCGGCGCGATGCATCGAGGAATTCGCCGAACCGGTTCTTTGCTTCGCGTGCGGTCATGACTTTCATGATCAGTGTCCTGAGTAGGGTCGAGATAGATCCATAGTAGCTACTTTAGGCGGCGCGGCAAGCGTCTGTGTCTGGGATGGTGGATTGGGCTTGATCTCATGTGCAACCATGGTCATGATCATGGTCATCGACTATCCAGGGAGTACGACCATGCAAACCATCCAGGCCTCCGAATTCAAGGCTCGCTGCCTCGCCCTGATGGACCAGGTGGCGGCCTCGGGCGAGATCCTTGTCGTCACGAAGAACGGCAAGCCGGTTGCCGAGCTGCATCCTTATCAGGGCGCGCGTGTATCGTCGCCTTTCGGGCTGCACCCGGGCGTGCGCATCCTGGGCGACATCGTGTCGCCGGTCGCCGACGAGGACTGGGAGGCCTTGTCGTGATCGTCCTCGACACGCATGTGCTCATCTGGATGGATGCCGACGATTCCGCGCTCGGCCCGCAGGCGCGTGCGTGCATCGAGCAGGCCTGGCGCGCGGGCGAGGTCGCGGTGAGCGCGATCAGCTTCTGGGAATGCGCAATGCTTGCGGACAAGGGGCGCATCGTCCTGCCGCTTGCTGTCGAAAGCTGGCGGGCAGGCCTGCTGGGCGCGGGGCTGGTCGAGATCGCGCTCGATGGACGCATCGTGCTGGTAGCGGCAGGGTTCGCGGATCTGCATCGCGACCCGGCAGACCGCTTCATCGCTGCCACCGCAGGCGTGCGCAACGCGACACTGGTGACGGCGGACGAGAAGCTGTTGGCATGGAATGCGGGTCTGCCGCGGCTCGATGCGCGGCGCTGATCAGGCGTTCTGTTGCACGTCCGCAACACCAAAGCCCGGAATGTCGCGTTTTCGCGTTGTCATGCTTGCAAGGCCGGCGGCAGGTTTGCAGAATCGCTCCAACTTCTCGCCAGAGAGGTGAGTAGGGCCAAGGCAGGTGCCAAGGTCTCAACTTCAAATTTGAGGAGAAACATATGCAAAAGAAACTGATCGCGCTGGCCATCGCCGGCCTCGTTTCGGCCCCGGCCTTCGCTCAGTCGAACGTGACCATTTATGGTCTGGTGGACATGGGCTTTGCTTACCGCACCGACAACATCGTCAGCACCGTCGGCAGCAAGTCGGCTATCGATTCGGGTATGGCCGCCGGTAACCGCATTGGCTTCAAGGGTACTGAAGATCTGGGCAACGGTCTGAAGGCTGGCTTCGTGGTCGAGCAAGGCTTTTTCGCTGACAGCGGCACCGGTCGTTCTGACGGCTTGGCCTCGCGCCAGTCCTATCTCTCGCTGTCGGGTGGTTTCGGTACCGTTGCTGTGGGTCGTATGTACTCTCCGCAAGACAGCATGTACTTCAGGTTTGATCCGTTTAGTAACGGCACCGTTGGTCAGATGTCCAACATCGCCACGAAGGAAGTTCGCCTGAACAACGCCGTTGCCTACATTTCCCCGAGCTTCTCCGGTCTGAGCGTGACCCTCGGTTACTCGACCGATGTCGGTGAAAATCAGTCGGGTGGTAGCTTCGGTAACGATGTGGCTGGCGGCGCCTCCGTTGGCAACGAAGCTGCCGGTAACGTCGGTGACGTGCGCGCTTGGGTGATCAACCCGATGTACACGAATGGTCCTCTGACTGTTGCTCTGAACTATCACGAAGTTGAGGCTGCCAAGATTTCCGATAACAAGACGAAGGTCTTTGATATCGGTGGCTCTTACGACTTCGGTGTTGTGAAGCTGGCTGGTATGTACGGTACGCGTGAAGATGACGATACCGTTGCCGGCGTTGCCACCGATATCCAGCAGTGGTTCGTTGGCATTACGGTTCCTGTCGGTGCCGCTGGCAAGGTGCTGGCCGGCTATGGTCAGGCTGAGAACGACGCCACTGGTGCGAACGGTGCCGATGCCGAGATGTGGTCCATTGGTTACAACCACGCTCTGTCGAAGCGTACTGGTCTGTATGCCGTCTATGCCGACGTGTCGAACAGCGGCGGCGTCGCAAACACGGGCCTCAACAAGTCGCTGGGCGACGCTTCCTACAGCGGTCAAGGCTACCAGGAAGGCTTCCAGGTTGGCGTGCGTCACTCCTTCTAATCTGTCTTCTCGACAGGTTTGAATCGCAAAACGGGCCTTCGGGCCCGTTTCTTCGTGTACGGCTAAGAAACCCCAGGGTCAGGTCTTTCATTGAGAAACCCCAGTGAGAAACCCCAGGGTCAGGTCTTTCATTTGCTCATTTCCCTCCCGAGAAACCCCAGGGTCAGGTCTTTCATTCGGGAGGGGCTCGGGGTCAGGTCTTTCATTGGGAGGGGCTCGTTGGGAGGGGCTCGGGGTCAGGTCTTTCATTTGCTCATTTGCCTCCCGTCGGTGGCTTTGTGATGTAATGTTCACAGGCTTGTGAAACGGAGCTCGTCATGGAAGCGACCATCAGGGATTTGCGCTTGCACACGGCAGAGGTGCTTGCGGCAGCGGATCGTGGTGAGCGGGTGACCATCACCAGCCGGGGGCAGGTACGGGCGGTGTTGATGCGGTGCGAAGAGACCCGTGCCCGGGCGCATGCCGAGCGCAATCCTGCGTTTGGTCTGTGGGCGGATCGGCAGGGCACGGTAGACGATGACGTGCGCAGGCTGCGACAGCCGAGAGTGCTGCCGTGATGCTCGTGGATACGGACGTGCTGATCTGGAACCTGCGAGGCAACGCGCGTGCAGCGGATCGGCTGGATGCGATGCAAGGATTTCTGTTGTCGGCGGCGACGTACATGGAGCTTGTCCAGGGAGTGCGTGACAAGTCGGAGTTGCGCGCGCTTCGGCAGGCCCTGAGCTTCTGGTCGGCGAGGGTGGTACAGGTCGATGAGGCCATCTCCGCGCGTGCATGCTTCCTTTGCGAGCAATTCGCGCTTTCCCATTCCATGCAGATGGCGGATGCCTTGATTGCAGCAACGGCGCTCGAGCGCGGGCTCGATCTGCTGACGGCAAACGATCGTCACTATCGCCATGTGGAGCAGCTCTGCATAGAGGTGTTCCGGCCGTAGGCGTAGGGGACCCCTAGGGTCAGGTCTTTCATTTGCTCATTCGCCTCTGCCGTGGCCGAGTGCTCTTCCTTTGGCCTTGCCTTTTCGATTATCCATTCGGGATAATCAGGGCTGTTCCTGCCCTGGGAGAGGATCATGGCGCGGCCATTGCGGATCGAGCTTGCCGGAGGGGTGTACCACCTGACTTCGCGTGGTGACCGTCGCGAGCCGATCTATGCCGACGACGTCGATCGCCTGTTGTGGCTGGAACTCTTCGGCGAGGTCTGCGATCGGTTCAACTGGCGTTGTCACGCGTGGTGCCAGATGGGCAACCACTACCACCTGGTCGTGGAGACCGCCGAGGCGAACCTCTCCCGGGGCATGAGACAGCTGAACGGGGTGTACACCCAGGCCGCGAATCGACGCCACGCTCGTGTCGGGCACGTCTTCCAGGGGCGCTACAAGGCGATCCTGGTCGAAGCCGACGTCTACCTCGTGGAGCTCGCGCGCTATGTGGTGCTCAACCCCGTGCGGGCGGGGCTCTGTGGCGATGCGCGCGAGTGGCCCTGGAGTAGCCATCGCGCACTGATGGGGCTGGTCGATCCGCCGTCCTGGCTGGAGACGGACTGGGTGCTGGGGCAGTTCGGCTCGGAGCGGACGGCTGCCGTGCGTCGATACGAAGACTTCGTCCGCGCGGGCGTCGGCCTGCCGCCGATCTGGGAACGCCTCAATGCGCAGATCTATCTGGGCAGCGGGGCATTCGCCGACGAGATGGCGCACAAGGTGCCGGACGACGGGCGCCTCGACGAAGTGCCGCGGCTGCAGCGCCGGCCGCAGGGCATGTCCTTGCAGGCGTATGTGGAGCGCAGTGCGTCGCGCGATGCGGCCATCGCCGAGGCCGCGGCCTCCGGTGCCTTCACCCTCGCGCAGCTCGCCCAGTTCTTCGGCCTCCACTACAGTTCGATCAGCCGGATCGTCGCCAAGGACCGGAAGGCGCGCCAGCCTCCCGGCGCCGGGAATGCAAGCGAGCAAATGAGTAAATGAAAGACCTGACCCCGCTGTCCCCCAACCACGACGAGCGCCCCGCAGGAGAGCCCGTCCGCCTGATCGTCGTCCACGCCATCAGTCTGCCCCCCGACCAGTTCGGTGGTCCCGGCGTCGAGCAACTGTTCACCAACACCCTGGATCCGCAAGCCCACCCCTACTACGCGACCATCCAGCACCTGCGCGTCTCCGCCCACTACTTCATCCGCCGCGACGGCCAGCTGCTGTGCTTCGTCGACCCCGGTCGCCGCGCCTGGCATGCCGGCGTGTCGTGCTGGAACGGACGCGAGCGCTGCAATGATTTTTCCATCGGCATCGAGCTCGAGGGCTGCGACACGATGCCCTTCGAGCCCGCGCAGTACGAGCGCCTGGCGGCGCTGATCGTCGAGCTGGAGCGGCGCTATCCGATCGAGGCGGTGGTCGGGCATTCCGACATCGCGCCCGGCCGCAAGACCGATCCGGGCCCTTTTTTCGACTGGAAACGCCTTGATGTGATGTGCGAACAGCGCCGCGCAAGCTGCTGATCGATCAAAACTTCCCGTGAATTCAAGTGTTTCTTGCTGTTGCGACGGGGCTGTCAGGTTTTGACAATAAACCTTGTGAGCGAATACAATCCGGTTCCTGTTGCATTGCAACATTCCCAATCCGATCTCGGTGCGGCGCCTCCCGCAAGGTGAGACGCAGTTTCATGGACGCACGCACCGCGGGGCCCGTCGTCTGGTTGCGGCGAAGGGTCTTAACACCTACTGGCGACCGAGTACTCCTGCCCGTCGTGCCGGCCTACCCGCCGAGCGACGCGGACGCTGCCCCACAGGGCGGCGCCGGGCGGCCCCCACCACAGGGCTCGTCCACGGTGGGGCTCAGGCCACAGCATGGAGGACACCATGAAACACGCAACTCGATTCAAGGCGCTCGCGCGTCAAGCGGGCGGCGCTGCGCGCAGCCTGGCGCACGGTGCGGTTCTTTCCGTAAGTCTCATGGGCATGGGCTGGCTCGGCACACAGAGCGGTGGCGCAATGGATGTTCGCTACGGCGACGTCCTCAGCCAGCAGGCCGAGCCCACCGCGTCCGAACTGGCCATGGCCTCGGTGCTTTCCTTCGCGCCGCGCCGGGTTGAAGAGGTCGCGCCGTCCTTCGCGGCGGCCGTACCTTCGCTGGCGGCCTCGACGCGCCTGCACGAAAGCCTGCCGGTGGCTGCGCCGGGGCTGGTCGAGCGCAATCTCGCCCGTGTCGTGGCGGAGCCGGTCCCGCCGGTGTTCCACCAGCCGGCGCTGCGCGACATCGCCGCCCTCGTGGACAACCCCTTCGACGAAGAAGAGGGCGCGCTCTCGGACGAGATGGCGCGGGTACGCGACTGGATCGCCGATACCTATCGCGTCTCCGAGGAGGCGATCGAGCCCGCGCTGGCTGCGGCCGAGACGCATGCCGAGGAGCTCGGCTTCGACCCGCTGCTGATCGTCGCGATCATGGCGGTGGAGTCGAGCTTCAACCACCGCGCGGTCAGCAACATGGGCGCGCTCGGGCTGATGCAGGTGATCCCGCGCTACCACAAGGACAAGATCGGCCCCAATCGTGGCCGTAACGTCCTGTTCGACCCCGAGACCAATGTCCGCGTCGGCACCCTGGTGCTGCAGGAGGGCCTGCAGCGCTACGGCACCATGCAGCGCGCGCTGCAGTACTACAACGGCTCGCTCAAGGACTCGAAGGCGCGTTATCCCCGCAAGGTGATGGCGCTGAAGAAGCGCCTGATGCTGATCGCCGGCCGCGACAGCGGTCGTGCCCCCGAGCAGGCGAGCTGAACCTCGGCGTGAGTCGGCGTCCCCGCGGGCCTTGGTCGCGGCGGATGCCGCGCCTGCGCCCGCGTGGGGCGGAGACCATGCCCTGGAGCGGCTACTCCGCCGCATTCGCGCCTGCCGGCGCTCCTACATAAACCGTCGCCATTCCGTCCCCTGTAGGAGCGGCGGCAGCCGCGACTACGGCCGTCCAGGCTCCGTCGCGCGAGCCCCCGACCGCCCTCGATCGCCGTGGCACTCCATCCGGGCGTCGGCTCAGCGCCCCAGCCCGAGCGCGCGGATCCGTTCCGCCGCCTCGAGCAGCCTTTCGCTGCGCGTGGTGTAGGCGATGCGCAGGTGGCGCCGCGGCAGGTGGTGGCCGAAGTCCAGCCCGGGTGTGGCGGCCACGCCGGCCTCCTCGATCATCCGGCGCGCGAGCGCTTCCGAGTCGTCGGCCAGCGCCGACACGTCCGCATACACGTAGAACGCGCCCTGCGGCTCGGCGGCGACGCCGAAGCCGAGCTCGCGCAGCGCCGGCAGCAGCACGTCGCGGCGCTGGGCGAACTCGTGGCGACGCTCCTCCAGGATCGCGATCGTCGCCGGCGCGAAGGCTGCGAGCGCGGCGTGCTGCGCTGGCGTCGAGGGCGAAATGAAGAAGTGCTGGGCGAGCTTCTCCAGCTCGCGCACGAAGCCCTGTGGCGCCACCAGCCAGCCGAGCCGCCAGCCGGTCATGCCGAAGTATTTCGAGAAGCTGTTCACCACGAAGGCGTCGTCGGCCGCGTTCAGCACCGGGTCGGCGAGCGCCGTGGCCGACTCCACGCCGTAGCTCAGCCCCTGGTAGATCTCGTCGACCAGCAGCACGCCGCCGCGCGCGCGGGTGCTGCGGTGCAGCGCGGCGATCTCCGCGACCGACAGCAGCGTGCCGGTGGGGTTGGATGGCGTCGCCACCATCAGCCCGCGGGTGCGCTCGCCCCAGGCCGCGTCGACCTGCCCCGGCCGGGGCTGATAGCGGCTTGCGGCATCGACCGCCAGCGCGCGCGCGACCCCCTCGAAGGCCCGGACCAGGTGGCGGTTGGACGGATAGCCGGGGTCGGGCAGCAGCCACTCGTCGCCCGGGTCGGTGGTGGCGGCGAGCGCCAGCATCAGCGCGCCCGAGGCGCCGGCGGTGACGACGATGCGCTCGGGCGCGACGTCGGCGCCGAAGCGGTCGTGGTAGAAGCGCGCGATCGCCTCGCGCAGCGCCGGCAGGCCGAGCGCGGGGGTGTAATGCACGTCGCCGCCGGCGAGGAAGCGGGTGGCGGCCTCGACCACCGGCGCCGGGGTGCCGAAGTCGGGCTCGCCGACCTCCATGTGGATGATGTCGCGCCCCTGCGCCTCGAGCTCGCGCGCGCGGCGCAGCAGCTCCATGACGTGGAAGGGCTGGATGTCGTCGAGGCGGCGTGATCGGTGCATGGTGGGATTTTCTGCTGTGCGGAAAAAGCAAAAAGCGCCGTGGGGCGCTTTTTGCGTCGGTCGTGTGTCCATGTGGAGTCCCGGCAGCCGCGAACATGGCCTTTGGTCTCCAGCGACGTTCGTCGTCCGCCGCACCGCCCGGTTCGCGCCTGCCGGCGCTCCTACATGGAGGTCCGCCGCGGCGACGAAATTTTCACGTCGGATTATCGCCCGACGACGAAGTTTCCACGTGGGATGCTCGCCCGACGACGAAATTTCCACGTGGGATGCTCACGGCGGTGATGGTGTTCGTGTAGGAGCGGCGGCAGCCGCGAATGCAGCGTTGCGTTCTGCGACCAAGCCAAGGTCGCGCGAAACGCTCGCGCCTGCCGATGCTCCTACGTGAGGCGGCCTCAGTCGGCGTTCAGCGCCAGTTCGAACAGTTCGCGCTTGAGCACCAGCTGGCGCGGCAGGCGGTCCTGCAACTTGTCGAACCACTCCTTGTGCGAGTTCAGCTCGGCGCGCCAGGCGTCGGCGTCGACCTTGGTGAGCGCCTCGAACTCCTCGCGGCTGACGTCGGCGCCGTTCCAGTCGAGATCCTCGAAGCGCGGCATCCAGCCCAGCGCGGTCTCCTTGGCGGCGATCTTGCCCTTGCAGCGATCGACGATCCACTTGAGCACGCGCATGTTGTCGCCGAAGCCCGGCCACATGAACTCGCCCTTCTCGTTCATGCGGAACCAGTTCACGCAGAAGATCTTGGGGGTGTCCTCGACCACGTGGCCCATGCGCAGCCAGTGGTTGAAGTAGTCGCCCATGTGGTAGCCGCAGAAGGGCAGCATCGCGAACGGATCGCGGCGCACCACGCCCTGCGCGCCGAAGGCGGCCGCGGTGGTCTCGGAGCCGAGCGTAGAGGCCATGTACACGCCGAAGTTCCAGTTGAAGGCCTGGTACACCAGCGGCACGGTGGTGGCGCGGCGGCCGCCGAAGATGAAGGCCGAGATCGGCACGCCGGCCGGGTCTTCCCAGGCCGGGTCGACCGAGGGGCACTGGCTGGCCGGGGCGGTGAAGCGCGCGTTCGGGTGCGCGGCCTTGCGGCCGGTTTCCTTGGCGATCTCCGGGGTCCAGTCCTTGCCCTGCCAGTCGACCAGGTGGGCCGGGGCCTCCTTGGTCATGCCTTCCCACCACACGTCGCCGTCGTCGGTCAGCGCGACGTTGGTGAAGATGATGTTCTCCTTCAGCGTGGCCATCGCGTTGAAGTTGGTCTTCTCCGAGGTGCCGGGGGCGACGCCGAAGTAGCCGTACTCGGGGTTGATGGCGCGGAACTTGCCGTCGGGGCCGGGCTTGATCCAGGCGATGTCGTCGCCGACGGTGGTGATCTTCCAGCCGTCGAAGGACTTCGGCGGGATCAGCATGGCGAAGTTGGTCTTGCCGCAGGCCGACGGGAAGGCGGCGGCGACGTAGGACTTCTCGCCGTCGGGCGACTCGACGCCGAGGATCAGCATGTGCTCGGCCAGCCAGCCCTCGTCACGCGCCATGGTGGAGGCGATGCGCAGCGCGAAGCACTTCTTGCCGAGCAGGGCGTTGCCGCCGTAGCCGGAGCCGTAGGACCAGATCTCGCGCGTCTCGGGGTAGTGCACGATGTACTTGGTGGTCGGGTTGCACGGCCAGCGGCTGTCCTTCTCGCCCTGGGCGAGCGGGGCGCCCACGGTGTGCACGCAGGGCACGAACTCGCCGTCGGTGCCGAGCACCTCGATCGCGCCGCGGCCCATGCGGGTCATGATGCGCATGTTGGTGACGACGTAGGGGCTGTCGGAGATCTCGACGCCGATGTGGGCGATCGGGCTGCCGAGCGGACCCATGGAGAACGGGACCACGTACATGGTGCGGCCGTGCATGCAACCCTTGAACAGGCCGTTCAGGGTCTCGCGCATCACCGCCGGGTCTTCCCAGTTGTTGGTCGGGCCGGCGTCGCCCTTGTTCTTCGAGCAGATGAAGGTGCGGTCCTCGACGCGGGCGACGTCGGAGGGGTCGGACCAGGCGAGGTAGGAGTCCTTGCGCTTCTCCGGGTTCAGCTTGATCAGCATGCCGGACTGGACCATCTCGGCGCACAGGCGGTCGTACTCCTCCTGCGAGCCGTCGCACCAGACCACGCGGTCGGGCTCGGTGAGCGCGGCGATCTCGCCGACCCACTTCTTCAGGCCTTCGTGGCGGACGTATTCGGGGGCAGCGGCGATCGCCGCCTGGGCGTGGTTCTGAGACATGTGTACAGCTCTCCCGTGCTGTGATGCGAAACCATTCCCGTCGGTCGGCCATCGTTGCTGCAGGGGCTGCCTGGCCGGCGGGCTGCATGGGCGCCCGAGGCGGGCGCACCGACTTCCGTCTACGAGCGCCGTCGGGGCGGATCGTTCGCGGTTGAGCCCATAATTATGCCATGCCCGGCCCCCGGCCATGAACGGGATCGTAACGATCGGTGTGATGCAGTCCGCCTATCGAGAGGGGCTGCCGTGGAGGCGGTATACGTGTTTTTCACATCGCAAGTTTTGTTTTCGTAATGCGAGAATAAGCGCGTCCGCGGTATGCTTGCGCCGTTGACGCCCGGCGCGCCGGCACGGCGCCCGTCCCATACCCAAAAGACCAAGGAGGAAGACCATGGACGAGCTGATCCGCAGTGCGGCCCTCGACTACCACCGCTACCCGCGCCCGGGCAAGATCTCGGTGACGCCCACCAAGGTGCTGTCCAACCAGCGCGACCTGTCGCTGGCCTACTCGCCCGGCGTGGCCGCGGCCTGCGACGCGATCGTCGAGGACCCGGCGCAGGCCGCCGAGCTCACCGCGCGCTCCAACCTCATCGGCGTGGTCACCAACGGCACCGCCGTGCTCGGCCTGGGCAACATCGGGCCGCTCGCCGCCAAGCCGGTCATGGAAGGCAAGGGCGTGCTGTTCAAGAAGTTCGCCGGCATCGACGTCTTCGACCTCGAGATCGACGAGCCCGACGCCGACAAGCTGATCGACATGATCGCCGCGCTCGAGCCCACCTTCGGCGGCATCAACCTCGAGGACATCAAGGCGCCCGAGTGCTTCTACATCGAGGCCAAGCTGCGCGAGCGCATGAAGATCCCGGTCTTCCATGACGACCAGCACGGCACCGCGATCGTGGTCGGCGCCGCGGTGCTGAACGGCCTGCACCTGCAGGGCAAGGACCTGAAGAAGGTCAAGCTGGTGACCTCCGGCGCCGGCGCCGCGGCGCTCGCCTGCCTCGGCCTGCTGGTCAAGCTCGGCGTGCCGGTCGAGAACATCTGGGTCACCGACCTCGAGGGCGTGGTCTACGAGGGCCGCACCGCGCTGATGGACCCGATCAAGGCGCGCTACGCCAAGCAGACCGACGCGAGGAAGCTCGCCGAGGTCATCGAGGGCGCGGACGTGTTCCTGGGGCTTTCGGCCGGCGGTGTGCTCAAGCCGGAGATGGTCGCGAAGATGGCGCCCAACCCGATGATCCTGGCGCTCGCCAACCCCACGCCCGAGATCCTGCCCGAGCAGGTCAAGGCGGTGCGTGACGACGCGCTGATCGCCACCGGCCGTTCGGACTACCCGAACCAGGTCAACAACGTGCTGTGCTTCCCCTTCATCTTCCGCGGTGCGCTCGACGTCGGCGCGACCACCATCACCGACGAGATGCAGCTCGCCGCGGTGAAGGCGATCGCCGAGCTCGCGCGCGTGGAGCAGAGCGACATCGTCGCCGCCGCCTACGGCGAGAAGGTCGGCGGCTTCGGCCCCGAGTACATCATCCCGCGCCCCTTCGACCCGCGCCTGATCGTCAAGATCGCCCCCGCGGTGGCCGAGGCCGGCATGGCCTCGGGCGTGGCGACGCGGCCGATCACCGACTGGAACGCCTACCGCAGCCAGCTCAACAACTTCGTCTGGCACTCCGGCCTGATCATGAAGCCGGTGTTCGCCGCCGCGCACAAGAACCCCAAGCGGGTCATCTTCTCCGAGGGCGAATCCGAGAAGGTGCTGCGCGCGGTGCAGCAGGTGGTGGACGAGGGCCTGGCGCGCCCGATCCTCATCGGCCGCCCCGAGGTCGTGGCCAAGAACATCGAGCGCTTCGGCCTGCGCCTGGCCGCCGAGCGCGACTTCGAGCTGGTCAACCCCGACTCCGACCCGCGCTTCAACCAGCTCTGGCAGCACTACCACGGCCTGATGGAGCGCAAGGGGGTGTCGGTCGAGTACGCCAAGAAGGAGGTGCGCCGCCGCACCACGCTGATCGGCGCGCTGCTGCTCAAGTTCGGCTACGGCGACGGCCTCATCTGCGGCACCTACGGCATGCACCGCCTGCACCGCGAGTTCGTCGAGGACGTGCTCGGCCGCCGTGAAGGGGTGGACCACCTGTATACGGTCAACCTGCTCAGCCTGCCCGGGCGCACGCTCTTCCTCGCCGACACCTATGTCAACTACGACCCCACGCCCGAGCAGGTGGTCGAGATGACGCTGCTCGCCGCCGAGGAGATGAAGCGCTTCGGCATCGAGCCGCGCATCGCGCTGCTGTCGCACTCGTCCTTCGGCTCGGCCGATTCGCCGACCGCCGGGAAGATGCGCACCGCGCTGCGCATGCTGCACGAGCGCCATCCCGAGCTGCAGGTGGAAGGCGAGATGCACGGCGACTCGGCGCTCGACGCCCGCCACCGCCTGCAGATCTTCCCCAACGCGAAGATGCGCGAGGACGCCAACCTGCTGATCTTCCCGACCCTGGACGCGGCCAACATCGCCTTCAACCTGCTCAAGAACGCGGCAGGCAGCGGCATGACGGTGGGGCCGATCCTGCTCGGCGCGGCCAAGCCGGTGCACATCCTCACGCCCTCGGCCACGGTGCGCCGCATCATCAACATGACCGCGCTCACCGTGGTGGAGGCCGGGCAGGCGGGCTGATCGAGGCCCCGTCATCGGGGGCTCGGGCGCGCCCGCTGCCGGCGGGCGCGCCCGGCACCGCCAATCGAAATGCGCCTCGCGCCTGCGCATTCCTTCCTTGCCTGGCGGTCGTCTCCCGCGCGATGCTGACTCCATCGCATGAGCGGAGGCGGGCGCATGAACGCGGACGAGGGGCGGGCGGCGCTGGTGCTGACCGGGGGTGGCGCGCGCGCCGCCTACCAGGTCGGCGTGCTGGTCGCGATCCGCGAGCTGCGCGGCAAGCGCCCCGGCAACCCTTTCCCCATCCTGTGCGGCACCTCGGCGGGGGCGATCAACGCGGTCGCGCTCGCCGTGCATGCCGGAGACTTCGGCCGCGCGGTGCTCCACATCCAGCGTGTCTGGCGCAGCCTGCACGTCGACCAGGTGTATCGGGTCGATCCGCTCACGCTCTTCGGCAGCGGCCTGCGCTGGGGGGCGGCGCTGTTCGGCGGCTGGCTGCTGCGGCAGACGCCGCGCTCCCTGCTCGACAACACCCCCTTGCGCGGCCTGCTCGAGCGCGTGCTCGACTTCCCGTCGATCGAGGCCGCGATCGGCCGCGGCGACCTGCGCGCGCTCAGCGTCACCGCCTCGGGCTACTCCTCCGGCGAGAGCCTCGCCTTCTTCCAGGGCGCGCCCGAGCTGCAGCCCTGGCGACGCGCGCAGCGCCTGGGCGTGCGCGCGCAGCTCGACGTCGGCCACGTGATGGCGAGCGCGGCGCTTCCCTTCGTGTTCCCGGCGGTCAAGATCCACCGCGAGTACTTCGGCGACGGCTCGATGCGCCAGCTCGCGCCGGTGAGCCCGGCGATCCACCTCGGCGCCGACCGCATCCTGGTGATCGGCGCCGGACGCACCGCCGAGGAGGGGCGCATGCGCGCCATCGGCGGCTACCCCTCGCCGGCGCAGATCGCCGGGCATGCGCTGTCGAGCATCTTCCTCGACACCCTGGAGGTCGACCTCGAGCGCCTCGCGCGCATCAACGACACGGTGAGCCGGCTCGACGAGGCGCGCCGCGCCGAGGCCGGCATCGCCTTGCGTCCGATCGAGTGCCTGGTGATCCAGCCCTCCCAGCGCCTGGACACCATCGCGGCACGCCATGCCCGCAGCCTGCCGGCGCAGCTGCGCATCGTGCTGCGCGGACTGGGCACCTTTCGACGCGAGGGCTCGACCCTGCTCTCCTACCTGCTTTTCGAGCCGGGATTTACGCGCGCGTTGATCGAGCTCGGCTATCATGACGCGATGACGCGCGCCGGCGACCTGCGCCGCTTCCTGCGCATCGATTCCTGAAACGGTACGGCGGGCGCACCCGGGCTCGCTCGCAATGGCGCCGCGGGGGTAGAATCTCCCCCGAAGCTAGAAACAACTTGAAATCCATCTCCTATCTGCCTATTTTTCAAAGCAGATTCCTCAGATTTCAACTCCTCTCGTTCTCCGTACCGTCGCCATCATGAAAGTTCGTCCCCTGATCGCCGCGATTGCCGCGATGTTCGCGCTGCAATCGGGCATGGCCGTCGCAGCCCCGAAGGCATCCGGCAAGGCTGCGACGAGCAAGGTTTCCAAGCCAGCCGCGAAGAAGGCCGCGGCCAAGGCCCCGGTGCGCAAGGCTGCGGCCAAGCCCGCGCAGAAGAAGGTCGCGGCCAAGGCTGCGACGCGCGATGCCAGATCCACCCGCTCCGCGAAGGCCCCGGCGCGCGCGGTCGCGAGCGCCCGCGGCAAGGCCCCGGCGATGCGGGTGAGCCTGCGCAAGCCGGCGGTC
>NZ_AMXF01000067.1 GCF_000310225.1 Thauera phenylacetica B4P
GCCGCCGCCACCGAGGCCTCGCCCGCCACCACGGGCGCAGCGGGCAGCGCGCGCAGCACCAGCGCCGCGGCGACCAGGCACACCGCGGCGATGATCCAGAACGCGCCGCGCCAGCCCAGCACCGGCAGCACCGCCTCGAGCGGCACGCTGGCGGTGAGCGCGCCGAGCGAGCCCGAGGCCATGATGAAGCCGATCATCGAGCTCTGGCGCTCGGGCGGATACCACAGCGCGAAGCCCTTCAAGGCCGCCATCAGGCAGGCCGACACGCCGACGCCGACCAGGGCTCGCGCACCCGCGAGCGCGCCGAGCGAATCGGCCATCGCGAAGAGCGCGCTGCCGAGCGCGGCGAGCAGCAGCAGCGCGGCCTCCACCCGGCGCGGGCCGAAGCGGTCGAGCGCGATCCCGACCGGGATCTGCGCCGCCCCGAAGGCGAGGAAATACGCGCTGGTCAACAGTCCCAGGCTGGCCGCCGACAGGCCGAGCTCGTCGGTGAGCCGCGGCGAGATCACCGCATTGACCGTGCGCAGCAGGTAGGACAGGTAGTAGCCGAGCGCGAACGGCAGGAACACCTTCACCCAGCCGATCGTCCGGCCGTGTTCCGCCCCGCCAGACCGCCTCTCGTCCGCCACGCGCCCCCCCCGGCCAAAAAGCCCGCATTGTGCCTGCAAGCCTCGCCGCGCCCAAGCGAAGCCGGATCTGCTGCAGGACAAATTGTTGCAACTCCAATACATCCGGATGCCCTTGACTTGCATCAATGCCCTTTGTCGCCCCCTGCGGAGAATTCGGAACACCCGCCAGAGAGGAGACTCCAATGAATAGCATTTCCGAACTCATGACCCACGACCACCGCGACTGTGACGGCATCTTCGCCCGCGCCGAGGAGCTCGCCTCCGACGGCGACTGGGCCGACGCGGCCGCCGCGCTGAAGAAATTCGCGGATGCGCTCAACGCCCACTTCGCCGCCGAGGAGAGCACCCTCTTCCCCGCCTTCGAGCAGGCGACCGGCATGACGCAGGGCCCCACCATGGTGATGCGCCACGAACACCAGAACATGCGCGACACCCTGGCCGCCCTCCAGTACGCCCTCGACAAGCAGGACGCCGACGACTTCGCCGGCGAGGCCGAGACCCTGCTGATCATGATGCAGCAGCACAACATGAAGGAAGAGAGCGTGATCTACCCGATGCTCGACAGCCGCCTGCCCGGCGACGAGCAGGAGCGCCTGTCGGCCTCGGTCGGCAAGCACCTCGTGGAGGCCCGCGCAGCATGAGCGGTCGTGTGGTCGATGCCCGCGGCCTCGAGCCGCCCGAACCCTTCGAACGCGCCATGGAGGGCCTGATGGCCCTCGGCAAGGACGAAGAGATGCTGCTCATCCTCGACCGCATGCCGCACCCGCTGTTGCGCATCCTCGATCGCGACGGCTACCGCCACGCCGAAGCCTTCCGCGACGACGGCGCGGTCGAGATCCGGATTCGCCAGCGATGATGGGGCCGGGCCTCTCCTACGACGACACCCCGCCGTTCTCCGCACCGCTGCGCTTCTTCCTCACCGCCCCGCTGTTCGGGGTGGTGGCGGGGCTGACGCTGCTCTTCGGCGGCGAGATCCTCGTCTCGCGGTGGACGCCCGGCGCGCTCGCCATCACGCACCTCTTCGCCGCCGGCTTCATGTTGCAGGTGATGCTCGGCGCGCTGCTGCAGGTCATGCCGGTGGTGGCGGGCGCGAGCATGCCCGCCCCGCTGCGCATCGCCGGCATCACCCACGTGGCGATGACGCTCGGCACCGCGGGGCTCGCCTTCGGGCTGGGCGCCGGCGCGCCCGATGTCCTGCTCGGCGGCGCCGTGCTCCTCGTGGGCGGACTCTTCGTCTTCCTCTCCGCCGCCGCGCTGGGCCTCAGCCGGGGCGCACGCACGGGCAACAACACGCGCACCCCGCGCGACCTGCGCATGGCCTTCGCCGGCCTGGTCGTCACCGCCGCGCTCGGCTTCAGCCTGGTGCTCGTGCTTACCCGCGGCCTCGCGCTCCCGGTGGCGCTGCCGACCGTGGTCAACCTGCACGCCGGCTGGGGCTGGATGGGCTGGGCCGCGGTGCTGCTCGCCGCCGCGAGCTGGGTCGTGGTGCCGATGTTCCAGATCACCGCGGCCTATCCACAACGCTTCACCACGCTGTGGGCGCCGGCGGTCACCGCCACGCTCGTGCTGTGGACCCTCGCCGAATACTTCGCGATCGACACCGCGCGCTTCATCGCCATCATCGCCCTCGGCCTGCTCGGCGCCGGCTACGCAGGCACCACGCTATACCTGCAGGCGCACTCGCGGCGCAGCAAGCCCGACACACCCTTCCTCGCCTTCCGCGAGGCCATGTACGCGGCGCTCGCAGGCGTCCTGGTGCTGGTGATCTCGCTGTGGTCCGACGCCGACTGGTGGCCGATCCTCGCCGGCGTGCTGATCCTGCACGGCGGCTTCGGCGGCACCATCACCGCGATGCTCTACAAGATCGTGCCCTTCCTCGCCTGGCTGCACCTCACCCAGGCCGGGATCAAGGCGCCGAACATGAAGAAGCTGCTCCCCGACACCCCGATCCGCCGCCAGCTCCGCGTGCGCACCGCCAGCCTCGCCACGCTCTGCCTCGCGGTCTTCGTCCCGATCCTCGCCCCGCTCGCCGGCATCGTGCTGGCGGTCGAATTCGGCTGGCTCTTCGCCAACCTGCTGCGCGTGGTGCGTGCCCGCCGCGACGCAGCGAAGGCCGCCGTACCGCGCCCCGGAAGCCACGCCAACACGTGATTCCAGGGTTTTTTCGCAGCGCGCAAATTTTGTTTGACGAAGCAAAAAGGCATCTGTATAGTTCGCGGCTCTCGGGGTGTAGCGCAGTCCGGTAGCGCGCTTGCTTTGGGAGCAAGATGTCGGGGGTTCGAATCCCTCCACCCCGACCAGCTCACATCCCGACTGCCCGTCGGAAGCTGCCCGTAGCTCAATTGGATAGAGCACCGGCCTTCTAAGCCGGGGGTTGCAGGTTCGATCCCTGCCGGGCAGGCCAGGGAAGGTTTTTCGGGATTCCGGTTTTCCGGGGTCCCACAGTGGCGGCATTAGCTCAGTTGGTAGAGCACTGGATTGTGGCTCCAGGTGTCACCGGTTCGATTCCGGTATGTCGCCCCAAATATTCAAGGACAAAGCCCGCTTTTGCGGGCTTTGTCCTTTCTGCTGTGAGAACTTTTGTGGTGGCTCGGCCTGATTCCGCCCCACAACCGGTTCGGCAGCCCCCACAGAGTCCCCCACAAGACCCGCGCGGTGGCCTTTTGCAGAGCGGCCGGCCAGCGCGATGACGCGCGGCCACGGTTTCGGGCAGCTGGCGTGCTCGGGCCTCAGTGCGGCAATGCCTTGTTCGCGTCGGCCCCCTGCATCACGGCGAGGTCGGTGCCGAACAGGAAGGAATCCATCGACAGTACGCCATGCACGATGCCCCCTTCGATGACGCTCGCGGGCACGGCCTGCGCCGCCGCGCCGGCGGCCACCAGCAGCGGCAGGTAATGCTCGGCGGTGGGATGCGCGCGGCGGGCGTGCGGTGCGATCGCGAGCGCCTGGCGCAGGCGCAGGTGGTCGCCCGCCAGCACCGCGTCGCGCACCCAGTGTGCGAACTCCGCCGCATAGGCCTCGGCGTGTGGATCACCGAGGCGGAACTCGTACAGGTTGTGGGTCAGGCTGCCCGAGCCCACGATCAGCACGCCCTCGTCCGCCAGCGGCGCGAGCGCACGCCCGTAGCCGTAGGCGCCATCGGCATCGAGCCACTCCGGCAGCGACACCTGGAACACCGGGATGTCGGCCTCGGGATACAGGTGCATCAGCGGCACCCAGGCACCATGGTCGAGGCCGCGATCGGCATTCGGGGTGGCGGACAGCCCCGCTGCCTGCAGCAGCTCGAGCGCGCGGCGCGCGGCGAGGTGGGCGCCTTCGGCCGGGTACTGCAGCGTGTAGAGGGCCGGATCGAAGCCGCCGAAGTCGTGGATGGTCTCGGGCCGAAGCGACAGCGTGGCCTGCGCCTGGCGCGTCATCCAGTGCGGCGACACGACCAGCACCGCCTGCGGGCAGGGTAGCCGACGGCCGAGCGCGGTGAGTTTGGCGCCGGCGAGGCCGGGTTCGAGCGCGAAGGTGGGCGCGCCGTGCGAGACGAACAGGGTGGGCAGGGTTTGCATCAGGGTTCTCCAGTTGCGCGGCGATGGCTCTGGCTGGCCAGCCGGCCGGCGTCGATCCGGGTCCGCGGCCGGCCGGCGGTTGCGAGCCGGGGCGCGACCATGGGCAGCACTTTACGGCGGCGCTGGAGTGAGATAAACCTTCATCCAGACAAAAAACTGTTGCGGATGGCGCGACAAATGGACCGCCTTGTCGAGCTGCAGACCTTCTGCGCTAGCTGATCCGTGTGGCGAACCCGGCAAAACGACGATCTCGAACGGAACGGATGCCGGGTGCGACCGGGGTGCCTTGGCGGCGCCGGCCGTTCGACCGTCGACCGAGACCGTCACGCCTCCGTCACGAATCCGTCGCACGGCTGAGATAGCTTGCCGGCATGACTGCGCATCGGAACCCCGACCGGCTGGTGATCTTCGACGCCGATGGAACGACCATCGACGCCTTCCATGCCGTCGAGCAGAGCTTCCTGCGCCACGGCATGGCGATCGGCGACCTGCAGCGCTTCCAGAAGCGCCGCAGACTGTTCAAGTATCTCGGCGGGCTGCGCGAGTTTCCCAACAACCTGCGCAGGCAGTTCGGCAAGCAGAGCCGCAAGCGGCTGTTGGCGACGCTGACCGGGTTCTATCGCGACGAAGCCCGGCTCTACCCTGGCATCGCGGCACTGCTGCAACAGCTGCTCGAGGCCCCCGAAGTGCGCGTGGGCCTGGTGACACGCAACGTCACCGTCGAGCCCGCCGAAACCTTGCGCCAGCTCTTCCGCCGCCACGACATCGACCTCGACGCCTTCGACCACCTCGCCTGCCTTTCCCTGCGCGAGGACAAGACGCCCCACTTCCATCAGGCCCGCGAGCGCCTCGGCGTCCATCCGGCGCGCTGTTATGCGTGCGGCGACGAGTACAGCGATTACCTCGCCGCCCTGGGTGCGGGCATGTATCCCTTTATCGTGGCCTATGGCGCGGAGGACCGGCAGCGCCTGACCGACGCGTATGGCGTCCCGGACGCCTTCATCCACGCCTCTCCGGCCGAGTTCACCGACAGCCTCCGGCATGCGCTGGGCTTCGCCTCAGGCAGCGACGACGGGGGCGCTGAGCCTGCAGCCTCAACGTCCGACACCACGCCTGCGCCCGCAGCCGGGAGCACGCCATGAGCACCACGACCGTCGATCTGATCTACTTCAACGCCGGCGGCGGCCACCGCGCCTCGGCGCTCGCGCTCGAGGCTGCCCTGCAGCGGCAGAGGCCTTCGTGGCGCGTGCGCACGGTCGATCTCTTCGCCGTCCTCGACCCTCAGGAGCGCTTTCGCGCGCTCACCGGCAGCAGGCCGGAGGACTGGTACAACAAGCGCCTGGCGCGCGGCTGGACCCTGGGCATGACGCAGGAGCTGAAGCTGCTGCAGACCGCCATCCGCCTCGGCCACCCCTTGCTGCTGCGGCCCTTACAGGAACACTGGCTGCGCGCCGAGCCGGACCTGGTCGTCTCGCTGATCCCGAACTTCAACCGCGCGCTCTACGAGAGCCTGGCCGGTGCCCTGCCCGGAGTCCCCTACGCGACCCTGCTCACCGACCTGGCCGACCTGCCGCCGAACTTCTGGATCGAGGCTGGACAACCCCAGCACTTCATCTGCGGCACGCCACGGGCGGTCGATCAGGCGCTCGCACTCGGCCACGACGCGCACCGCGTGCATGCGACCTCGGGAATGATCCTTCGGCCCGAATTCTACGAGCCGATCGCAATCGACCGCAGCGCGGAACGCGCGCGGCTCGGCCTCGACCCCCGGCGGCCCACCGGGCTGGTCATGTTCGGCGGACACGGCTCGCGCGCGATGCTCGGCATCGCGCAGCGCCTGGCGGCAACGACACAGACCATCTTCCTGTGCGGGCACAACAAGGCGCTGGCGGCGAAGCTGCGCGCGCTCCCCAGCGTAGCGCCGCGCCTGGTGGTCGAGTTCACCTCCGGCATTCCCTATTACATGCGCCTCGCCGACTTCTTCATCGGCAAGCCTGGCCCGGGCAGCATCAGCGAGGCCGTGCAACTGGGGCTGCCGGTGATCGTCGTAGACAACGCGTGGACGATGCCCCAGGAGCGCTACAACGCGGAATGGATCCGCAAAAACGGGCTCGGCGTAGTGCATACCGGTTTCCGCACCATCGACCTGGCGGTCGCCCGCCTGCTCGATCACCTCGAAGACTTCCAGGCCCGCGTCCGCCGCATCGACAACCGGGCGCTCTTCGAGGTCCCGGACATCCTCGACGCGATCCTCGCGCAGGCCTCCACGGTCGCGCGCGCGGACGGGTTCTCCGGCGGGGATCACCACGCGCCCGGTGCCACGCCGGCGCCAGACCGAGCGCGCACCGGCACGCGAACCGGCCAGGCCTAGGAAATCAGCGGAACCACGCCGGCACGACCATCTCGCGCGGGACCGGATGGCGGGTGTAGTCGGCGTGACGCACGCGTGCGGGCAGCTCGACCAGCGCCCGCTGCACCTCGGTGTAGGGCATCTGGCCGAGAAGATGGTGGATGCAGTTGAGCCGCGCCGCCTTCTTGTCGTTCGCCTCGACGATCCACCACGGCGCCTCGGGGATGTGGGTGCGCTCGAGCATGGTCTCCTTGGCGACCGTGTAGCGCTCCCAGCGCGCCCGCGACTCGAGGTCCATCGGGCTCAGCTTCCACTGCTTGAGCGGATCGTGGATGCGCGACATGAAGCGGAAATGCTGCTCCTCGTCGGTGATCGAGAACCAGTACTTGATGAGCTGGATTCCGGAGCGCACCAGCATGCGCTCGAACTCGGGGACGGAGCGGAAGAACTCCTCGTACTCCGCGTCGGTGCAGAAGCCCATCACGCGCTCGACGCCGGCGCGGTTGTACCAGCTGCGGTCGAACAGCACCATCTCGCCCGCCGCCGGAAGATGCGGCACGTAGCGCTGGAAGTACCACTGCGTGCGCTCGCGGTCGTTGGGCGCGGGCAGCGCAACCACCCGGCACACGCGCGGATTGAGGCGCTGGGTGATGCGCTTGATGACCCCGCCCTTGCCCGCCGCGTCGCGCCCCTCGAAGAGGATCACCACCCGGTGCCGGGTGGTGGCCACCCAGTCCTGCAGCTTCACGAGCTCGCCCTGCAGGCGCAGCAGCTCGGTGAAATAGCGCCGGCGCTTGGCGCGCTCGTCGTCGCTGTCGGGCGGGGCCTCGCCCGAGCCGATCTCGTCGAAGCGCTGGTCGTCGAGCTCGAGCTCCAGCTCCTCGTCGTAGCTGTCCAGCAGTTCACGCTCGATCCTGCGGTGCAGGTCGGCGATTTCGCGATTGTCCATGTCCGATTCCCGATCACGCGCCAAACCCGGCGCACACCGCCATCGTCTTACGGCACCGTGACAGCTCCGTGACAGGCACATGGAAGCTTCACCGGATTGAAACACTCGAAGCGGACACTCTCGGGGTCAGCGCGTCGCCCCCCGGGCGGGGAAGCGACCCCGGCTGGCAAGGACCGGGAGTCCGACAGCATGGACATACTCTTCGTAGGCAAAGGCGGAGACTGCCGCCCGCTGCTCGCCGCAGCCATCTTCAACCATCTCGCCCCCTGCCACTGCAAGGCCCGCCGCATCGCCTGCGACCGCGACGAGCCGCCCTCCCCGGCCGCGCTCGCGCTGCTCGAGCGCCAGGGAATCCGGCCCGGCCCGACCACAGCAGAAACGCCCAGCGCTGCGCCGCGCGCGGGAGACGTGGTCGTTTCCCTGTGCTCGACGCACGTCGACCACCCCTGCCCGCATCATGCCGGAACACCGCTCCACGTCCGCTGGGCGGTGCAGGACCCGCTGCGGCGACACCTCTTCGCCCGGCGCGCGGACGGCGAGCTGCTCGACGTCTACCACATCCTGCGTGCCCGCATCGAACGCCTGCTCCCGCTGCTGCAACCCGGGTCGGCGCTGGATCGTGCGCACCTCGAAAGCGAGCTGCACCGCCTCGGCCGCTTCCTGCCCTGAACGTTCGGCGGACCCCGGCACGGCACAGGGACAGGGACAGGGACAGGGACAGTCAAATGAAAGACCTGACCCCATCAAACCCTTTTCCGTTTCGATTCTTCCAATATTTGTTTTTACCGCAACATCCCACTACACTCATCGTACCGACCACGCCACACGAGGAGTGCGCCATGGGTGCCGTCGCCGAACGCGAAACCACTGCATCACAAGACCGTGGCGCGCTTGCCAGGATGGTGATGACCCTGCTCGATCACTGGAAGCTGAGCACCGAAGACCAGGCCGCGCTGCTCGGGATCGCGGCCAGCAACCGCGCGGCGCTGGCGCGCTACCGCAAGGGCGAGGCCATCGGCACCAGCCGCGACCAGTACGAGCGCGTGGGCCACTTGCTGGGCATCCACAAGAACCTGCGCCTGCTGTTCCCGCACAACCGGGACCTCGCCTACCGCTGGATGAGCACCCGCAACAAGGCCTTCGACAACCTCAGCCCGGTGGAGGTCGTCAAGGAATGGGGCTTTGCCGGGCTGCTGATGGTGCGGAGTTATCTGGATCGCGCGCGCGGCGTCTGAACGGGGCGTCCGGTGAACTCCCTTTTTGCCCGCCTGACGCTGGCCGACCTCCACCGCGACGTCGCACGCAACATCGTCTCCCTGCGCGAGTCGCAGGACTTGTTCGACGATCTCACCGACAACCCGGCCGAGTGGTCGCTGGCCCAGCAGGTAGAGGACGCGGTCAAGCCGCCGCCGTATCGCTCGCACACGCCGGTCATCGACCGTCCCTTCGAGGACTCGGCCTGGTTCAACGCGATCGACTGGCCCTTCAGGCACTGGCAGGCGAGCCGCTTCTCGGATGGCAGCCATGGCGTCTGGTACGGATCGGAATCGATCGAGACCACGGTCTTCGAATCGGCCCATCACTGGTATCGCGGCCTGCTGAGCGATGCCGGGTATGAACGCGAGGCGGTGGTCGCGGAACGCACGGTGTATTGGGTCGCCTGCGCGGCCGCGTTGCTGGATTTCCGCGGGGTGACCGCGGAGTACCCGGATCTCCTGCATCCAGCGGATTACGCCTTCAGCCAATCGGTCGGGGCGCGAATTCGTCACGAGGGCCACCCCGGCCTCTTCATCCAGTCCGTCCGCCGGCCCACCGGCGACAACGTGGCGATCTTCAACCCGGCGGTCCTGTCCAACCCGAGGCGGAGCTGCCAGCTGACCTACCGGCTTACAGAGGACCGGATCGTGGTGGAGAAGTCACCGGGGACGGCGTGGTTCCACTTCCCCGTGCCGACCGCAGCCCCACTGGCACCTCCCCTCCCGTAGGCGCGCAGGCCGGGCCGAACGCGCGCCGTGCATTGCTCCGCCCGCGTCGATCGCCGAGCCGCCTCATTCGCGGCTGCCGCCGCTCCTGCCTCCCAGCCCGGGCGCCCTCACGACACCTCGCCGCGCTCCTCGCGGTCGCGCAGCACAGCGCGCAGCAGGGCCGCGCGCGAGACCGGCTTGACGAGCACGTCGTCGAAGCCCTCGGCCTTGAAGCCGTCCAGCCCCTCGGGCGTGGCGTGCGCGGTGTAGGCGATGATGCGCAGGCGCCCGCCGTCGGGCAGGGCGCGCAGGGCCCGGCAGACCTCCCGGCCCGACATCCCGGGCATGCTCAGGTCGAGCAGCACCACATCGAAACGCGCCCGCCCCGCCCGCTCCAGCGCCTCCTGCCCGTTGGCGCTCTCCACGGCCTCGCAGCCCTCGCGGCCCAGCCAGGTGAGCGGGAGCAGGCGGTTGACCGGGTTGTCATCGACGACGAGTACCTTCATTGCGCTCCTTTCTTGTCGCCCAGCGGCAGGACGAGGCGGAAGACACTCCCTTCATCAGGACTCGACCGCAGCGTGACCGTTCCGTTCATCAGCTCCGCCAGCTCGCGGCAGAGCGCCAGGCCGAGCCCGGCACCGCCGTGGCGCCTGGTCTCGAAATCGTGCCCCTGGCGAAAGCGCTCGAAGATCGCCTCGTGCAGCTCGACGGGGATGCCGCAACCGGTATCGCGCACCTCGAAGACGCAGTTCCCGTCGACGACCTGCGCGCTCAACGCCACCTCGCCGTGCTCGGTAAACTTCAGCGCGTTGTGCACCAGGTTGCCCAGGATCTGAATCACGCGCATGCGATCACACACGATGCGCTGCCCCGCCGGCGCACTGCAGACCAGCGCCAGCCCCTTGGCCGTGGCGACCGTGCGGTAGGTCGCGCACACCTTCTCCACCAGTTCATCGACCGCCTCCGGTGCCCGCGATAGCTGCACGCTGCCCGCCTCCACCCGCGCCAGATCGAGGATGGAGTTCAGCAAGGCGAGCAGATGCTGGCTGCTGTCCAGGATCACCTGCGCGTACTTGCGCAGTTCCTCGCCCTCGGACAGCTCATGCACCAGCTCGGCGTAGCCGATCACCCCGTTCATCGGCGTGCGCAGCTCGTGCGAGATCGAAGCGAGAAACTCCGACTTGAGCCGGTTGGCCGACTCCGCACGCACCCGCAACTCGGCGAGCCGGACCGAGATCCGCCGCTGCCGCTGGATCAGCCACAGCGACAACAGGCAGGACGCCACGATCACCGCGCTCATGCCCGCGGCGAAGCCGAGATACGTCGTGCGCCGTGCCGCGAACTCGGCGATCGCCTCCTCGGGCTCCACCCCCACCACCACCACCAGGGGGAGGTCCGCCAGCTTGCGGTAGGCCAGCCTGCGCACGCGCCCGTCGATCGGGCTCGTCTCGGTGTAGCCCCCGCGCGGCGCCAGCGCGACACGCTCGAACAGCACCGACGAGGCCAGGTCCTGCCCCACCGCCATCGACTCCCCTGAGCGTCGCGCACGCACGACCCCGTCCATCCCGACCAGGGTCACCACACCATTGCGGCCGACGTCGATCTCCTTGTAGAACGAGGTGAAATAGAAGGGGTCGATCGAGATCACCACCACGCCACCGAAGCCCCCACCCGCACGCTCGAGGCGGCGGGTGATCTGCAGCGACCACTTCCCGCTCGCCCGCCCCACCAGCGGCTTGCTCACCAGGAATCCGCCCGAGTCGCGCTCGAGGTGGGCCTGGAAATGTTCGCGGTCGCGCAGATCCACGGGCTCGACGCCCGGCAGGCTGGACAGGCGGTACACGCCGTCGGCGTCGATCACGCCCACCTGGTTGTACAACTTCCCCATCGCCATGCCGTGCTGCACCGCCGCCGTGAGATCGAAGCCCGCGCCGCCACGTTCGATGCCGAACTTCACGAACAACAAGGCCTGGTCGACCGCGCTGAGCGTACGC
Organism: Thauera phenylacetica B4P; assembly: GCF_000310225.1. Lineage (GTDB taxonomy): Bacteria > Pseudomonadota > Gammaproteobacteria > Burkholderiales > Rhodocyclaceae > Thauera > Thauera phenylacetica. The sequence goes on from NZ_AMXF01000067.1 coordinate 11,444, forward strand.
ACGGTGTGCTCCTCGAACACGCGCGCCAGGTTCATCGCATGCCGGTCGAGCTCGTGCTCCTCCGCGCGCGCCTCGGTCGAGATCTTCCACAGCACCCCCGCCCACAGCGCGAAAATCAGCAGCGCCGCCCCCAGCACGGGCAGCCAGACCGGCCACCCACAGTCCAGGCGTGGGATACCCTGAGCATCGGCGTTCCCGCCGCGCAGCCCGCTCTCCCGCCCCATGCTCGATGGCTTCGCCGACACCGCATCTCCTCGTCTGTGCCGATCGACCGGTCGGCTCCGCTCGCCCGCAGCCGCCTCGCCGCGGCCTGCCGTGGTGAGAGAGGCCCGTGCATGCACCGGCCGCAGCGCCTCTCCACCGCATCCGGATCATTGCAGGAACGTGACTTTTGTGTAATCTTTACGCAGACGATATACCAAGTCCAGATCCGCTGCAAAGACGGTTTCCGCGCCAGGCAAGACCGAGCCCGACAAACAGAACGGATACGTAAGCTGACCCGTCATCGAGGCGACCCGGGGCACACCCGGGTCGTCATGCACCCGACCAACCAGGCAGACCGCAGCCATGCCGAACAAACGAATCGTCGACGGCATCTTCCTGGGCGCCTCGCTCGCGACGCTGTACGACGTGGCGCATCCGCCCTTGCGGGACCTGCTGTACTTCCTGCCCTGGGCGCTCGTGCTGCCCTTCCTCGACTCCATCGCGGCCAGCCTGCACTCGGTACGCACGGGCTCGAAGCCAGGGGCCGCGAGCGCTTCGAGCACGTCGGGCGCCGCGTGCACGAACCTGCGCGCGCTGCACCTGGCCTGCAGCCTCAGCGCACGCACGAGCCTGCTGATCCGGACGAGCTTCGGGCTACAGTGCATGCTCGCCGGCCACGCCCTGTGGCGGACGGGCGCCCCCGGCTGGGTCTCCGTGCTCGGCCTGACCCTGCTGACCGGGCTCTACGCCTGCTGGTTCTCATGGAGGCTCCATGCGATCGACGAAACCGAACGACCCCCTTCCCCCGGAGGCGGAGTTCCACCCCGTGGGATTGCTCGACCTGCTCTGCCGTCGGTGGAGTAAGGACACGCACTGCGCCGGCGCTACGCCCAAGGAAACTGCCATGCAACTCGTTGTCTCCTCCGGAAAGGTCCTCATCGACGCCGAGCGCGAGCAGGCGCTGCGGGAATTCGCCCACGGCATGCCGTTGCCAGAACCCTCCAGACGCGACATCGCCACCATGCTCGAATGGATCGACATCGCGATCGGCACCCTCGACCGCGACAACGAGCTCGACGCTGCGCGCTACGCTGCCCTGGTGCTCGACAAGCAGTACCTCAGGCTGGCCGCGCGCGGGCTGATGCCCACGCGCAACTGAACCCCGGGCCGGCGCATCCGCCTTCGCGCCAGCCCGAACGCAATCCCCGGGAGCCACGCACAAGACCGCGGCACCGTCCGCCGCGCGGGCTCGAGACCCGCGGCCGCCCCGAGCCGGAGACCCCATGGCAGAGACCCAAGCAGCACCGCCCCCATCCGGCACCGACAGCCTCCTCGCCCGTGCCGCGCCCGTCCGCTTCCTGCGCCGCGACCCCGCCCACCCCAACCTCGTCGAGCCCCAGCCCGGCAGGCCGACGGGCGCCGAGCAGCAGCTCGTGCGCATCGTGCGCGACCTCCATGACCTGCTCTGCCAGCGCAAGCACACCGAGCGGGCGATGCGCGAGACGCAGCTGCGCACGCTGCGCCGACTGACCCTGGTCTCGGCGCAGCGCGAGGCCGGCGGCCTGCAGCACTGCCTGCGCGTCGGCGCCCTCTCCGCCCTGCTCGCGGACGCCCTCGGCGAAGCGTCCGCCTGGTGCGACCAGCTCTTCGACGCCGCCACGGTCCATGACCTTGGCAACTTCTTCGTGCCCGCCGCGATCCTGCGCAAGCGCGGCGGGCTCACCGAGGCCGAATGGCGGCGCGTCCGCGACCACACGCTCCAGGGCGCGCGCATGCTCGATGCCAGCGGCAGCCCGCTCGAGGCGCTCGCCGCGGAGATCGCGCTCAACCACCACGAGAAATGGGACGGCAGCGGCTACCCCGCCCGGCGCAGGGGCTCGAACATCCCGCTCTGCGGACGTATCGTCGCGGTCGCCGACTTCGTCGACTCGCTCGGCCTGGCCTCCGGCTACCGCAGCGCGCTGCCCGAAGACGAGATCTTTACGCTGCTCGAGCTCGCCAGCGGCGCCCAGTTCGACCCCGCGGTCGTCTGCGCCATGCACGCGCTGCGTCCCCGCCTGGCACGGGTGCACGAGCTCGCCGCGGCCTGCGCAGCCACCGCCGCCACCCGACCGGATTACCCGCCATGGTGGCGCGACGCATGCTGAAGCCCGCGCGCATCCCCGCCCTCCGGGCCATGCGCGGGCAGCCCCAGAGCCTAAGGGCGCAGCGTCGGCCAGAACGCCGGCGGACGGCGCGCCGGATCGAGCCGCCACACGTCGAAGCTGTCCACCAGCCCGAGGATCTGCGCCGGCGTGAAGGGTTTCACCACGTAGCCATCCGCGCCGCGTGTGCGCGCCAGCGCGATGGTGTGCGGATCGTCGTCGGCGGTCAGCATCACCACCTTCGGGAAGGCCTCGCCCTGCGTGCGCTTGAGGGCGGCGCACAGCTCCAGGCCATCGGCCCCGGCGCCGAGGCCGATGTCGAGCAGCACGAGGTCCGGGCGCTCGTTCGCGAGCCAGGCCAGCGCCTGTGCGGCGTCCGCCGCGAAGATCGTGCGGCACTGTGCCTGCTCGAGGATCAGGCGCAGCAGCAGGCGAAGCTCCGCGGCGTCATCGACCACCAGCACGCACAGCGGCGAACCCGCGTCGTGGCGGAGCGACGGACAGCCCAGATTGGGCACGTTATCGGAAAGAGAATTGCCGGAGCAGGTCATAGTTCACACCTCGATCGAGCGCGAGTCGGTAATCTTCCACGATGCGGTGCAACATTCCAGCAGCGGGCTCATTCGCACCGAGCGCGCGGCACCGACACGCCGTAATGTAATGGTTACAATCTTGAACGTACAACCCCGCTGCCACAAATCGCCATGAACAAGATCATCCTCGTCATCGAAGACCAACCCGAGATCCGCAAGCTGATCTGCATGACCATGGACTACGACGGCTTTGAGGTCCATGAGTCCGACAACGGCGACAGCGGCCTCAAGATGATCAAGGCGCTGCGCCCGGGCGTGGTGCTGCTCGACGTCATGATGCCGGGCTCGATCGACGGCTTCCAGGTGTGCGAGCGCGTGCGCGCTGACCCCGAGATCGCGCATACGCCGATCGTCATGCTCACCGCCCGCGGCCAGCAGTCCGACATCCTGACCGGCCGCCGCGTCGGCTGCGACGAATACCTCACCAAGCCCTTCAGCCCGCTACAGCTCATCGAGATCGTCGAGCGCCTGCTGGAGAAGGGCCGGTGACGGCTGCCGGCTTCGATCGCCGCCGCTTCCTGCGCACGGGCTGCGCGGGCCTGCTCGCCCTCGGCGTCGTGCCGCGCGCGTTCGGCGCGGCCGCACCGGTCCTGGTCGGGCTCGACGCCGAGTTCTTCGACCCCACCAGCACCGCCGACGACGCCATCCGCTTCGGCGCGCAGCGCGCGATCGACCACATCAACGCCCGCGGCGGCGTGCTGGGCGGGCGCCCGCTGCAGCTCGTGACCACCGACAACCGCAGCCTGCCGGCGCGCGGCGTGGTCAACGTGCAGCACCTGGCCACCCTCCCCGATCTGGTCGCCTACCTGTGCGGCAAGTTCTCGCCGGTCGCGCTCGAGCAGATCCCGCACATCCACGCGGCGCAGCTGCCCCTGCTTAACCCCTGGTCGGCGGCCGACGCCATCGTCGACAACAACAAGCAGCCCAACTACGCCTTCCGCCTCGGCCTGCGCGACAGCATCGCCATGGAGCGCCTGCTCGCCGAACTGCGCGCGCGCAAGCTGCGCAGGGTCGGCCTCATCCTGCCCACGACCGCCTGGGGGCGCAGCTGCCAGTACTTCGCCGAACGCTACATCGCCGTCGAGGTCCCGGGCGAGCTCCAGCTCGTGGGCGAGGAATGGCACCGCTGGGGCAGCGACCGCGGCCTCGACGAGAGCTACGGCGCGCTCGTCAAGGCCGGCGCGGACGCCATCCTCTTCGTCGGCAACGAGCCCGAGGGCGCCGCCCTGGTGCGCGCCATCGCCGCCCTGCCCGAACGCGACCGCCGCCCGCTCTTCAGCCACTGGGGCATCAGCGGCGGACGCTTCCCCGAGCTCTGCGGTCCCGCGCTGCACCACGTCAAGCTCGAGGTCGCCCAATCCTTCAGCTTCGCGCACGCGCACGGCCCCGACGCCCACCCGCTCGCGACCGCGGCCATGGAGCACTTCGGCGTCGACGACCCGCTCGCCATCCCCTCGATGACCGGCCTCGGCCCCGCCTACGACCTCGTGCGCCTGCTCGCGCTGGCGATCGGGCAGGCCGGCAGCACCCACCGGCCCGACATCCAGCGTGCCCTGGAACGACTCCCGGCACACCAGGGCGTGGTCAAGCGCTTCGCGCCTGTCTTCGCACCCGAGCGCCACGAGGCCCTCGGTCGCGACGACGTGCTCATCTGCCGCTTCGACCCGCGCGGCCGGCTCCTGCCGTCCAGGGCGGGCTGAGCCCATGCCGATCCGGCTGCTCACCCGGACCGCGCGCTGGAAGCGGGGCGGCCTCGCCACGCGGGTGGCCCTGCTCTCGTCGATGCTCGCCATCCTGGTGCTGCTGCCGGCGCTCGGCCTCGGCTACGCGGCCCTGCACTCGCTGATCGCCGACAAGCTCGCCTCCGGCCTCGAGCTCACCGCCATCGAATCGCGCCTGCGCATCGAATCGCGCATCGACGCGCTCCATGACAAGATCCACACCGCCTCGCGGCAGAGCATCTTCAGCAACGCGCTCGCCGACTCCGCCGAGCGCAACGCCTACATCCGCCCCCTGCTGCACGAGCTGTGCGAGTCGACGCCCGAGATCGACACCCTCGTCCTGGGCGACTTCGAGGGCAAGCCGCTCGCCACCGGCTGCCAGCGCCACGACGCCGACGAGCGCTGGATGCAGCCCGCCCTGCAGGCGGCACTCGCGCAAGGCGGGCCCCGCGTCGCCGTGCTCGAGATCGCCGGCGTGCCGCACCTCGACCTCGCCGCCCCCATCGAATACCTTCCCACCGGCAGCTTGGAGGGCGGGCTTTGGGTGCAGATCGACCTCACCCGGCTGTTCGAGGGGGCCGGCAGCGCAGGCAACGCGGATTACCACCTGCAGTTCCTCGCGGGGGAGGCGGCCGCGGGCACGACGCGGACGCCGGAGACCACCGCCGACGTCCTGCGCTACCGCATCCCGCTCGCTCCCCGCACGACGGGCGCGCTGCCGCTCGTGCTGGAGGTCTCCGTGGCGCGCGACACCGCGCACCGGCCCCTGCAGCTGCTCGTGCTCGGGACCCTGCTCATCGGGCTGGGCGCGATCGCCCTCGTCAGCTGGCAGAGCCGGCGCATCGCCGACGCGATCGCCTCGCCGCTCGCCGAGCTCGAGGCCACCGCGCGCCGCGTCGCCGCCGGCGAGCTCGACGACATTCCCAGCGCAGACGTCCCTGCACACGAGCAGGACAGCTTCCGCCTGCTCGCCGCCAGCGTCTACCGCATGATCCACGCCCTGCAGGACACCCAGCGCGAGCTCTCGGAGACGGTCGACGCGCGCACGCGCCAGATGCGGCGCGTGGAGGCCGACCGCCTGCTCAAGGAGCACGCGCTCGCCTCCATCGACAGCGGCATCGTCATCACCGACCTGACCCAGCCCGACAACCCCATCATCTACGTCAACGCCGCCTTCGAGCGCATCACCGGCTACGCCGCCACCGAGGTCCTCGGCCGCAACTGCCGCCTGCTCGGTCCGCACGAGCGCGACGGCGCCGCCATCGTGCAGCTGCGCCGGGCCATCGCCTCGCGGACGGCCTGCAGCGTGGTGCTGCGCAACCTCCGCAAGGACGGGCGGGCGTTCTGGAACCAGCTCGCGATCGCGCCGGTGGGCAACCCCGACAGCGGCGAGATCGTCCACTACGTCGGCGTCATCACCGACATCAGCGAGCGCAAGGCCAACGAGGACCTGCTCATCGACTGGCTGTCCCGCCTCGACACCATCTTCACGCTCAGCCCCGACCCGCTCGTCTGCTTCGACGAGCGCGGCCACCTCAACTACGTCAACGCCGCCGCCGAACGTCTCTTCAGCCAGCCCCCCGAGCCGCTGATCTCGCTCACCGTGCCCGAGCTCGAGGCCCGCATCCGCAACCGGTGCGCATCCGCGCGCCCCTACCCCGGCCTGCCGCCGAGCCCCGACCAGGCCACGCGCCCCCTGGCTGACGACGCCGACGACCCCACCCAGGACTGCGTGATCCAGCTCGCCCGCCCGCGCCCGCTCACGCTCCACCAGACCTGGCGCTACTGCGGCAACGGCGGCAGCTCGCTGGTGGTGTATTTCCGCGACGTCACCCGCGAGGCCGAGCTCGACCGCATGAAGAGCGAGTTCCTGTCCACCGCCGCGCACGAGCTGCGCACCCCGATGGCCAGCATCGTCGGCTTCTCCGAGCTGCTGATGACGCGCCGCTACGACGAGACCCGCACGCGCGACCTGCTCGGCACCATCCACCGCCAGGCCAACCGCCTCACCGCGCTGCTCGGCGACCTGCTCGACCTCTCGCGCATCGAGGCGCGCCGCGCCGAGGGCTTCCACTTCGAGCGCGTGCCGGTGCGCGCCGCGATCGACGAGACGCTCGCCGCCTTCCTCGCGCCCGACACCCGCCACCGCCTGGTCGCCGACCTCGACGCCGCCGTGCCCGACCTCCGCGCCGACCGCGCCAAGTTCCAGCAGGCGCTGCTGAACCTGCTCTCCAACGCCTTCAAGTTCTCCCCCGCCGGCGGCGACGTCGAGCTGCGCATCCTGCCCGAGCACCCCGAAGGCCGGCCGCTGGTCGGCGTGTCGGTACGCGACCACGGCATCGGCATGAACGACGAGGCGCGCGCGCGCGCCTTCGAGCGCTTCTTCCGCAGCGACCGCTCCGGCCACATCCCGGGCACCGGCCTGGGCCTGTCGCTGGTCCAGGAGATCATGAACATCCACGGCGGCCGGGTGGATCTCGACAGCGAACCCGACCACGGCACCTGCGTCACGCTGTGGTTCCCGCTCGCCGACGCCGGCTCCGTCCCCATCGCCGAACCCGCCGCGGCACACACCTGACCCCTCGCAACGCACGACGCATGAACCCCGACCGCCCCACCCCGACCCCGCCCGCTCCGGCGCACAACGACCTCGACCAGCGCCAGCTCGTGCGCCTGCTGCAGGACTTCCACCAGCTCCGCCGCCAGCGCGAGCAGGCCTACGAAGCGCTCGCACGTGCGCACCACGTCACGCTCTCCAAGCTCGCCCTCGCGGCAGAATACAAGGACGGCGACACCGGTATCCACATCGTGCGCATCGGCGCCCTGTCCGCCTACCTCGCCCGCCTCCTCGGCAAGCCCGAGGCCTGGTGCAGGGACATCGAGCTGGCTGCGCCGATGCACGACATCGGCAAGATCGGCATCCCCGACAGCATCCTCAAGAAACCCGGCGGCCTCACCGCCCAGGAGCGCGAGATCATGCAGACCCACCCGCTCATCGGCGCGCAGATCCTCGGCAACACCGACGTGCCCGTGCTCGCGATGGCCGCCGAGATCGCCCTCGGCCACCACGAACGCTGGGACGGCACCGGCTACCCGCGAGGTCTCGCCGGCGACGCGATCCCCGAGTCGGCGCGCATCGTCGCGGTCATCGACTTCATCGACGCCCTCACCATGGACCGCTGCTACCGCAAGGCGCTCAGCGACGCCGAGACGCTCACCATGGTGCAGGCCACCCGCGGCAGCCACTTCGACCCCGCCATCGTCGACGCCGCCGTCGCCGCCTTCCCGCGCCTGGCCGCCCTGCGCGACGCCATCAACCGCGGCGAGGCGGGCACGCAGCACCCCGCGCGCCCCCAGGCCGGCGACCTGCCCCACTGAGCACACCGGTGGCCACGCCACCCCGACCCATGCCCACGCCCCCCAGCCCCCGCCCCGCCGCACCCCGCGCCCTC
>NZ_AMXF01000068.1 GCF_000310225.1 Thauera phenylacetica B4P
CGGCTCGACCGCCCGGCCGCCGCGGGCCCATGGCCGGCCCCTATCCGTCACCGCCCCGTCCGCGGGTGCGGCCAGGCGCCCGGCAGGCGCAGCCCGACCCCTCCCGTCGGGCCCCGCTCCACCCACATTCCCGCCGACGATGAACCGCTATCCCCTCTGGAAGAACCTCCTGATCGGCCTCGTGCTGCTCTGGGGCCTGCTCTATACCCTGCCCAACTTCTACGGCGAGGTGCCGGCGGTGCAGGTGTCCAGCGCCAAGGCGACGCTCAAGCTCGACGCCGCGGCCATCACCGACCGCATCGCCGGCGCGCTCAAGGCCGCCGGCATCGAGAACACCGGCATCTTCTCCGACGCCAACAGCGTGCGCGCCCGCTTCAAGGACACCGAGACCCAGCTGCGCGCCAAGGACGTCATCGAGCAGGCCTTCAACCCCGACGCCTCCGACCCGTCCTACGTGGTCGCGCTCAACCTGCTGTCGGCCTCGCCGAGCTGGCTGACCTCGATCAACGCGCTGCCGATGTACCTCGGCCTCGACCTGCGCGGCGGCGTGCACTTCCTCCTCGAGGTGGACATGCCGGGCGCGCTGGTCAAGCGCCTCGACTCGACCACCGGCGACCTGCGCACCCTGATGCGCGACAAGAGCGTGCGCCACGCCGGCATCACCCGCGAGGGCAACACGGTCGTCGTCCGCTTCCGCGACGCTGCCCAGCGCGAGGCGGGCCGGCGCGCGATCCAGGACAGCACCGCCGACCTGCAGCTCGCCGAACGCGACGATGGCAGTGACGACTTCAAGCTGGTCGCCACGCTGACGCCGCAGGCGCAGCAGACCATGCGCGACTTCGCCATCAAGCAGAACATCACCACCCTGCACAACCGCATCAACGAGCTCGGCGTCGCCGAGCCGGTGATCCAGCAGCAGGGCGCCGAGCGCATCGTGGTGCAGCTGCCCGGCGTGCAGGACGTGGCCAAGGCCAAGGACATCCTCGGCCGCACCGCCACGCTGGAAGTGCGCATGGTGGATGACACCCCGGGCGCGATCGAGCAGGCGCTGGCCGGCAGCGTGCCCTTCGGCACCGAACTGTACACCGAGCGCGGCGGCTCGCCGCTGCTGGTCAAGAAGCAGGTGGTGCTCACCGGCGACCGCCTCACCGACGCCCAGCCCGGCTTCGACGGCCAGACCAACGAGCCCGCGGTGCATCTGACGCTGGACGCCGCCGGCGCACGCATCTTCCGCGACGTCACGCGCGAGAGCGTCGGCAAGCGCATGGCCATCCTGCTGTTCGAGAAAGGCAAAGGCGAGGTCGTGACCGCGCCGGTGATCCGCAGCGAGATCGGCGGCGGACGCGTGCAGATCTCGGGGCGCATGAGCACGGTCGAGGCCAACGACACCGCGCTGCTGCTGCGCGCCGGCTCGCTGGCCGCACCAATGGAGATCATCGAGGAGCGCACCGTCGGCCCCAGCCTGGGCGCCGAGAACATCCAGAAGGGCTTCAACTCGACGCTGTGGGGCTTCCTCGCGATCGTCGTGTTCATGTGCGGCTACTACATGCTCGTCGGCCTGGTGTCGTCGATCGCGCTCGCCGCCAACCTGCTCTTGCTGGTGGCGCTGCTGTCCCTGCTGCAGGCCACGCTGACCCTGCCCGGCATCGCCGCGATGGCGCTCACGCTCGGCATGGCGATCGACGCCAACGTGCTGATCAACGAGCGCATCCGCGAGGAGCTGCGCAACGGCGCCAGCCCGCAGGCGGCGATCGCGGCCGGCTACGACCGCGCCTGGGACACCATCCTCGACTCCAACATCACCACCCTGATCGCAGGCATCGCGCTGCTGGTGTTCGGCTCCGGCCCGGTGCGCGGCTTCGCGGTGGTGCACTGCCTGGGCATCCTGACCTCGATGTTCAGCGCGATCCTGGTGTCGCGGATGCTGGTGAACTTCATCTACGGCCGCCGTCGCAAGGTCGAGAGCCTGTCGATCGGCCAGGTGTGGAAGCCGGATACCAAGTAAGCGGACGAACGCACAGGAAACACGACCATGGAATTCTTCCGCATCAAGAAAGACATCCCCTTCATGCGCCACGCGCTGGTGTTCAACGTCATCTCGTTGCTCACCTTCGCGCTTGCGGTGTTCTTCCTCGCCACCCGCGGCCTGCACCTGTCGGTGGAGTTCACCGGCGGCACGCTGGTCGAGGTGAGCTACGCCGAGGCACCGCAGCTCGAGCCCATCCGCAGCGCGCTGGCCGGCAGTGGCTATCCGGACGCGCAGGTGCAGAACTTCGGCAGCGCGCGCGACCTGCTGATCCGCCTGCCCAACCGCGAGGACCTCGACACCTCGAGCGTGTCCGAGACGGTGATGAACACGCTGCAGCAGGCCGGCGGCCCGGCGCCCGAGCTGCGCCGGGTCGAGTTCGTCGGCCCTCAGGTGGGCAAGGAGCTCGCCACCGACGGAGCGATGGCGCTACTGCTGGTGATCATTGGCATCATGATCTACCTCGCGCTGCGCTTCGAGTGGCGCTTCGCGGTCTCGGCGATCATCGCCAACCTGCACGACGTGATCATCATCCTGGGCTTCTTCGCCTTCTTCCAGTGGGAGTTCTCGCTGCCGGTGCTGGCGGCGGTGCTGGCGGTGCTGGGCTATTCGGTGAACGAGTCCGTGGTGGTGTTCGACCGCGTACGCGAGACCTTCAAGAAGAAGCGCCAGATGAGCACGCCTGCAGTGCTCGACCACGCGATCACGAGCACGATCTCGCGCACCGTGATCACCCACGGCAGCACCCAGGTGATGGTGCTGTCGATGCTGCTGTTCGGCGGCGAGACGCTGTACTACTTCGCGCTGGCGCTCACGATCGGCATCTGCTTCGGCATCTACTCCTCGGTGCTGGTGGCGAGCCCGCTGGTGATGTGGCTGGGCGTGTCGCGCGAGCAGTTCATCAAGCCGAAAAAGGAGAAGGAAGAGGCGGTGGTCTGAGACCGCGTTTCCCGCCCCGAAAAAGGCGCCCGCATGGCGCCTTTTTTCTTGTCCGCACGGTGGCCGCGGGATATCTGGCGCGCATTCGCCTCCCGACCGTGCAGCTTCATGTAGGAGCGCCAGCAGGCGCGAAGCCGGCGCTGCGGGACGGCTGGCGCGCCCGGGCGGCCCTCCGCTTCAGACCGCGAACACCTGCTTCACCCGCAGCGTCTCGCCGCGCTCGATCAGGCCGATCAAACGGTCGATGTTGGGGTGCTTGCCGGGGTTGCCGCGGGCGTCCTCGGTGTGCTCGGCGTAGAGCTCCAGGCCCTTCTTCGCCGCCTCGGGCGAGATCGCCCCATAAAGCTGGGCGAGGTGGTTGTAGACAGAGAGCGAGCCGGCCTGGCCGGGCTTGTTCTCGATGCTGGCGACGACCGCATCGGCGGCGTCGATCAGGTTCAGCGCGGCGAGGTGGGAGATGCCGGGCAGGGTTTTCAGGTTGTCGGCGAAGGCCATTGCGGGCTCCTTGTCGTGACGGCGCCACCGCGAGGGTGGCGCCGGGATGGTTCGTAACGCAGCTTGCACGGCGAGGGCCGGCCTGAAAGACCGGCCCGGCCGGCAAGGGATCAGATGCGGCGCGCCAGCTCCGCGGCCTTGCCGACGTAGCTCGCCGGCGTCATCGCCAGCAGGTGGTCGCGCGCCTCGGCGGGGATGGCCAGCGTATGGACGAAGTCCTGCAGCGCCTCGCGGGTGATGCCCTTGCCGCGCGTCATCGCCTTGAGCTGCTCGTAGGGGTTCTCGATGCCATAGCGGCGCATCACGGTCTGCACCGGCTCGGCGAGCACCTCCCAGCAGTCGTCCAGATCGGCGGCCAGGCGGGCGGGCTCGGCCTCGAGCTTGCCCAGGCCGCGCAGGCAGCTGTCGAGCGCGAGCACGGTGTGGCCGAAGCCCACGCCCATGTTGCGCAGCACGGTAGAGTCGGTGAGGTCGCGCTGCATGCGCGAGATCGGCAGCTTCTCGGAGAAGTGCTTGAGCACCGCGTTGGCGAGACCGAAGTTGCCCTCGGCGTTCTCGAAGTCGATCGGGTTGACCTTGTGCGGCATGGTCGAGGAGCCAACCTCGCCTTCCTTCAGCTTCTGCTTGAAGTAGCCGAGCGAGATGTACATCCAGATGTCGCGGCAGGCGTCGATCAGCATGGTGTTGGCGCGCGCGACCGCATCGAACAACTCGGCCATGGCGTCGTGCGGCTCGATCTGGATGGTGTATTCGTTGAAGGTGAGCCCCAGGGATTCGATGAAGCGGCGGTTGAAGCCCTCCCAGTCGAACGCCGGCCAGGCCGACAGGTGGGCGTTGTAGTTGCCCACGGCGCCGTTGAACTTGGCGCACATGGCGACGCCGGCGATCGCGGCGCGGGCGCGCATCAGGCGCGCGGCGATGTTGGCCATCTCCTTCCCGAGCGTGGTCGGGCTGGCGGGCTGGCCGTGGGTGCGCGACAGCATCGGCAGGTCGGCGAGCGCGTGCGCCAGCTCGCGGAAGCGTGCGATCACCGCGTCGAGCGCCGGCAGCAGCACGCGGTCGCGGCCTTCGGCCAGCATCAGCGCGTGCGAGCTGTTGTTGATGTCTTCCGAGGTGCAGGCGAAGTGGATGAACTCGGACACCTTCATCACCTCGGCGTTGTGGCCGAGGCGCTTCTTGAGCCAGTACTCCATGGCCTTGACGTCGTGGTTTGTGGTGGCCTCGATCGCCTTGACCGCCTCGCCGTCCTCGGTCGAGAAGTTCGCCACCACGGCGTCGAGCTCGGCCACCGTCGCCGCCGAGAAGGGCGCGATCTCCGCCAGCGCGGGCTCGGCGGCGAGCGCCTTGAGCCACTCCACCTCGACCTTGACGCGGTTGCGGATCAGGCCATGCTCCGAGAAGTGCTCGCGCAGGCCGGCGACCTTGCCGTGGTAGCGACCATCGAGCGGGGACAGGGCGGTGAGCGGGGACGGGGCGGCGTTCGACATGGCGTGAGCTTCCGGAAAAAACTGTTATTTTAACGCCTGCCCCTCTTCCCGGCCGAGAACAAACGACAATGAGCGAGAGCACGCCTTACCGCGTCCAGGTGACCGCGGTCGCCGAATACATCGCCGGGCAATCACGCCCGCAGGACGACCACTTCGTGTTCGCCTATCACATCACGGTCCTCAACACCGGCAGCGCGCGCGCGCAACTGCTCGCCCGCCACTGGGTGATCACCGACGGCAACGGCAAGCTGCAGGAGGTCCATGGCCAGGGCGTGGTCGGCGAACAGCCGGTGCTCGGCCCCGGCCAGGCCTTCCGCTACACCAGCGGCTGCGTGCTCGCCACGCCGGTGGGGACGATGCAGGGCAGCTACCGCATGCGTGCCGACGACGGCCACGAGTTCGAGGCGGAGATCCCGGCCTTCATGCTGGCGGTGCCGAAGGCGCTGCACTGAGCGAGCTGCCGGCCGCGGCTGGCAGCGGATACTCCACCACGTGGCCACGGCCGCCGTGCTTGGCGGCGTAGCAGGCCTGGTCGGCGGCGATCATCAGCGCGTCGGCCTCCTGCAGGTCCGGGTCCATGCGCGCCAGCCCGATGCTGGCTCCGACGCGGAAGCGCCTGCCCTCGCACTCGAAGGCATGGTCGGCGATCGCCGCGCACAGGCCCTCGGCGATCCGGCGCGCGTCCTCGCTGCCGCAGCTGCGCAGGATCGCGGCGAACTCGTCGCCGCCGATGCGGAAGACCTCGTCCTCGGCGCGCAGGCGCCCCCTGAGCAGCACGCCGAGCTGCGACAGCAGCTGGTCGCCCGCGGCATGGCCGCAGCTGTCATTGACCGCCTTGAAGTGATCGAGGTCGATGTAGAAGAGCGTGATCTGGTCGCCCGAGCGCCGGTGCGCGCGCACCGCCTGTTCGATGCGCTCCTCGAAGGCGCGCCGGTTCGCCAGGCCGGTGAGCGGGTCGTGATGCGCCTGCCAGGCCAGCTGCACGGTGGCCTCATCGACGCGGGCCTGCAGGGTGCGCTGGCTCTCGGCGATCGCCTCGGCCATGGCGTTGAAGCCGGCCTCGAGCGCCTTCAGCTCGCCATTGCGCGCATGCGCCGGCACGCGCACCGCGAGATCCCCGTCGGCCATGCGGCCGACCGCGCGCACCAGGGCCGCGACCGGCTCGCCGACCGATCCGGCGAGCCGCAGCGCGATCACCATGGCCGCCGCGAGCACCCCCAGCACCAGCAGGCTGACGGTCAGGAAGACGCTGCGCTTCTCGGCATCCAGGCGCGCAGTGCCGAGCACGACGCGGACGCGGCCGACGACGGGCGCCGTCTTCAGCGGCGGATCCTCCGCGTAGTCGTCCACGGCCGCGGGCACCACGACCACCGCCGCCTCGAAGCCGACTGCCCCGTCCGCGAGGTCGACGCGGATCTCGTCCCCCTCGGTGCGTACCGGCGCAGCCAGCCGTGGCGGCAAGCCCTCGCCGAGCATCGCCAGCGCCTCACCGCCCGGATCGTAGAACCCCACGCCGACCACGTCGGGCTGCGCGAGGCCCCGCGCCATCAGCGCGTCGAGCGCCTCGCGGTTGCCCGACACCAGCACGTACTCGGCCGCCGGTGCGAGGAAGCGCACCATGGTGCGGCCGCGCTCGAGCAAGGCCTGGTCGAGCGCCCGGCTGCTCTGGTGGGCGAAGAGCGCGGCGATACAGAGCACGAAGACCACGCTCGGCAGGCCGAGCACCAGCAGCATCTGCCGCCGCAGCGAGTAGCGCGCGAGCGCGGCGATCATTGCGTGCCCCCCGCGATGCGCTCGCGCAGCGCCGGCTCGTCCGCGACCACGAGCCCCAGCGCGCGCGCCACCGCGCGATTGACGGCGACATCGAAGCGCCGCGGCGAGTGGATCCTGCGCACCAGCCCCGACGGCTCCGTGGCTCCGGCCAGCAGGTCGGCGACATCCACGGCGACGTGCTCGGGCGTGCTGAACACCGCGGCGAGCGCGCCTGCCGTGACGTAGGCGGCGGAGTGGGCGAACACCGGGCGGCGATGCCGGTAGCTGGTGAGCAGGATGGTGCGCGCCGCCGCCGGACCGGACACCAGCCCATCGGGCAGGGGCAGCAGGGCATCGCTGGCAAAGAGCAGGTGATCGAGCGCGGGCACGAGGTCCGCCGCCTGGCGCGCCTCGTGCACGTCGGCCTGGAACTGCAGCGCGGCGGCCGCGCGATTGAGGCTCGGCAACTGCGTGACGCTATCGGGACCCAGCAGCACCCCGATGCGCCTCGCGTCCGGCAGGACCGCACGCACGAGGCGAAGGTGGCGCTCGAGCGGCTGATCGAGCACCAGCGCGCCGAGACCGCGCTCGGGATGCGCCCGGTTAAGGCGGTCCACGTCGCGCAGGGCAACGAGCACGGCCAGCACCGGCCGCGCAGATTCGCGTAGCGCCCGCTCGGCCGCCGCGTGGCCGACGGCGAGCACGAGGTCGGCGCGCTCGAGCAAGGCCGCATCGGCATCGCCGCCGGCGACCCCGGCGGGGAGCAGGCGATGCACCCCGGGCGCGAGCGCCGCGTCGAGCGCCTCAACGAAGCGCTGCCCGCGCCCCTCGGCCTCGGAGAGCAGCACCGCCACCTCCATCGCCTGCGCCGCGGACACGCCGAGGCCGGACAGCGACGCGAACATGGCAATCACCACTGCCACGCGCAGGCCGTCGGCGAGGAGGCGCGACACGCGCGCGCGCATGCCCTGCCTCACCATCCGATGCGCACACCGAGATAGAGGTCGGGCTCATGGCGGAACTTGTCCTCGTGGAAGTCGGCGTAGCGCCCCTTGAGGCTCAGCGCGGTGAGCGACACCTCGTTGTCCGAGCCGGGCGGGCCGAAGCGGCGGGCGATGCGCAGGTCGAAGCGGTCGGTGCGCGGCACGATGTCGCCGCCGTTCATCCAGTAGTAGAGGCCGTTATGGTAGTAGCCGAGGCTGGCCTGCCAGCGTCCGGGGAAGTCCTTGATCAGCAGCAGCGCCGTCGTGGAGTGCGGGGCGCTCCGCGGAATATCCTTGTCGCTGTAGGGCTCGCCACGATCGATCTGGATGAAGGCCTGGGAGAGGATCGCCCTGCCCCATCCCGGCTTGCGCCAGTCGACGGTGAACTCCGCGCCGGTCATGCGGAAATCGTTGGCGTTGAGGAAGTAGAAGCTCTTCTTGCCGGGGTCGATCGGGACATAGTCGGCCGGTTCGGCACGCGGGCATTCGCCGAAGACGCAGCTCTTGTCGTCGATGAAGCGGCGGTAATGCTCGCGGAAGACCCGCGCGTCGAAGTTCAGGCCGAGCGGACGCAGCTGCGCGACATAACCCAGGTCCACGAAGCGCATGCGCTCGCTCTGCAGCGGATCGAACACGCGGAAGCCGATACGCCGGATCGTGTCGTCCTCGCGATCGGTCTGGAAGGCGCGCGACTCCATCAGGCTGGGCGCGCGGTAGGCCGTACCGGTGGACAGCCGCAGCGCCGAATCCGCGTCGAGGGCGTAGTTGATCGCGAGCCGGGGCGAGAACAGGCGGCCGCTGTAGTCGTGATGTTCGAGCGTGCCGCCGAGATCGATCTTGAGCGGCTCGAGCGGGCTCCACGTGAGGCTGCCGAAGACCTGGCCGTGCGTCGAATCCAGCCATTTCCCCGTGCCGAACAGGTGTGTCGACCGCGCATGCTCGCTGCGCAGCCCGATGCCGAGCATGCCGGTGAGGCGGCGGCCGAGCCGGGTGTCGTACTGCAGCTCGAGATCGTGACGGCGCGCCTCGCTGTCGCGGCTGGCGGGAAAGCGCACGACCACCGCCGGATCCGTCGGGTGCCGCTGGGTGACCGGCCAGGTTCCGCGCGCACGCTCGCCCTGGTGGAAGTACTGCAGGCTCAGCACGGACTCCGCATCGACCTGGCGCCGCCAGCCCGCCTGCAGATGGAGCGCGCGATCGTCCTCGGCGTGCGGAGGGTAATCGAGGTAGGCCTCTGCCCCCCGCTGGCTGCTGCCCTCGCTGACGCCGACCTGGAGACTGAGCTCGTCCGCGGCCGAAAGCTGCAGCACCGAGCTGAAATGGGCGGTGTTGCGGGTGAGCGATTCGGAAGAGTGCCAGTCCCCGAGCCGCGCTCGATAGTGCGGCTCGAAGCTCGTCAGCTCGCGCCGCGACGCGGAGAGCCTCCAGTCGAACACACCGCCGCCGGCGCCGTTCAAGCGCACACCGTAGTCACGGAAACCGTTCCTCCCCGCGCGCACGACGAAGGCCCGCCCGCTCTCGGTGGAGGGCGCCCGGGTGATGATATTGACCACCCCCTGGAAGGCGTTGACCCCATAGGCCGCACCGTTGGGACCGCGCACCACCTCGATGCGCTCGACGTCGTCCACCCGCAGCGGCAGGTTGTCCCAGATCACGTTGCCCCACAGCGGGCTGTTGATCGTGCGTCCGTCCACCATCACCTTGATGCGGCGCGCGTGGGCGTCGCCCAGGCCGTGGCTCGCGACCGTGGGCGGCCCGTCGGGATGGTCGGCCACGAGGAAGCCCGGCGCCAGGCGAAGCAGGTCGTGGATCTCGTTGAAGCCCGAGGCGACGATCATCTCGCGGTCGATCACGGTCACCGGCGCCGGCGCGTCGAGAGGCGACTGCGCCAGCCGCGACGCGGTGAGCACCATCGGGATCTCGCCGAAGAAGGGGTCCGCCTCGCCCCTTTCCGCGCGCACATCGAGCGCGAGCAGCCCGAGCAGCACCAGCGGCCCGGTTCGCGAGGCCAGGCTGCGCGTGCGGCGAGTGGCGTACGATTCCAGCATGACGACGTGATTCCTGCGGCTCCGTGGCGACATGAACGCGCCACCGGCATTGAATTCTGCCCGAGATGGGGGCGACGACAAGACCCATGCGTCGCAAGAGGTGAACGGCGTCACGAACGGCCTCACAAGGCTGCCTGTGGCGACCCTCACGCGACACGGCCCCGGCGCCGCGTGGCTGCCGGGGCCGTGTCGCACGCCGGGCACGGCTCAGCTGCGGTAGTCGGCGTTGATTTTCACGTAGTCGTAGGAGAAGTCGCAGGTCCACACCGTGGCGGCGGCGTCGCCGCGGGCGAGCGCGATGCGCACGGTGAGCTCGGCGTGCTTCATGATGCGCGAGCCGGCCTCCTCGAGGTAGCTCGCGGCGCGCCCGCCGTGCTCGGCGACCAGCACCGACTCGTCCGGGTTGCCCAGCCAGACGCGCAGCTTGGCGACGTCGAGGTCGTCGATGCCAGCGTAGCCGATCGCCGCCAGGATGCGGCCGAGGTTGGGGTCGGAGGCGAAGAAGGCGGTCTTGACCAGGGGCGAGTGCGCCACCGCGTAGCCCACCTTGCGACATTCCTCGCGGTCGCGGCCACCCTCGACCGCGATCGTCATGAACTTGGTCGCGCCCTCGCCGTCGCGCACGATCGCCTGCGCGAGCCCGACCGCGACCTCGATCACCGCCGCGCGCAGGGCGCGGTAGTCCTCGCTGTCGGCAGCGGCGATCTCGGCATTGCCGGCGCCGCCGGTGGCGATGAGGATGAAGGAGTCGTTGGTCGAGGTGTCGCCATCGACGGTGATGCTGTTGAAGGAGAGGTCGGCGGCCTCGCGCACCAGGTCGTCGAGCAGGTCCTGCGCGATCGCCGCGTCGCAGGCGAGGAAGCCCAGCATGGTGGCCATGTTGGGCTTGATCATGCCGGCGCCCTTGCTGATGCCGGTGAGGGTGACCGTGCGCTCGCCGATGCGGACCTGGCGCGACACCGCCTTGGCGAGGGTGTCGGTGGTCATGATCGCGTGCGCGGCGTCGAACCAGCCGTCAGCGCGCAAATCTGCGACCGCCGCGGGCAGGCCGGCGACGAGGCGGTCTACCGGCAGCGGCTCCAGGATCACGCCGGTCGAGAACGGCAGCACCTGACCGGCGTCGAGACCCATCGCGCTCGCGAGCGCGGCGCAGCAGGCGTTGGCGGCGGCCAGGCCGGGCTCGCCGGTGCCAGCGTTGGCAACGCCGGTGTTGATCAGCAGCGCGCGGATCGCGCCGCCCGCCAGATGCTGTCGGCACACCTGCACCGGCGCGGCACAAAAGCGGTTCTGCGTGAACACGCCGGCGACGCGGCTGCCCTCGGACAGCTCGATCACGGTGAGGTCGCGCCGGTTGGCCTTGCGGATGCCGGCTTCGGTCACGCCCAGGCGCACGCCCTTCACGGGCAGCAGTTCGGCGGGGTTCGGGGTGGCGAGATTGACGGCCATACGGGTCTCCGGGGCGGAAGGGTCAGTTCAGTTTGCCGTGGCAGTGCTTGTACTTCTTGCCCGAGCCGCAGGGGCAGGGGTCGTTGCGGCCAACCTTGGGACCGGCGGCGGCCGGCTGCGCGCCCGCCTGCTCCGCGTCGCCGCCGAGGGCCTCGTCGTAGTCGGCGTGGCGGTACTGCACGTTCTCGACCTGCTGCGGCGTCTCGGCCTCCTCGAGTTGCGCCTCGGTGCGGATCTGCACCGTCATCAGGACCTTGGTGACGTCGGTGCGCACGGTGTCGAGCAGGGTCTCGAAGAGCTCGAAGGCCTCGCGCTTGTACTCCTGCTTGGGGTTCTTCTGCGCATAGCCGCGCAGGTGGATGCCCTGGCGCAGGTGATCGAGCGCGGCGAGGTGCTCGCGCCAGTGGGTGTCGAGGCTCTGCAGCATCACGTTGCGCTCGAACTGGTGCCAGGCCGCCGGATCGACGATCGCGGTCTTGGCGGCGTAGGCCTCCTCGCCGGCCTGCACCAGGCGCTCGAGGATGGCCTCGTCGTCCAGGCTGGGCTCGGCCTTCACCCACTCGGCCACCGGCAGCTTGAGCTGGCACTCGGCGAGCAGCGCCTGCTCGAGGGCGGACAGCTCCCACTGTTCCTCGACGCTGTCGACCGGCACGTAGCGGCGGAAGATGTCGTGCAGCACGCCCTGGCGCATGGCGCGCACGGTGTCGGAGATGTCCTCGCTCTCGAGCAGCTCGTTGCGCTGCTGGTAGATGACCTTGCGCTGGTCGTTGGCGACGTCGTCGTACTCGAGCAGCTGCTTGCGGATGTCGAAGTTGCGCTGCTCGACCTTGCGCTGCGCGGATTCGAGCGAGCGCGTCACCATCGCATGCTCGATGGCCTCGCCCTCGGGCATCTTCAGGCGCACCATGATCGCGTTCAGACGCTCGCCGGCGAAGATCTTCATCAGCGGATCTTCGAGCGAGAGGAAGAAGCGGCTCGAGCCCGGGTCGCCCTGGCGGCCGGAGCGGCCGCGCAGCTGGTTGTCGATGCGTCGCGACTCGTGGCGTTCGGTGCCGATGATGTGCAGGCCGCCGGCGGCGATCACCTCGTCGTGCACCTTCTGCCAGGCCTCGCGCAGCGCGACGATCGTCGCCTCGCGCTGCGCGGGGTCGAGCGTGGCGTCGTCGCGCACCGCGGCGACCGGCTTCTCGATGTTGCCGCCGAGCACGATGTCGGTACCGCGGCCGGCCATGTTGGTCGCGATCGTCACCATGCCGGGACGGCCGGCCTGGGCGACGATCTGCGCCTCGCTGTCGTGCTGCTTGGCGTTGAGCACCTGGTGCTCGATCTTGGCCTTCTTCAGCACGCCGGAGAGGAATTCGTTGGTCTCGATCGAGGTCGTGCCGACCAGCACCGGCTGGCCACGCTCGACGCAGGCGCGGATGTCCTCGACGACCGCGTTCCACTTCTCGTCGGCGGTACGGTAGACCTTGTCGTTCTCGTCCTTGCGCCGGGTCGGGCGATTGGTCGGGATGACCACGGTCTCGAGGCCGTAGATGGACTGGAACTCGAAGGCCTCGGTGTCGGCGGTGCCGGTCATGCCGGCGAGCTTGCCGTACATGCGGAAGTAGTTCTGGAAGGTGATCGAGGCCAGGGTCTGGTTCTCGGCCTGGATGCGCACGCCTTCCTTGGCCTCGACCGCCTGGTGCAGGCCGTCGGACCAGCGCCGGCCCGGCATCAGGCGGCCGGTGAATTCGTCGACGATGACGACCTCGCCGTTCTGCACCACGTACTGCTGGTCCTTGTGGTAGAGCGCGTGGGCGCGCAGCGCGGCATAGAGGTGATGCACGAGCAGGATGTTGGCCGGATCGTACAGACCGCCGCCCTCGGCGAGCAGGCCCATGCGCACGAGGATCTGCTCGGCGGTCTCGTGGCCCTGCTCGGTCAGCAGCACCTGGTGCGCCTTGAGGTCGACCGTGTAGTCACCCGCGTCGAGCACCTCGTCCTTGTCGTCGAGGCCGCCCTCCTGGCGCTTGAGCATCGGCGCCACCTGGTTCATCTTCAGGTACAGCTCGGTGTGGTCCTCGGCCTGGCCGGAGATGATCAGCGGCGTGCGCGCCTCGTCGATGAGGATGGAGTCCACCTCGTCGACGATCGCGAAGTTGAGCGCGCGCTGCACGCGCTCGCCGACCGCATACACCATGTTGTCGCGCAGGTAGTCGAAGCCGAACTCGTTGTTGGTGCCGTAGGTGATGTCGGCGGCGTAGGCGGCCTGCTTCTGGTCATGCGTCATGCGCGACAGGTTGCAGCCGGTGGTGAGCCCGAGGAAGCCGTAGATGCGGCCCATCCACTCGGCGTCGCGGCTGGCGAGGTAGTCGTTCACCGTGATCACATGCACGCCGCGGCCCGACAGCGCGTTGAGGTAGGCGGGCAGCGTGGCGACCAGGGTCTTGCCCTCGCCGGTGCGCATCTCGGCGATCTTGCCGTTGTGCAGCACCATGCCGCCGACGAGCTGGACGTCGAAGTGGCGCATGCCGTGAACCCGCTTGCCGGCCTCGCGCACCACGGCGAAGGCTTCGGGCAGCAGCGCGTCGAGCGCCTCGCCATCGGCCACGCGCTGGCGGAATTCCGCGGTCTTGCCGCGCAGCGCCTCGTCGGACAGCGCGGAGATCGCGGCCTCGAAGGCGTTGATCTTGCGCACGGTGTGCATGTACTGGCGGACGAGGCGGTCGTTGCGACTACCGAAGATTTTCTTGAGCAGGCCGGAGATCATGTTTTGGGTTCGACGTCGATTCGGCAAAGGCGAGAGTTTATCATGGCCCACCCAGGCTCCCCGTGACGGTTCTCGCAAGCATCCATGACCCGGCCGCTCTCACGCTTTCTCGGCGGCGACGCGCTCGCCCGCCTGCAGGACCATGCCGCGCGGCTCAACCGGCTGCAGGCGGTGCTCGACGGCATGCTGCCGCCTCAGCTGCAGGGCCAGTGCCGGGTGGCCAACCTCAAGGAGGGCAGCCTGGTCGTGGCCGCCCGCGGCGGCGCCGCGGCGGTGCGGGTGCGCCAGATCCTGCCCAGCCTGCTGGAGCGCCTGCAGCACGGAGGCCATCCGGTGCAGTCGATCAAGGTCAAGGTCGGCACGCCCGAGCAGATGGCACCCGAGCGTCCGCCACCGCAGCGGCAGATCTCGGAGTCGGCCAAGGCCGACCTGCACGACTTCGCCGACACCCTGCCGGCCGACTCGCCGCTGCGCGCGTCGATCGAGCGCCTGATCCGGCGCGCCTGAGACGACGCGCCACCCTGCACGCAGCCTTCGCGCCCCGGCTTAAAGCACGCTTCCGAGCCCGACATTCGCGCCTGCCGGCGCTCCTACATGAACCGCCGCACCTCCGCCCCCTGTAGGAACGGCGGCAGCCGCGAATCCGGCCGCTCGGTGATCGACGCGCGCCAATCCGCCGCCGCCGCCTTCGCGCCTGCCGGCGCTCCTAAATGAACCGCCGCACCTCCGCCCCCTGTAGGAACGGCGGAAGCCGCGAATTGGGGGAGACGATGCGGTCGTGCGTCGTGGCCGTCAGGCGATCGGGACGAGCACGCGCTCGATGGCGAACAGGGCGAAGAGCACGAACAGCATCACCAGCGTGGCGCGGAAGGCCTTCCAGGCCCACGCCTTGTAGCGCGGGTTGCCGGTCAGCAGCCACAGGATCGCCGAGCCGCCGATCGACAGCACCGCGAGCAGCAGGAGCAAACGCATGATCAGCATGCGTGCGGCCTCTCGAGTCGCAAGACGGGGGCCTCGCGGCAGGCGATCACCGCGGCGGCCTCGCGCCGGCGAGCAGGCCAGGGCGCGCCACGCAGGTCCGCCCGAACGCTCCAGCGCACGGAACGCAGGCTCACGCGAGGGCCGCCGCGAGCGGCGCGAACTGGTGCGAGACCGCCGGCGGGGTCGCCGCCTCCTGGTCGAAGCTCACCAGCTCCCAGGCCTCCTTGTCTTCCAGCAGCACGCGCAGGATCTGGTTGTTGAGCGCATGCCCGGCCTTGTGCGCGGAATACGACGCGAGCAGGGGGTGGCCGCACAGGTAGAGGTCGCCGATCGCGTCCAGCACCTTGTGCTTGACGAACTCGTCGGCGTAGCGCAGGCCCTCGGCGTTGAGCACACGGTACTCGTCCATGACGATCGCGTTCTCGAGGCTGCCGCCGAGCGCCAGGCCGTTGGCCTGCATGAACTCGACATCTTGCATGAAGCCGAAGGTGCGCGCACGCGCGACGTCGCGGACGTAGGAGTGGCGGGCGAAGTCGACCTCGACCCGGGTCGAGGTGCTGTCGATCGCGGGATGGTTGAACACGATCGAGAACGCGAGGCGGAAGCCGTCGTAGGGCTCGAGCCTGACCCACTTGTCGCCCTCGACGTACTCGACCGCCTTCTTCACGCGCAGGAACTTCTTCGCCGCCTTCTGCTCCTCGATGCCTGCCGACTGGAGCAGGAACACGAAGGGGGCCGAGCTGCCATCGAGGATGGGGATCTCGGGCGCGTCGACGTCCACATGCAGGTTGTCGATGCCCAGCCCGGCGAGCGCCGACATCAGGTGCTCGACCGTGCCGACCTTGTGGCCGCCCTGCTCCAGCCCCGAGCACATGCGCGTGTCGCACACCGCGTAGGGGTCGGCGGGCAGGGTCAGGGGCGGGTCGAGATCGACGCGGTGGAAGACGATGCCGGTGTCCGGCGCCGCCGGCCGCAGGGTCAGGGTCACCTTGCGACCGCCGTGCAGGCCGACGCCGGTCGCCTTGACGACGGATTTGAGGGTGCGCTGCCGGATCATGGTCTTGTTCCTTTTTCGATGGCGGATTTTAACATGCCCCCCCGACGCCCCCGTGCGATCGCAGCGATGCATCCGGGCTATTGCGCAAGTGGATGTTGCGCGCGGCGTAAACGGCGAAACCCCCGCGCGGGCCGGAGGCGGCGGCCCGTGCGGGGGTTTCGGTCCGTGGCCGCCGCGACGGCGGCCACCCGGGCGGGGTCAGTCCGCCTGGCGGCGCAGGAAGGCCGGGATGTCGTAGGTGCCGACACCGCTGGTGCTCATCGCCTCGACGGTGGTGCGGCGACCGCTGCGCATCACTGCCGGCACATCGAGGTTCGTCACGTCGACCGCGCCGCCCATCGACGGGCCGTAGGTGCCGGTGCCCTGCACCACCTGCATCACCGGCTGGCGCGCGGCGCGCGGCGCGCCGAGGCCGGTGGCGACCACGGTGATGCGGATGCGGTCTTCCATGGTGTCGTCGAACACGGTGCCGTACTTGACGAAGGCTTCGGGTGCGGCGAAGGCCTGCACGGTCCTCACCGCGTCGCGCACCTCCGACATCTTCAGCGACTTGCTCGCAGTGATGTTGATCAGCACGCAGCGCGCGCCGGAAAGCTCGGTGCCCTCGAGCAGCGGCGACACCGCGGCCTGCTCGGCGGCGATGCGGGCGCGGTCCATGCCGGCGGCCTCGGCCGAGCCCATCATCGCGCGGCCCATCTCGGCCATCGCGGTGCGCACGTCCTGGAAGTCGACGTTGACCAGGCCGGGGACGTTGATGATCTCGGCGATGCCGCCCACGGCCGAGCGCAGCACGTTGTCGGCGGAGCGGAAGCACTCCTCGAAGCCGGCGTCGTCGCCGAAGACCTCGAGCAGCTTGTCGTTGAGCACGACGATCAGCGAGTCGACGTGGCGGGTGAGCTCCTCGATGCCGCTCTCGGCGACGCGGATGCGGTTCTCGAAGTCGAAGGGCTTGGTGACCACGGCGACGGTCAGCAGGCCCATCTCCTTGGCGATCTCGGCCACCACCGGCGCGGCGCCGGTGCCGGTGCCGCCACCCATGCCGCCGGTGATGAACACCATGTGCGCACCCTCGAGCGCCGCGGAGATCGCGTCGCGCGACTCCTGCGCCGCGGCACGGCCCGCTTCCGGCTTGGAGCCGGCACCCAGGCCGGTAATGCCGAGCTGGACCTTGACCGGGGCGAGGCAGCGCTTGAGCGCCTGCGCGTCGGTGTTGGCGGAGATGAAATGCACCCCCTTCACGCCCTCGCGGATCATGTGATCGACCGCGTTGCCACCCGCACCGCCGACGCCGACCACCTTGATCACCGTACCGGTGGCTTCCTTCTCAACGATTTCAAACATTAGCCTCGCCTCCTGATTTGACTGCCCCGCGCGGCACCGATCGCCAGCCGGCCTGCATCTAGTAACCTGGCCGGAAGTTTACTACTAAATAAGCGATGGTGATCGGCCCGCATCCAAAATGAAAACCGCCCGAAAACCGGTTCAGAAGTTGCGTTCGAACCAGGCCTTCATGCGCCCGAAAAACTGTTTCACGCTGCGCGTGTCGCGCGCCTGCAGCCCCCTGCGGCGCTGCACGGCGCCCTCCATCACCAGGCCCATCGCGGTGGCGTAGCGCGGCTGGCAGACCACGTCGGCGAGGCCGCCGTCGTACTGCGGCGCACCCACGCGCGCGGGCATGTGGAAGACATCCTCGGCGAGCTCGGCCATGCCGCGCATCACCGCCGAGCCGCCGGTCAGCACGATGCCCGAGGACAGCAGCTCCTCGTAGCCGCTGCGGCGCAGCTCGGCCTGCACCAGTTCGAAGAGCTCGGAGACGCGCGGCTCGATCACGTCGGCCAGCGCCTGGCGCGAGAGCTTGCGCGGCGGGCGGTCACCCACGCCCGGCACCTCGATCATCTCCTCGGGGTCGGCCATGTGGTGCATGGCGACGCCGTGACGGATCTTGATCTCCTCCGCCTCGGCGGTCGGGGTGCGCAGCGCCATCGCGATGTCGTTGGTGATCTGGTCGCCGGCGACCGGGATCACCGCGGTGTGGCGGATCGCGCCCTGCGTGAACACGGCGATGTCGGTGGTGCCACCGCCGATGTCGACCATGCACACGCCGAGCTCCTTCTCGTCCTCGGTGAGCACCGCGTGGCTGGAGGCGAGCGGCTGCAGGCTCAGGTCCATGACCTCCAGCCCGCAGCGGCGCACGCACTTGATCACGTTCTGCGCCGCCGACACCGCGCCGGTGACGATGTGCACCTTGACCTCGAGGCGCACGCCGCTCATGCCGATCGGCTCGCGCACGCCGCCCTGGCCATCGATGATGAATTCCTGGGTGAGGATGTGCAGGATCTGCTGCTCGGCCGGGATCGGCATCGCGCGGGCGACCTCGATCACGCGCTCGACGTCGAGCGGCGAGACCTCCTTCTCCTTGATCGCGACCGTGCCGCTGGAGTTGAAGCTCTTGATGTGGCTGCCGGCAAGCCCGGTGTAGACCTCGTGGATCTTGCAGTCGGCCATCAGCTCGACCTCCTGCACCACGCGCGAGATCGCGTCCACCGTGGCCTCGATGTTCACCACCACGCCGCGCTTGAGGCCGTTGGTGGGCTGGGTGCCGAGGCCGACCACGTTGAGCCGCCCGTCGGGCTTCACCTCGGCGACCATGCAGGTGACCTTGGCGGTGCCGATGTCGAGGCCGACGATCAGTTCGTTGTATTGCTTGCTCATTTCCTGCCTTTCCGGGCGGCGGGCGCGACGGGCTGCTGCAGCACCGAGGCGTCCGCCGGGGTCAGTGCAAACCCGCTCGCATAGCGCAGGTCCGCGGTCTTGATGTCGATGTCGATCTGTTCATGCACGCGCGGCCACACCGCGATGAAGCGGCGCAGCCGGTCCATCAGCGGGGACTTGTCCTGCTCGCGGCCGAGCACGATGGTCATGCCGTTGTCGAGCTGCAGCTGCCAGGCCTCGCGCGCCGACAGCGCCAGGCCCACCAGGCGCACGCCAAGCGGCTGCAGCATGCTCGAGAACTCGGCGTGGCGCGCGAGCAGCCAGCTCGCCGAGCCCTGCGGGCCGTCGAACTGGGGCATGTCGGCGTTGGAGGCGGCGACGAAGACCTCGCCCTGGCGGTTCACCAGGCGCGCCTCGCCGCTCTCGGACACCGTCCAGTAGGCCACCGCCTCGTGCTCCTCCAGGCGCAGCTCGAGGGCATCCGGCCAGCGCCGGCGCACCTCGGCCTTGCGCACCCAGGGTAGCTTCTCGAAGGTCTGCTTCACGTCCTCGAGATCGACGGTGAAGAAGTTGCCCTGCACCGCCAGGCGGGCGGCGTAGTCGAGCTGCTCCGCGGTCACCTGCCCGGGCTCGGTGAGCACCACCAGCTCGCGCAGCGGAAACAGCGGCCGCGACACGAACCAGATCACCAGCGCCCAGCCCAGCGCCACCGCGGCGCCCAGGGTGAGCAGGTCGGAGATCAGGTTGAGCAGCGCCGGGCGGTGCCACAGGCCGCGCTCGACACCCGCGCGCGCAGGCCCGCCCGCCGCCGGCCGGCGGGCGGAGCGGATCGACG